>NZ_JBVJQR010000037.1:0-14364 GCF_055608425.1 Kitasatospora sp. NPDC036934 | reverse complement strand
GGGACCCCGCGTAGTACCTGATCGGTCGCGGGGGGGGGGTGGAACCCGAGGGGGGGAACCCCCGGTTCTCTCCCGCCCCCCTCTGCGTTGTTCCCCCGCCACCGTTCTGCCGGTCAGGCCCCGCTCAGCAGGCGCAGCAGCTCCGGCGGCGCCTCCAGGAATCGGTCGTGCCCGCCGGGCAGCACCTCGGAGAGGGTGTCGGCACAGCGCTCCCACCCGGCCATCCGCTCCGGCGGGACCTCGGCGTCGTCCGCCCAGCCGATCGCGGTGACCGGGCGGTCCAGTCGGACCGGATCCGGCACGACATACCGCCGGCACACCTCGACATCGGTGCGCAGCACCCGGGTGTAGAGGGCGATCAGCTCCTGATGCGGATGCTTGCCCGAGGCGCGGATGGTCTCGGACAGATCGGCCGCCAGATCGGTGTCGTCCATGTCGAGCATCCGCCCGACCGGGCCGTCCTGCGGGGCCACCTGCCCGGAGACGAACAGGCGCTCCGGCATCGGTAGCCCGGCCCGCTGGACCTGGACGGCCGTCTCGTAGACGGCCAGGCCGGACCAGCAGTGGCCGAACAGGGAGTAGGGGGCGTCCAGGTACGGGCGCAGCCCGTCGATGAGCGCTGCGGCGAGCTCCTGGAAGGTGTCCGGCATCGGGTCCCCCCAGCGGGTGAGGCGGCCCGGCAGCTCGACGGGCAGGAACTCCACCCCGTCGAGCTGTGCTGGCCAGCCGTCGAAGATGTTGGCCCCGCAGCCCGCGTGCGGGACGAGGAAGACCCGCCGGGCCACGGGGGAGGAAGGAAGGCGCGGCAGCCACGGCGTGGCGGACTGGCGAGTGGTCATGGGTGAACTCCCGAAAGGGTGTCAGGGCTGCTTCTCGCGCAGCGGGGGGTGGGGAAGGACGGGCGCGGCGGCATCGGCCTCCTCGCCGTCCGGGGCCGCGGTCCGGTCGAGGTCCTGCAGGTCGTGGCGCACCCGCTCGGGCGGGTAGACGAAGCGCAGCACCACGCCGGCCATGGCCGTGGTGACCAGCGCCATCACCACCATGTACGAGTACAGGCGCTGGTCCAGCACACCGATCTGGAGGCCCACCGACAGCACGATCAGCTCGGTGAGCCCGCGGGTGTTGATGAGGGTGCCGAGCACCACGGCGTGCCGGGGGCGCATGCCGATCGCCCGGGCGCTGAGGAACCCGCCGCCGAACTTGCCGCCGATCGCCACCAGGAGGATGAGCCCGAGCTCGCCGAAGGCCGAGAGGTCCATCGAGGACAGGTCCACCTTCAGCCCGGCGATCACGAAGAAGACCGGGAGCAGCACGGCCGAGCAGCCCCGCTCGACCAGTGGCAGGACCGCACGGCGCAGACCGGCGGCCCCCTCCCGGGGCAGCACGGCCCCGAACAGGAACGCACCGAAGATCAGGTGCAGGCCGAGCCGGTCGGTCACCGTGGCCGACAGCCACAGTCCTGCCGCGACCGCCACCAGCACGACCGCGCCGGCTGCCCGGCCGCCGGACCCGGCCCGACGGGCGGCAAGCTTCGCCAGCACCGGCCGGACCACGCCCAGCATCACCGCCACGTAGGGCAGTGCGAGCAGCACCAGCCAGGGGTTGCCGGTGGTGCTCCCGGCCAGCGCCGTCACCACGGCGAGCAGCGACCAGGCCATGATGTCGTCGATCGCCGCGATGGCCAGCGCGATCCCGCCGATCGGCGTCCGGACGAGGTTCCTGTCGGTGAGGATGCGGGCGAGCACCGGGAAGGCCGTGACCGACATCGCGGTGCCGAGGAAGAGGACGAAGGCTGCCCGGTTCGTGACGGAGTGGCCGTCCCCGAGGGAGAAGGCCAGCAGGACGCCCAGTCCGAAGGGCAGCGCCGTCGAGCCGAGCGACACGGTGACCGCCAGCCGGCCCTGCCCGGTCAGCAGGCCGTGCTCCAGGCCGAGACCGACCAGGAACATGAACACGCAGACGCCGATGTCGGCGATGAGCTTCAGGCCGGGGCGCGTCTCGGCCGTGAACAGCAGCGGGGCCGACCCGGCACCGTGCAGGAAGACCGGCCCGAGCAGCAGGCCTCCGGCGATCTCGCCGATCACGGCGGGCTGGCCCAGCCTGCGGGCCAGTGCCCCGAGCAGGTGGGCCACGCCGGCGATCACCGCCAGGTCGAGAACCAGTCGGCCGACTGTTGGCAGTGTCATCCGATACTCCTTCGCGGTACGCCTCCGCAGGCCCGGCGCTGCGGCCCGGCGGGCACGAATCGCCCTGGCAGCGGGCCTCGGAAGCGGGATTGGGGAGGCCGCCGCGGTCAGGCCGTGCGCCCCGCCCGGGCATCGATCGGGTACTGGCGGACGCACGGCCTGCCGCGACGTTCGTCACCGTGCCAGGACGGCGGACGCCTGCGGGAACGCCCGGTACGACGGGCAGTCCTGCCGACCCTCGACCGTAGGTCGGCGCGGCCGGCCCGGGGAGTCACGTGATCGGGCGACGCGGACCGCACCGCGCCGCCCCGGGCAGGCCAGGTCCACAGAACCGGGGACAGGGACGCCCCTTGCCCCGCCGCGGACCTCCTCCGTTTACTTCAGTCGCGACAGCCACAGCCGTAGGAGCGCCCGTGACCCATCAGCAACGCGCCGCCGTCCACACCGTCGCCGCCCCGGCCGAGTGCATCGGCCCTGTCGCCGTCCCGGCCGGGACGGTGGCCGGCCTGCGCGCACTGGCGGAGGACGCCGGAAGCGACGGTTTCACCGCGCTCGCGCAGGCCGCGTCCGTGCTCGTCACCCTGCTGTCCCGGCCCGGCTCGCCGCTGCGGGCCTGTGTGATGCAGGGGGCACTCGAGCGCGGCACCGGACCGGTCGATCCGGCTGCCTGCTTCCGCGAGCTGCTGACCGCGGGACCAGCCCCGTCCGAGGGCCCGGCCCACGTCTCCTTCGTGTTCTCGGACGACTGCCAACGGCTGTACGTCGAGAACACCACCACGGCGGCGGACGGCCCGACCGTCCAGTGCTGGACCCGCACCTACCTGCACCTGCTGGACCTGCTGGCCTGTTCCCCGGACCAGCCGGTGGGTGAGCATGCGCTGGTCGACGACGCGGAGCGCTCGCGAATCCTCACCGGCCTCAACCCGTACCAGGACCCGGACCTGCCGTTCGACAGCATGACCGAGCCGTTCGAGCGGCAGGTCGCCCGCACGCCCGACGCGGTGGCGCTGGTCGACGAGTCCGGGACCACCCTGACCTACCGCGAGCTCAACGAGCGCGCGAACCGGCTCGCGCACCACCTCCGTGCGGACGGCGCCGGGCCCGGTACCCGGGTCGGCGTCTGCCTGGGGCGCGGCATAGAGCTGGTGGTGGCGATCTACGCCGCGGTCAAGGCTGGATGCGCCTACGTGCCGCTCGACACCCAGCTTCCCGACGCCCGTCTCGCCCACATGATCGAGGAGTCCGCCCCCGCCCACGTACTGACCGACCCGGCCTGCCGCAGCCGGATCCCCGCAGGCCCCTGGCGGGTGGTCGACGTCGAGACGGACCGGGCCGCCTGGGCCGGGTGCGCCACCACGAACCCGGTCTCCGGCGCCACGCCCGCCGACCTGTTCAACATCCTCTACACCTCCGGATCGACCGGTCGCCCGAAGGGCGTGGCGTACCCGACCGACGGCGCGCTGGCGCACCTCGGCTGGATGCAGCGGCAGTACCCCTACGGACCGGGCGACACCGCCCTGTTCAAGACCTCCCCGGGCTTCGACGTCTCCATCTGGGAGATCTTCTGGCCGCTGTGGCACGGGGCCCGGCTGGTGGTCTGCCGCCCCGACAGCCACGGCGACGCCCGGCACCTGGCGCGGCTGGTCGAAGAGCACCGGGTCACCACGCTGTTCCTGGTGCCGACCGTGATGACGCCCTTCCTGGAGCACGTCGACCCGGCCCGGGCGACGGCACTGCGCTGGGCCCTGTGCGGCGGCGAGCCGCTCACCCCGCGGATCCGCGACCGGTTCTTCGCCACCCTGGCCGGCACCGCCCTGGTGAACGTCTGCGGCCCGACCGAGGCCGGCACCGTCGTCGACATGCCGTTGGAGCCGGCCCCCGGCACGCGGGTGCCGCTCGGCCGCCCCGAAAGCCACTTCCGGCTGCTGGTGCTGGACTCACGACTGCGGCCCGTCCCGATCGGCATGCCGGGTGAGGCGTACGTCGCCGGACGGGTCGGGCTGGCTCAGGGCTACTGGCGTTCTCCCGGCCGGACGGCCGAACGCTTCGTGGCCGACCCGTACGGGCCTCCCGGCTCGCGGATGTACCGTACCGGCGACCTGTGCCGGTACGACGACGACGGGGTGCTGGAGCACCTGGGGCGGATCGATCGGCAGGTGAAGATCCGCGGGCTGCGGATCGAGCTCGGCGAGATCGAGGCGGTGCTCGCCGAGCACCCGGCAGTCGAGGACTGCGCAGTCGTCCCGCAGAGCGACCCGGACCGGCTGCTCGCGTTCGTGGTAGCGACCGGCGGCGACCCGGCCGTCCTGGACACCGCCGCGGTCCTCTCCCACGCGGCGGCGCACCTTCCCCGGCACATGCGGCCCGAGCGGATCGTCCCGGTCCCGGCCGTCCCGGCGACCGTCAACGGCAAGCTCGATACCGCCGCCCTGCTGGCACTCGTTCCGGATCACACCACGGAGCGCACCGTCGAACCGCCCGCCGACGAGGTCGAGGCCGCGCTCGTGGACCTCTACAGTCGGCTGCTGGACACCGCACCGGTCAGCGTGCTGGACAACTTCACCGAGCTCGGCGGCCATTCGATGCTCGCGTTCGAGTTGCTCGACGAGTGCGAGCGCGCACGGCTGCCGAAGCCCGACGTGATCGCCCTGCTCACGGGAACCCTGCGCGAGGCGGCGGCGTCGGTCCGGCAGCCCACCGCCCACGGCTGAGCCGCGGCGCAGTCGGGGCCGTCCTCCGAACGGAGGACGGCCTCGGTGGATCAGAAATCGATGCGCATCACCCGACGGCGGACGGTGGGGCTGGTGACCTCCCGCAGACCCGCCTCCTCGAAGACCTGACGGGCACCCACATGGAGTTCTCCCCAGGTGATCTGCTTGCCGGGGGTCGTGACCATCGGATACGCCTCCAGCGCCCGCGCACCACGCTCCTTGGCGAAGACGACCGCAGCAGCAGCCAGCGGATAGGTCAGGCCCCGACCGCGGAAACCCTTGCGGACCGCGAAGCAGGTCACCGCCCACACCCCGTGGTCGTCCTTGTCCTCGTCCCGGCCCGCCCACACCACCCGCGAGGTGCGCAGTTTGGGATAGGCGGTTCGGGGCTGGACGGCGACCCAGCCGACCGGCTCGCCGTCGGCGTACGCCAGCAGGCCGGAGGTGTCGGCGGCATCCGGTGTCCCGCAGGCGGTCTGCGCCCGAAGACTGTCGGTGCGCTCCTGTCGGGTGGTGTCACGCCAGATCCCGCCGGCGACCTTGAACCGCTGGCACTGGCAACGGCCCGCATCAGTGGTGCCGAGCACAGCCGCGATGTCGTCCCAGGACGCCTGGTTGGCGGGGACGACGGTCAGTCGCCCGGGGTCGAAGGGCTCCCTTGACATGGCCGGAGGTCCTCTCAGTCCCGCGGCGGGTCTTCGCCGACCAGACCGTCCACGGACTCGCGGATCAAGTCGGCGTGCCCGGCGTGCCGCGCGTACTCCTCGATCATGGTCACCACCGCGAAGCGCAGGTTCGGCGACTGGCCGGTGCGACTGCTCACGAAGGTCCCGACGTGGTCGAGTCCGCCTTGGGCGAGCAACTCGGCGACCAGCTCCCGCGAGCGCTGCACCGAGGCCCGCCAGAGCGCGAACAGCTCTTCGGGGGTCTCCTCGGCGGCGGTGCGCCAGTCCCAGTCCGGATCGGAGTCCCAGTCGACGGTGTCCCACGGGGCGCCCGCCTTCTCAGCGCGCATCAGCCGGAGGAAGTACGAGTCCTCCACTGCGGCCAGATGCTTGAGCAACCCGCCCAGGGTCATGGTCGAAGGACCGAGAGTCGCCCGCATGCCGGCCTGGTCAAGGCCGGAGCACTTCCACTCCACCAGTGCGCGCATGCGCTCGAGCGTGCCCAGCAGGACGGCGACTTCGTCCCCTGCCAACGGAGTTTCGGCGGGAACCTGCATCTCGGAACGTGTCATGGGGGCGCAATGTACCAGCCCGGCCCGGCCCGCCGCGGCCCCAGGTTCAGGTGACTGCCCGCCGCTTCGCCGCCTCCCTAACGTGCCGTTCGAACCGGGCGGCACGATCGGGCCCCCGATCCCCCGGGACCTTCGCACACCTCGGAGAGAGACGGCACCGTGGTCTTGATTTCCTCGCAGCCCGAACCGGACGCGGCCACCGCCGATCTGCTGCCCCACGTGGTGAGGCTGGGGCCCAACCTCTGGGGCGCTTCCTTCAAACTGATGAAGATGGTGCCGGCGCACCACATCGTCGACTCCGCCCTCGCCTCCGGCGAGATCGGCCCCGACACCGTCATCGTCGAGTCGACCAGTGGCACCTACGGGCTGGCGCTGGCAGTGAAGGCGGCCCTCGTCCGCCGCCGGCTGATCCTGGTCACCGACCCCGCGATGGACGACCGGCTCTGCCGCCGGGTGGCGGACCTGGGGGCCACCGTCGAGATGTGCCCGAAGCCGTCCGCGCTGGGCGAGTACCAGACGGTACGGCTGGCCAGGCTCGCCGAGGTGCGCGCACAGCACTCGGACCACTTCTGGCCGCAGCAGTACGACAACCCGCTCAACCCCGCCTCCTACTCCGTCGTTGCCGACCACCTGCACCGCCGGCTCGGGCCCCTGGACGCGCTGGTCGGCCCGGTGGGCTCGGGCGGTTCCATGTGCGGGACGACGTCCGGGCTGCGCCGCCACAACCCCGGCCTGCAAGCCATCGGCGTCGACACCCCGGGCAGCGTGCTGTTCGGACAGCCCGACCAGGTGCGGGAACTGCGCGGACTCGGCAACAGCGTGCTGCCCGGCATCCTGGACCACACCGTGTTCGACCAGGTTCACTGGTGCCCGGCCGGCGAGGCATACCACCACACCCGGGGCCTGCACCGCAGCAACGGCCTCTTCCACGGTCCCACCTCCGGGGCCGCGCTGGCGGTGGCCCACTGGTGGGCAGCCCACAACCCCGAGGCCCGCACGGTGGTGATGCTCCCGGACCAGGGCGACCGCTACCTCGACACGGTCTACGACGATCACTGGCTCGACGCCGAACCGGCCCGCCGGACCACCGGTGAGCCGCGCGAGGTGACCTCCCCGACCGGCGAGGCCGACTGGACCTGGATGCGCTGGGACCGGCGCCGGCTGGCCGACCTGGCCACCCCCACGGGTTCCCGGCCGTGAACCGGGAGGACACCGCGAGCACCGGCCGGATCAAGGGCGCCCTCTCACGGACGGCTCAGCGCCTCTACTACGGCCCGCCGGACGACGCCGCCGACCTGGAGGCGCTGCGCCTGATCAGCCGGGTCGACCGCGCCCACCTCGTGATGCTGGCAGAGCAGCGCATCATCCCGCCGGACCGGGCCGCCGTGCTGCTGCGCACGGTCTCCCGCGTCGAGGCGGAGGGCTTCACCGCCGTCCTGCACCGGCCCCGCCCCCGCGGCCTGTACCTGGCGTACGAGCAGGTGATCAGCGAGCTGTGCGGCCCGGACACCGGCGGACTGCTGCACACCGGCCGCTCCCGCAACGACCTCAACGCCACCACCACCCTGCTGGCCCTGCGCAGGCAGGGCATCGGCGTGCTGGCCGACGGATGCCGCCTGCTGACCGCGCTGCTCGGCGCGGCTGGTGAGCACTTGGACGCCGTCATGGCGATCCACACCCATTACCAGCCGGCCATGCCGATCACCTACGGCTACTACCTCACCGGCGTGGCCCTGGCACTGCACCGGGACCTGGAGCGAATCGCGCACGCGCTGCGATCGATCCGACGCTGCCCGCTCGGCGCGCATGCCGTCGCCGGCACCGACCTGGCCCTGGACACCGCGCGGACCGCGACCCTGCTCGGCTTCGAGACCGGCCCCCTGCACGCCGTCGACGCGATCGCCTCCCGCGACGCCTCACTGGACGTCCTGGCCGACGCGGCACACCTCGGCGTGACGGTGTCCCGGCTGGCCACCGACCTGCAACTGTGGAGCACGACCGAACTGGGCTACCTGGAGTTCCCCGACTGGCTGGTGGGCAGTTCCTCGGCCATGCCCCAGAAGCGGAACGCGTTCCTGCTGGAGTACCTGAAGGCCCGCCCCAGCCAGGTCACCGGTGCCTGGATCACCTCCGTCACCGCGAGCAAAGCGGCGCCGTTCACCAACTCCATCGAGGTCGGCACCGAGGCCATGGCGCCCGTCGGGACGGCCCTGCGCACCACCGGCGAACTCCTGGCGATGGCCGCACTCGTGGTCTCCGGCGCCCGACCGCGGCGCGCCGTCGCGGACACCGCGGCCGGGCAGGGCTTCGTCGACGCCACGGTACTGGCGAACGACCTGGTGCGCCGCGGGATCCCGTTTCGCGAGGCACACGAGCGAATCGGCACCGCCGTGCTGCAGGCCATCGAGAGCGGCACCGGCTGGCCGCCGGAGGAACTGCCTCGGCGGGACCTGCGGGAGATCACCGACCGCGCCCGCTTCGGCGGCGGCCCCGGCAGCCGGGAGACGGCCCTGGCCACGGCGTGGGAGCTGCGCCACAGGCTGCGCCGGGAGCTGGAGCAGCTACGCACCACCGAACGACTGGCGGCCGAACGGCTGCGCCTCGCGAGTGAGGAACTCTTCCATGGCTGACCTCCTGGTGTTCATCGAGAGCAACACCACGGGCACCGGACGGCTGTTCGCCGAACGTGCCCGGGCCCAGGGTCTGGACCCGCACATGCTCTGCGTGGACCCGGCTCGTTACCCCTACCTGGCGGAGCTGGACGTTCCGCACCACACCTGTGCCACCGACGACCCCGCAGCCGTCCTGGCCCGGTGCCGCGAACTGGCCCGCGAGCACCGCGTCCGCGGGGTGACCTCCAGCTCGGAGTACTTCATCGGCATCGCCGCCGCCACCGCCCGTGCACTCGGCCTGCCGGGCCCGGACCCGCAGGCACTGGCCGCGGCCCGGGACAAGACGGTCCAGCGCAGGCGCTTCGCGGAGCACGGCGTGCCCTCGCCCGCGTTCCTCACCGCCGACTCCCCGGAGCAGGCATCGCGAGCCGCCGCCGAGCTCGGCCTGCCGGTGGTGGTCAAACCCCCGGGCCGGTCAGGCTCCCTCGGGGTCCGGCGCTGCGACACCCTGGAGGCGGTCGCCCAGCACACTGCCGAGTTGCTCGCCACCACCGTGGACGAACGCGGCCGCCCGCTGCCGGCCACCGTCCTGGTCGAGACCTACCTGGACGGGCCGGAGTTCTCGGTGGAGGTGTTCGGCGGCGAGGTACGGGCCGTCGTCGGCAAGCACCTCGACCAGCGCCTGGGCTTCCTGGAGACCGGCCACGACGTCCCGGCACCCGTCGATGACGCGGTCCGCGCCGAGCTCACGGCCAGCGCGCTGGCCGCCCTGTCCGCCCTCGGACTGGACTGGGGCGCGGCACACGTCGAGCTGAGGCTGGTGGGCGGCCGGGCCCTGGTGGTGGAGGTCAACCCGCGACTGGCAGGCGGCATGATCCCGCAGGCCGTCCTGGCGGCCACCGGACAGGACCTCATCGCGGAGCTGATCGCCCTGACCTCCGGCCGCACCCCGGTCCGGGGAGCGAACCGGGCCGGCTCGGCAGCGATCCGGTTCGTGGTCCCGTCCTCCGACGGCGAGGTGCGCACGCTGCCCGACCCGGACAGGGCCAGGCGGCTCCCCGGTGTGGTGGACGCCACCGTCACCGCCCGAACCGGTCAACTGATCAACCGTCAGGGCACCTTCCTCGACCGGCTCGGACATGTCGTGACGGTCGGGAACTCACCCCGTGAAGCAGCGGACCGCGCCGATGAGGCCCTGCGGATGCTGCCCCTCGGCATCGCCCCGCACCAGGAAGGAAGGCACGACACGTGACCGTGACCGGGCACGGCACCACGGTGCCGGAGATATCCGGACGGGAGGCATTGCCCAGCGTCCTCCTGGAAGCGCTGGAGCTGTCCGGCGCCGTCCTCGTCCACGGCGCGAACGTCGACGGCGCGGACGCGCTGGCCGACCTGGCCGCCGGGATGGGAATGACAGCGCTGGAGCAGCGGGAGCCGTTCGCCGCCCGCAAGCCGTTGGGTCGTGGTGTCTGGTCGCAGCCGGCCTGGCCCAGCTCGTCCCCCATGTGCATGCACCACGAACTGGGATGGCAGAGCCAGCCGCCGCCGTTCCTCCTCATCGCCTGTCTGCGCCCCGCGGCCTCGGGGGGCGCCACCGGCGTCGCCGACGGCCAAGCCGTGCTGCCCCTGCTGCCGGACCCGATGACCGAGCGAGCCGGGCAGCACGGCTGGAGCATGGTCCGCCGGTACAGCACCGGGCTGATCGGCATGCCGTGGCAGGACGCCTTCCCCGGCCTCGACGCCGCCGGGGTCGAGGCGTACGCGGCCACCGAGGGCGTGGAGCTGGAGTGGGGCCCGGACAGCCTGACCACTCGGCGCACCAGACCAGCGCTCCGGCCCACCGGCCGGGACGACGGCCCCACCTGGTCCAACCTGCTGGCGTTCTGCAGCGAATGGACGATGGACCCGGCGGTCCGCGCCTACCTGGTCTCGGCCCTCGGCCGCCAGGGGCTGCCGTTCGAGACCAGCTACGGCGACGGGACACCTTTCACCGCCGAGGACGTGGAGGCCGTGAACTCCGCGTACGAGCAGGTGACCACCCGAATCGTCTGGCAGACCGGAGACCTCCTGCTGCTCGACAATCTGCGCACCGCCCACAGCATGGAACCGTCCACCGGCGATCGGCGGATGGCCGTCCTGCACGCCGGCCCGGCAGCCGCCGCACGATCCTGAAGAGGCCCACCGATGTCCCTGACCAACAAGACCGCGAGCCGGCCCGCGCGGGAGCTGGACCGACCCGCCCGCCGGTCCTGGGTCGCCAGGCTGATCGTCCCGGTACTGCTCCTGCTGACGGGCGTCGCCGCCGTCATTCCGCTGGACCCGCCCGACCCCGAACCCGTGTCGTCCCCCGCCGCCCGGTTCTCGGCCGCGCGGGCCCTCAGCGCACTGGGCGACATCGCCTCCGAGCCCCACCCGAGCGGTTCGACGGCCCAGGAGCGGGTCCGTGCCCGCCTCGTCGAACGGCTGCGGGAAGCCGGAACCTCGCCCCAGGTGGTGACCCGAGTGGCCGCTCGCACCGAGGAGGGTGAAGGTGCGGTCGGTCGGGTCTCCGACATCTACGCCGAGGTCCCCGGCACCCAGCCCACCGGCACGGTCCTTCTGGTGGCCCACTACGACTCCGTCCCGACCGGCCCCGGCGCCTCCGACAACGGCGCCAACGTCGCCGCCGCGCTGGAGGTCCTCCGGGCCCTGCAGAGCGGGCCCCGCCCGCGCAACGACGTCGGCATCCTGTTCACCGACGGTGAGGAGTACGGGCTGCTCGGCGCGCAGGCATTCATCGACTCGGGCCTGGCAGGAGACCCGCGACGCACCGTCGCGGTCAACCTGGAAGCCCGAGGGACCTCGGGGCCGGCCGTGCTCTTCCAAGCCATCGGCGACGGGCTCACCCCCACCGTACGGGAGTCCGGCGCGTACACCACCTCGCTCGCCGACGAGGTCTTCGGCCTGCTGCCGAACGACACCGACCTCACCGCCCTGAGCGGGGCCGGGGTGCGTGGTGTGAACCTCGCGTTCTTCAAGGGCTCCCCGCACTACCACACCCCGCACGACTCGATCGACCAGGTCAGCGCGGCCAGCACCCAGAGCATGGGCGACGCCGCACTCGCCGCGGCCCGCTTGCTGGCCGGGTCCGACCTGTCCGCGACCGGCGGCCGGAGCACCTACTTCACGGTCCTCGGCACGGTGGTGTCCTACCCGGAGCAGCTGGGCCTGCCGCTCGCCTGCGCCGCCGCACTGGGCTGGGGGGCGCTGCTCCTCCGAGGCCGCCGCCGCGGGCTGTCGGCCCGTGGGACGGCCCGGACGGCCGCCACCTTCCCGGCCGCTCTACTGGCCGCCGCTCTCATCGGAGCCGGCAGTTGGTGGGTGCTGTCCCTGGTCCGACCGGACTTCGTCCTCACCGCAGGCAGTGTCTACCACCCCGATCGCTACATGGTGGGCGAGGCGCTGCTGCTCGTTGCCGTCCTGCTCAGCTGGTACCGGTGGCTCCGGCGACGGGTCGCCCCGCTCGACGTCGCCCTGGGCGTGCTCGCCTGGTTCTGGCTGCTCGGCCTGGCGTGTGCCGTGTTCCTGCCGGGTGCCGCCTACCTCTTCACCTGGCCCGCTCTGATCGGCACGGCGGCCGCCGCGGCGGCCGTGCGCCTGACTGACCGGGAATCCCCCTGGCGAACGGCCGCCGCCGGGGCCGCGGCCGTGCCCGCAGTGGCCCTCGCACTGCCGCTGCTCCTCCTTCTGCTGCCCGCCCTGGGACTGTCCCTGACCGCGGTCCCGCTGGTCCTGGCGGCGCTGCTGGGCATCCCGGCCCTGACCCAACTCGATCCGCTCCCGTCCCGTCGGGCCTTGACTGCCGGCACGACCGCACTCGCGCTCGCCGCGGTGTGCACAGTCGGGGCGGGCACCGCCCTCGACGGCTACAGTGCCCACCAACCGCAGGCCGTCAGCCTGGGGTACCTCCTGGACGCCGATACGGGGAAGGCCACCTGGGTCAGCTCGGGCGGCCCGGAACAGCCCGTGGTGGGACGGCTCCTGACGGATGGCCCGATGACCCCCGGCGAGGGTGTCCCCATGCTCCACGACCTGGACCTGTACGCCGGCAAGGCCCCCGTCGCGGCGATCGAGCCACCGCGGGCCGAGCAGGTGACGGCCACCGAGCAGGACGGAGTCCGGACCGTCCGGACGCACCTCCGACTGCCGGCCGACACCCGCCGCTTCGTCCTGTACGCGAACACTGCGGACCACCAGATCGTCGACGCCGAGCTGGACGGCGCCACGGCTCCGGGCGGCACGAACCTCCCGCCTTCGGCCGGCGACTGGCGTTGGACCTCGTCCTACGCTGCGCCAGCGGCAGACGGCGTGGACCTGACCATCCGCTACCGCGGCGACGGCTCGCTGCGCCTCCAGGTCGTCGCCCTCGAAGCCGGCCTGCCCCCCGGCAGCGACGCACCGGCGCTCCCCGCCCATCTGAGCTGGGCGACCTGGCCCTCGGTCGCCGGCCAGACCCTGGTCATCCGTACCCTCACGCTCTGACCCGCCGACGCCGGATGGCCGGGCCCGAGACAACGGGCCCGGCCATCCGGCGGGCCCGCGTTCGGTACCTCAGTGCCCGCCGGCTCACCAAGCGTGCGCGCTCGCCGTGGCGGCAAGCTCGCAAGGACGTCGTAGAAGCAGCAGTGTTGCGGGCCCGGCCCAGCCGCCGCCACCATCATGATCAGCTCCCAGGCGCCCCTCGCCGTCGTCCCCAGGCCCCCTGCGGCACTCGACCCTGGCCACCAGCCCCTCCTGCACGCCGCCCGCCGAGCGGCTGACGCGATCCACCCCGCCGACCGCTCGCTGACCTGCGACACCATCGCCGAGGCCGATCTGCGCCTCCCGGCCACGGTGGGCCGGGACGTGGCGCGGGCCGTCGACACCCTCTGGCGCATCGGCCACCGCACCCCGCCGCTGCAGCCCTGGACCGCGAAGTTCCGGGAGACGTACGGGCCCCACCGCCTGGTCCCGCTACTGGAGGCGGTCGACCCGGCCACCGGGATCGGCCCACCGGGTGCGGAGGACGCGATCGGTGCCCGCTCCGACCTGGACGACCACCGCACCCACCTCCTCCTCACGCTGCTCACCACGGCCGCCGCGCGCGGTGAGCAGGAGGTGGAGCTGACCGAGGAGATGGTGGACGCGCTGGCCCACCACGGCGATGGGCGGCCACCGCGCACGGCCGAGGTTCACATCCGCGTCCGGGAAGACCACGGCGGCCACCTCACCCTGGCCATCGGCACCCACGCGGCGCAGGACGCCGGTGCGGCCGGCGGACGCCTCGCCCGCTACCTGCCCGACCTCGTCACCGAGCAGCAAGCCGGCATTGACCCGGTACTGGCCGAGATCGTCTGCTGCCCGCTCTCCGCGAGCACCGGGGCGCTGGCGGAGAGCGGGAACACGACATACCGCATCCCCTGGGCCTGCCCCTCACCGACTCCCGGGATCTCGACCCCCGCACCCTGCACGTCGCCACCACCCAGGCCGGGCACCTCGCCCTTTAGTGGCTGTTGTCTTTCCGGGGTTGAGGGCTGCGTTTTCGCTGATCAGGCATGGGATCGGCGGTGTCGGGGAGTGGTGATGTGTCGTGTCGTCGC
>NZ_JBVJQR010000036.1:0-65857 GCF_055608425.1 Kitasatospora sp. NPDC036934 | reverse complement strand
CTGCAGGGGGGACCCTGTGGGAGAGTAGGACGCCGCCGAACAATTCTTCAGAAAAGCCCCTGATCCTTTTGGATCAGGGGCTTTTCGCATTTCCGTTGACGTATCGTCGGTACATGGACGATCAGACAGCGGTCATTGCGGACAACGTGCTCCGCCCCGAGCAGCGCGACGGTGCTCTGCGTGTTCTGGCGGAGGCCCAGGCGGTCGACGGCCGGGCCGCCGTCTCCGAACAGGGCCGGCTGCGGCTGCGGAACGCCGAGACGCCTCGGCCGGGTGTCACCCACGTCATCGGCAGCGAGAGCGGATCCGTTGTCGGCTACGGCCAGGTCGAGGTGCCGGAGACCGCAGCCGAGAACCCGCCCGCCCATCCGGCCGCCAACCCTGCTGCCGAGCTGGTGGTCGACCCGGCCGCCCGGGGCCGCGGTCTGGCCCGTCCGCTGGTCGACGCCGTCCTGGCGCAGGCGCACGGAGCCGGGCACGACGCGGTGGACTTCTGGGTGCACGGCGGTCACCCGGCGGCCCGGCACCTGGCCGAGGCGTACGGCGCCGAGCTGGTCCGGGAGCTGCGGCAGATGCGTCGCACCGGTGCGCAGACCGAGGCGGTGCCCGTCCCCGAGGGCATCGAGCTGCGGACCTTCCGCCCGGGGGAGGACGACGCCGAGTGGTTGCGGCTGAACGCCCTGGCATTCGCCCACCACCCCGAGCAGGGCTCCTGGACGGAGCAGGACCTGGCCGAGCGGATCGCCGAGCCCTGGTTCGACCCGGCCGGCTTCTTCCTGGCGACCCGGGGCGGCAAGGTGGTCGGCTTCCACTGGACGAAGGTGCACCCGGCCACCGCCACCGAGCCGGAGCTGGGTGAGGTCTACGTGGTCGGGGTGGACCCGGCCGAGCAGGGCAGCGGCCTGGGCCGGGCGCTGACCGCGGCCGGCCTGCGTCACCTGACCGGGTCAGGCGACGGCGAGCGCGGACTGGCGACCGTCCTCCTCTACGTCGACGCCGACAATCCGGCCGCGGTCCGGGTGTACGAGCGACTGGGATTCACCATCCACGAGGTGGACCTCATGTACCGCGCCCGGTACCAGGCGGACCGGACGGCCACCCGCCGCTAGCCACGGCCGCACCAGCCACCGCCCGCATCGGCGAGGCTCGCACCAGCCACCGCCCGCATCACGAGGCTCGCACCAGCCACCGCCCGCATCCGCAGCCCCGTCCGGGCCGTCCCCGCCCGCAGGTCACGGACGGCCCGGCGGTAACGGAGAGGTCGCGGGGCAGCGGCGGGGAGGGCCGCCGCCCCTTGCTCCGACCGACTCAGCTTTCCTCCCGGCCATGCGGTGTTTACCGTGGATTCAATTGCTGCCGCGAAGATCACAGGATGAAGTCCGTAGTGTCTCGCTCGTGCAGAGTCGACCGCCATTCGCCGGCCGGTCCTGTACGGACCGCGCCGGGTGGGTGGGCGCTGTCCCCGGGGTCGACCCGGGGCGAGGACGACGGCCCGCAGAGCCATTCGCGTCCGGACGCCGTCCTGCTGGAGGAGCTGGAACCCATGAGCATCCCCCGCCCCGTCTCTGCCCCGCCGTCGCCCACGGCCCGGATGTCCGGTGCGCTGGGCGTTCCGCCGGAGCCGTCGACCACGGACGAGCAGGAGTTCGAAGCACTGCCGCAGGGCCGCTTCCTGGACCGTGAGCGGAGCTGGCTCGCGTTCAACGAGCGCGTCCTGGAGCTGGCGGAGGACCCGAGGATCCCGCTGCTGGAGCGGGCCAAGTTCCTGGCGATCTTCGCCAGCAACCTGGACGAGTTCTTCATGGTCCGGGTGGCCGGCCTGAAGCGCCGGATCGCCACCGGGGTCGCCCAGCGCAGCGCGTCCGGCCTCCAGCCGCGCGAGGTGCTGGACCTGATCTGGACCCGCTCGCGCGAGCTGATGGCCCGTCATGCGGCGGCCTTCCAACAGGAGGTGCTGCCGGACCTCGCCGCCGAGGGCATCGAGGTGGTCCGCTGGCCGGAGCTGGCGGAGAAGGAGCAGGCCCGGCTGCACACCCTGTTCCGGCAGAAGATCTTCCCGGTGCTGACCCCGCTGGCGGTCGACCCCGCGCACCCCTTCCCCTACATATCGGGCCTGTCCCTCAACCTGGCCGTGGTCGTCCGCAACCCGGTGTCCGGACACAAGCACTTCGCCCGGGTGAAGGTGCCGCAGTCGCTGGCCCGCTTCCTGGAGGCCTCGCCCCAGCGGTACGTCCCGCTGGAGGACGTGATGGGCGCGCACCTGGAGGAGCTCTTCCCGGGGATGGAGGTGCTGGCGCACCACGCCTTCCGGGTCACCCGCAACGAGGACCTCGAGGTGGAGGAGGACGACACCGAGAACATCCTCAAAGCCCTGGAGAAGGAGCTGATGCGGCGGCGCTTCGGCCCGCCGGTCCGGCTGGAGGTCGAGGAGTCGATCGACCCCTACATCCTGGACCTGCTGGTGCGGGAGCTGAACATCACCGAGGCGGAGGTCTTCCCGCTGCCCGGGCCGCTGGACCTGACCGGGCTGTTCGGGATCGCCGAGCTGGACCGGCCGGAGCTCAACTACCCGAAGTTCGTGGCCGGTACGGCCCGCGGGCTGACCGACGTCGAGTCCGCCTCCCAGCCGGACATCTTCGCCGCGATGCGCGAGCGCGACGTTCTGCTGCACCACCCGTACGACAGCTTCTCCACCTCGGTGCAGGCCTTCCTGGAGCAGGCCGCCGCCGACCCGGACGTGCTGGCGATCAAGCAGACCCTCTACCGCACCTCGGGCGACTCGCCGATCGTGGACGCCCTGATCGACGCGGCCGAGTCCGGCAAGCAGGTGTTGGTGCTGGTCGAGATCAAGGCGCGCTTCGACGAGCAGGCCAACATCAAGTGGGCCCGCAAGCTGGAGGAGTCCGGCTGCCACGTGGTCTACGGCCTGGTCGGGCTGAAGACCCACTGCAAGCTGTCGCTGGTGGTCCGCCAGGAGGGCGACACCCTGCGCCGCTACTCGCACGTCGGCACCGGCAACTACCACCCGAAGACGGCCCGGCTGTACGAGGACCTCGGTCTGCTCACCTCCGACCCGCAGGTCGGCGCGGACCTCTCGGACCTCTTCAACCGGCTGTCCGGGTACTCCCGCCGCGAGTCCTACCGCCGACTGCTGACCGCCCCACGCGGCCTGCGCGACGGGCTGGTCTCGCGGATCCACAACGAGATCGCCCACCACCGGGCGGGCCGGCCCGCGTTCGTGAAGATCAAGGTCAACTCGATCGTCGACGAGGCCGTGATCGACGCGCTCTACCGGGCCTCGCAGGCCGGGGTGCCGGTGGACGTCTGGGTGCGCGGGATCTGCGCGATCCGGCCGGGGGTGCCGGGGCTGAGCGAGAACATCCGGGTGCGCAGCATCCTGGGGCGCTTCCTGGAGCACTCCCGGGTCTTCGTGTTCGGCAACAACGGCGATCCCGAGGTGTGGATCGGCAGTGCCGACATGATGCACCGCAACCTGGACCGCCGGATCGAGGCCCTGCTGCGGATCACCGACCCGGCGCACCGCGCCGAGCTGTCCGGGCTGATCGACCTCGGTGTCTCGGACGAGACCGAGTCCTGGCACCTGGGACCGGACGGCGCGTGGGAGCGCCACTCGCAGGACGCCGAGGGCCGGCCGCTGCGGCACGTCCAGAACCTGCTCATCGACTCGCGCCAGCGCCGCCGGGCCGCCACCTCGCGCTGACGCGTCCACTGATGCGAGCCCGCCGGAGCGGTCGGGGCCCCCGAGGCCCCGGGGGGACCTGCTCCGGCGGTCGGCCACCAGCCCCGGGGAAGGGCCCCGGGGGAACGGGGATCTACCACGCCATGACCGATGCGCCGATGACGGCCCAGGCGGCCTCCACAGCGACCGCCGGGGACATCCTTTCCCGCCATCTCACCGCCCAGGCCGGGGCGTTCCTGCGCGCCCTGCCGCTCGCGGTGGGCGAGGTCGGCGCCAGACCGGGCTCGGCCGCGGCCGTCCCGGCGAACGGCACCGCCGACCTGCTGCGGGCCGTACGGCGGGTCGGCGGACTGCTGCACACCTTCGGGACGGTCTTCGAACAGACCTGGGCGCAGGAGTCGCGCACCGAACTGCGCTGGCTGCTCAACCTGCTGGCGCTGGAGCCCGGTTACGTCCGCCGCTCGGCCCGGCTGCTGGGCGCGGTGGACTCGCTGAGCGGCACCGACCCGGAGGGCACGGGCATGCTGGCCGGGCACGCCGGCGCCCCCAAGGCGCGGGCGCTGCTGGACCGGCAGCTGACCCTGGCCCGGACCAGGGCGCACTCCACGGTGCTCCAGGAGCTCCGCTCGGCCCGGCTACACGCCCTGGCGGACCGGATGACCCTGCTGGTCGGTGAGGCGCCGCTGCTGGAGGCGGCGGGCGGCCGGGCGTCGGCGGTGCTGCTGCCGCAGGCGGCGGCCGCGCTCACCGCGCTGTCGGCGAGCGCCCAGCAGCTGCCGTTGCGGCGGGCCGCTACGCCGTACGGCGGGGACGGGCTGCGCCGGCTGGGCGCGGTGCCCGCGGCGCGCGGTACGGCGGACGCGGACACCGCGCTGGCCGCGGACGACGCGCCCTGGTCCCGGCTGCGGATCCTGGTGAAGCGGGCCCGGTACGCACTGGAGGTGTGCGGTCGGCAGTCCGCCGAGCTGGACGAGCTGGACGCGGTGCTGGGCCGGCACCAGGAGGCGGCGGACGCCGCGGTCACCGCTGCGACGGCGGCGCGCACCCCGCGGATCACCCCCGCGACCGCTTACGTGCTGGGCGTGGTGCATGCTGATCAGCGACTGGAGGTGGAGGCGGCGCGGTACGCCTTCGGCCGCCGGTGGCCCGAACTCCCGCCAGCTCCGGACGGCTGGCTGGATATCCCCCCGGCCGAGGGCTGGGGGCATTCCCCCGCACCACGGACGGCCTGACTTGCACGATCGCCTGAGCACCGGGCAGCCGGTGGACGCGCATCCGACCGGGGCGGGCCGCGCCCCGGTGGTCCTGGCGGCGGGCGGAGTGCTCTGGCTGCCCGGACGGCCGAAGCCCAGCGGCCGGCTGGGGCGGCCGCGGATCGCGGTGATCCATCGGCCGAAGTACGACGACTGGAGCCTGCCCAAGGGCAAGCTCGACCCGGGCGAGGTCGCGGTCGAGGCGGCGCTGCGCGAGGTGCGGGAGGAGACCGGCTTCCGCTGCCTGCTCGGTCCGGAGCTGCCCGCCCAGCACTACCTGGCGCAGGGCCGTCCGAAGGAGGTCCGCTACTGGGCCGCGGTGCCGACCGGGGGCGCCTTCCGGCCGAACCGGGAGGTCGACCGCCTGGAGTGGCTGCCGGCGGGCAAGGCCCGGGCGCGGTTGACCCATGACCGGGACCGGTTGCTGATCGACGCGTTGCTGGTGATCCTGGGTGCCAAGCCCGTACGCACGGGCGAGCGGGCACCGGCGAAGGGCCGGTGGAAGTGATCTTCTCGCGCCCTGGGCGTGACGCAACCGTTACTACGTGACGTAGTTTCCTGTCATCCGTTCGAGGTTCACTCCCCGTTCACTTGCGACCGGCTGACGCGTCACTTACCCGGCCTAACTTCGGGACTACCGGAGGGCCGGACGGGCCCCGGACCACAGCAAAACCCGCGCTCGGCCGTGTCCGCACGGTCTGCGCGACGGGCAATGCCACAGAAAGGGACACCCCTGTGAAGCTCCAGCGGAACGGCCGCTCCAAGGCCCTCGCCATCGGTGCCATGGCGCTCGTCAGCTCGCTGTCGCTCGCCGCCTGCGGTTCGGACGACAACAACAACACCAAGGCGTCCGGTGGCTCTGGCAGCTCCGCCGCGGCCGGTGCCGCGGTCAACTGTGGCAAGCCCGGCACGCTGCTCGGCGCCGGTTCGACCGCTCAGGCCCCGGCCATCGACGTGTGGAAGACCAACTTCGGTTCGGCCTGCTCCGGCACCACGGTCAACTACAGCGGCGGCGGCTCCGGTGCCGGTGTCCAGCAGTTCACCCAGGGCAAGGTCGCCTTCGCCGGCTCCGACTTCGCCCTCAAGCCGGCCGACGTCGACGCCTCCAAGGCCGTCTGCACCGGTGGCAAGGCGATCGACCTGCCGATGGTGGCCGGCCTGGTCTCGCTGGTCTTCAACGTGGACAACGTCGACAACCTGGTCCTGGACGGCCCGACCGCCGCCAAGATCTTCGACTCGCAGATCACCAAGTGGAACGACCCGGCGATCGCCGCCCTGAACCCGGGCGCCAAGCTTCCGGACGCCGAGATCCAGACCTTCCACCGCTCGGACGACTCGGGGACCACGTTCAACCTGACCTCCTACTTCGCCAAGACCTCGGGCGGCGCCTGGAGCGCCGAGCCGAACAAGGCGTGGAAGGGCAAGGGCGGCCAGTCCGCGAACGGCAGCGCCGGCGTCTCGGCCCAGATCAAGCAGGTCAAGAACTCGATCGGCTACGCCGAGCTGTCCTACGCCCAGACCAACAACCTGAAGAGCGCCAAGATCGCCACCGGCGCCGCTCAGCCGGTCGAGGCGACCGCCGCCAACGCCGCGCTCACCATCGCCTCCTCCACCGTGTCGGGCACCGACGGCGACCTCGCCCTCTCCCTGGACTACGGCACCAAGGCCGACAACGCCTACCCGATCGTCCTGGTGACCTACGAGATCGCCTGCGACAAGGGCAACAAGGCCGAGACGCTGGACACCCTGAAGTCCTTCCTGAACTACACCATCAGCGACGCCGCCCAGAAGTCGATCGGCGACAAGGGCTACGTCCCGATGCCGGCCGCGATCGGCGACAAGGTGAAGGCCGCCGTCGGCACCCTCGCCTGACCCGACAGGACCACCGGTGGGACGGCCCCGTGAGCGAGGGGGGCCGGGGCCGTCCCGCCGGAACGCACCGACCCAGCACCAACGTCCGGGGCACCGCCGCCATGGTGCCGGCCCCCTACCGGGGCGGCGCCACCAGACCGGAGTAGACCAATGACTTCATCCCCCCCTGCCGCCCCGCGAGGCAGGGAACGCCGATCGCGCGACAGCCGCGTCGGCGACAAGATCTTCATGAACCTCGCCCGCGGTGCGGGCATCCTGCTGCTGGTCATCATGGCCGCGATCGCCGGCTTCCTGGCCTGGCGCTCGGGTCAGGCCCTCAGCAACAACAACGGCAACTTCCTCACCACCTTCGAGTGGACGCCGGACGCCCCGAAGCCGGTCTTCGGCATCGCCGTCCTGGCCTTCGGCACCATCGTCAGCGCCCTCATCGCGATGGTGATCGCCGTCCCGGTGGCCATCGGGATCGCGCTGTTCATCTCGCACTACGCGCCGCGGCGGATCGCCCAGCCGTTCGCCTACCTGGTCGACCTGCTCGCCGCCGTCCCCAGCATCGTCTACGGCCTCTGGGGCGCGCTGTTCCTCGTCCCGCACATGGACGGGCTGACCAGCTGGCTCAACCAGTACCTGGGCTGGACGTACCTCTTCGACCAGACCAAGACCGGCACCCCGCGCAACCTGTTCACCGTCGGCATCCTGCTGGCGATCATGATCCTGCCGATCATCACCGCGGTCTCCCGCGAGGTGTTCCGCCAGGTGCCGCGGATGCACGAGGAAGCGGCGCTCGCGCTCGGCGCGACCCGCTGGGAGATGATCCGCACCGCGGTGCTGCCGTTCGGCCGCCCCGGCATCATCTCGGCCTCGATGCTCGGCCTCGGCCGGGCGCTCGGCGAGACCATCGCGGTCGCCGTGGTGCTCTCCGCCAACAGTGTCCTGTCGCTGCACATCCTGGACGCGGGCGGCGGCACCTTCGCGCAGAACATCGCGCTGAAGTTCGCCGAGGCCGGCAACAACGGCCGCGACGCGCTGATGGCCTCCGGCCTCGTCCTGTTCGTCATCACCCTGCTGGTGAACGGTGCCGCGCGACTGATCATCGCCCGCCGCAAGGAGTACTCGGGGGCCAACGCATGACCACCGTCACCGTCCCTGAGGACGCCCGGCCGCAGGTCGGCCCGAAGCTGACCGCCAACCGGCTGCCCCGGTGGACCCCGCCCGTCGTCGCCGTCGGCTCGATCGCGGTCGGCTGCGCGATCGGCGCCGCCGGCGGGCTGGAGAGCCACCTGCAGTGGGGCCTGATCTCGGCCCTGCTGTTCCTGCTCGGCAGCTACCTGATCTCGGCCCAGGTCGAGGGCCGCCGCCAGGCCAAGGACCGCTTCGCCACCTCGGTGGTCTGGGTCGCCTTCATCCTGGCCGTCGTGCCGCTGGTCTCGCTGACCGTCTACACGATCCAGCAGGGCATCGGCGTGGTGAACGGGAACTTCCTGAGCCACTCGATGAAGGGCGTCATCCAGTCCGGCCCCGGCGGCGGCATCTACCACGCGCTGCTCGGCACCCTCCAGCAGGTCGGCCTGGCCACCGTGATGGCCGCCCCGCTGGGCCTGCTGACCGCCGTCTACCTGGTGGAGTACGGCCGCGGCCGGCTCGCCAAGGCCATCACCTTCTTCGTCGACGTCATGACGGGTGTCCCGTCGATCGTCGCCGGTCTGTTCATCCTCTCGCTGTGGAACCTCGCCCTGGGCTTCGGCTACTCCGGCTTCTCGGGCAGCCTCGCGCTGGCGATCCTGATGATCCCGGTCGTGGTCCGCTCCACCGAGGAGATGCTCAAGCTCGTCCCGAACGAGCTGCGCGAGGCCTCGTACGCCCTCGGCGTGCCGAAGTGGAAGACCATCCTGCGGATCGTCCTCCCCACCGCGATCGGCGGCATCGCCACCGGCGTGATGCTCGCGGTCGCCCGCATCACGGGCGAGACCGCCCCGGTGATGATGCTGGTGTTCGGCGCCGACTACATCAACAGCAACCCGTTCGACGGACCGCAGCAGTCCCTGCCGATGTACATCTGGCAGCAGTACTCGGTGGTCAACAACGACTTCGGCTACGCCCGCGCCTGGGGCGCCGCGCTGGTGCTGATCGCCTTCGTGATGGGGCTCAACCTCGTCGCCCGGGGCATCGCACGCTGGCGCTCGCCCAAGGGCGGACACTGAGCGACCGACTGACGTACGAGACAGACGAGAGAAGCAACGATCATGGCCAAGCGCATCGACGTCAGCGGACTGTCGGCCTACTACGGCACCACCAAGGCCATCGAGGACATCTCGATGAGCATCGAGCCCCGCTCCGTGACGGCCTTCATCGGCCCCTCCGGCTGCGGCAAGTCCACCTTCCTGCGCACCCTCAACCGGATGCACGAGGTGATCCCCGGCGCCCGGGTCGAGGGCAAGGTCCTCCTGGACGACGAGAACCTGTACGCCTCCAACGTCGACCCGGTCGCCGTGCGCCGCTCCATCGGCATGGTCTTCCAGCGCCCGAACCCGTTCCCGACCATGTCGATCTACGACAACGTGGTCGCCGGGCTCAAGCTCGCCGGCGTGCGGAAGAAGGCGGTCCTGGACGAGGTGGTGGAGCGCTCGCTGAAGGGCGCCAACCTCTGGAAGGAGGTCCACAACCGGCTGAACAAGCCCGGGGCCGGTCTCTCCGGCGGTCAGCAGCAGCGCCTGTGCATCGCCCGCGCGATCGCGGTCGAGCCGCAGGTCCTGCTGATGGACGAGCCCTGCTCGGCGCTCGACCCGATCTCCACCCTCGCCATCGAGGACCTGATCGGCGAGCTGAAGTCGCAGTTCACCATCGTCATCGTGACCCACAACATGCAGCAGGCGGCCCGCGTCAGTGACCGCACCGCCTTCTTCAACCTGGCCGGCGTCGGCCAGCCGGGCAAGCTGATCGAGCTGGACGACACCCAGCGGATCTTCTCCAACCCGTCGGTGCAGGCGACCGAGGACTACATCTCCGGCCGCTTCGGCTAAGCCCGACCCCAGCTGTCCCGCGGTGCTGCATGGCGGTGCCGCCGTGGGACATGAAAAAGGGCCCGCCCCCGAGATGTGGGGGCGGGCCCTGTTTGCTGTATCCCCGGCCCGCCTCCGGGGCGCCCGGGGCGGAGGTCGTCCGTCCGGGGATCAGCCCCAGAAGAGGTGGACGAACCAGTACACCAGCGCTGCGACGATGGCGGCCGCCGGCATCGTGATGAACCAGCCGAGCACGATGTTCTTGGCGACGCCCCAGCGCACCGCGCGGACCCGCTTGGTGGCCCCCACGCCCATGATCGCCGCAGTGATCACGTGGGTGGTGGAGATCGGCGCCTTGAAGACGA
The DNA here is from genome assembly GCF_055608425.1 of Kitasatospora sp. NPDC036934. NCBI lineage: Bacteria > Bacillati > Actinomycetota > Actinomycetes > Kitasatosporales > Streptomycetaceae > Kitasatospora > Kitasatospora sp. NPDC036934. Next base: position 55,671 of record NZ_JBVJQR010000036.1, on the reverse strand, counting down.
ACGAGGTGATGTACATGATCGCCGAGGAGGTGGCCTCGGCCGCGAAGCCCTGCGGCGGGTCCAGCTCGATGATCTTCCGGCCGAGGGTCCGCATGATCCGCCAGCCGCCCGCGTAGGTGCCCAGCGAGAGCATGGTCGCGCAGGAGATCTTCACCCAGACCGGGATGTCGCCCGTGGTCTGGTGGCCTGAGATGGTGAGCGCCATGACCACGATGCCCATCGTCTTCTGGGCGTCCTGCAGACCGTGCGCCAGCGCCATCGCGGCGGCCGAGGCGGTCTGGGCGACCCGGAAGTTGCGCTTGGCTCGGTGCGGGTTGGCCCGGCGGAAGATCCACAGGATCGCCAGCATCACGGCGAAGCCGCCGATCAGGCCGACGATCGGCGAGACGATCATCGGGATGACGATCTTGTCGAGGACCCCGCTCCAGATCACGCCGATGCCGCCGGCCAGGGCCGCGCCCACCATGCCGCCGAACAGCGCGTGCGAGGAGGAGGACGGCAGGCCGAAGTACCAGGTGACCAGGTTCCAGGCGATCGCGCCGACCAGGGCCGCGAACAGGATCGCCATCCCCTGGTTGCCGGTGGGCGTCTCGATGATCCCCTTGGAGACGGTGTGTGCCACGCCGCTGCCGAGGAAGGCGCCGGCCAGGTTCATCACGGCGGCCATCGCGAGCGCGGCCCTCGGGGTCAGAGCCCGGGTGGAGACCGACGTGGCGATCGCGTTCGCCGAGTCGTGGAAGCCGTTGGTGTACGTGAAGAAGAACGCAACCCCGATGACGGCGATGAGTGCTGCCATGTCCACGAGGGTCAGGACTCCTTGACGGCGATGGTCTCCACCGTGTTGGCGACGTGCTCGAACGCGTCCGCCGCCTCCTCAAGGACGTCCACGATCTGCTTGAGCTTGAGGACCTCGATGGCGTCGTACTGACCGGAGAACAGGTGGGCGAGCAGCTTGCGGTGGATCTGGTCGGCCTGGTTCTCCAGCCGGTTGACCTCGATCCAGTACTCGGTGAGGTTCGACATGCTGCGCAGGTTCGGCATCGCCGCGGCGGTGAGCTCCGCGGCCCGGGCGAGCACCTCGATCTGCTGCTCGACGCCCTTCGGCAGGGTCTGGACGTCGTAGAGGACGACCAGGTCGACGGCCTCCTCCATGAAGTCCATGATGTCGTCCAGCGACGAGGCGAGGCTGTAGATGTCCTCGCGGTCGAAGGGCGTGATGAAGGAGGAGTTCAGCTGGTGGAAGACGGCATGGGTGGTGTCGTCCCCGGCGTGCTCGGCGGCGCGCATGCGCTCGACGATCTCCGCGCGGGCCGACACGTCTGATCCCAGCAGTTCCAGCAGGAGCTTCGATCCGACGACGAGGTTCTCCGCGGCGGCGGCGAACATGTCGTAGAAACTCGTCTCCTTCGGGGTCAGGCTAAAACGCACGGAATTCTCCGATGTGCGGGGTAGGGACTGAACGATGCTAGGTGCAACCAAGCGCGATCGCGCAAACGGGGTGGTGTCCGGGGAGGCGGAGCCTCCTCTTCCGTTCGGCTGTCACGCCGACTGCCCGGACCGCACCGCCAGGTACGGACGCAAGGACTCAGTCTGACGGAACCTCGGCGGGATTGCCCCGTCCCGCGTGCGGAAGACCGGGGCGCCGCTCAGACGGGTGAACCCCGCCACGACCCCCACCAGGCCGTTCGGCACATGCCGGGTGAGCCGTCGGAACACCACACACGGCCCCGGTGTTGGACACTGGTGGCCGACGCAGCAGGCACTCAGACGAAGGCGGGCCGATGACCACGACGCAAGCGCGCACCGAGCCGGACCACGCGCCGGGCACCGACCCGCAGGTCGGCACCCCCGCCACGGGCCACGGCGGCGGGCACGGCCCGCACGGCTACAGCGCGCAGAAGGACGCCCACCTCAAGCGGCTGCGCCGGATCGAGGGCCAGATCCGCGGCCTCCAGCGGATGGTCGACGAGGACGTCTACTGCATCGACGTGCTCACCCAGGTCTCGGCAAGCACCAAGGCCCTCCAGTCCTTCGCACTCTCCCTGCTGGAGGAGCACCTGCGGCACTGCGTCGCCGCGGCCGCCGAGCAGGGCGGCGCCGAACTGGACGCCAAGGTGGCGGAGGCCTCGGCCGCGATCGGCCGACTGCTGCGCAGCTGACCCGGCCCCGGGGCGGCCCGGGGCCGGGTCAGCCGTCGCCCTCCCGCTCGACCCGGACCGGGTCCACCCGGTCCAGCAGCACCTCGTCGATCCGCTCGGTCGGCAGCCGGTCCCCGCTGCTGGCCGTCGCGGCGATCATCAGCTCGCCGGCCAGCTCGATCTCGTCGAGGGCCGCGTCGTCGTGGCCGCCGTTGCGGCCGCCCGTGGACGACACCACCTGCACCACCCCTTCAGTGCCTCGCCAGCCCGGGCGGCAGCCACCCGACGTCCAGCCTAGGCACTCCGGGGCCCGCCCACATGGCACGGACGGGCCATCTCGGCGCCGCCGAAACGGGTGGCCGTCGCTCCCCGGACGGCCACCCGCCCCGGCGGCGCCCCGTTACGCCCCGGCGCCGGAGCGCTGCCCCCGGCGGCCCCGGGGCGTGTCCGAGCAGCTCTACTTCGGGCTCTCCGAGGGCTTCATCTGATAGATGTCCGAGGACGGCGGCTCGGCCGCCTCGACCGGCTTGCCGAAGTCCGACAGCGCGGTCGTCGAAGTGACCTTCACCTGGTCCTTGGCCTCCTTCGAACCGGCCACCCCGGCGAAGGTGAACACCTCCACCACCTTGTGCAGCCGGCCCTGGTCGTCCAGCCAGGCGTCGTACGGGACCTCCTTGACGGTGAAGGTCTGCCCGCCCATCCGCAGACCGTCCCCGCCCCGGCCACCGGTGGCGTCGGCCGCCTTGGCCAGGTCCAGGGTGCCCCGGTAGTGGTGCAGCGGGGCGCCGTCCACGGTCTCGGTGCCGACCAGGTCGGCCTTCTGGACCCCGCGCAGCGCACCTGCCGCGGTGGCCGGATCGGTAGCGCCGCTGCTGACCAGGTTGCCGTCCGGCAGCTGGCGCACGTCCAGCTTGACCCACTTGCCCTCGGGCACCTTGGCGCCGCTGTTCTGCAGGTAGACGGTGCCCGGCAGGACCACCTCGACGATCTTCCCGGTGGTCGCCGCCCCCGGCGGCACCTGGACCTCCAGCCGGCCGATCCGCTTCACGTAGTCGTAGCCGCCGGTCCCGGAGAAGGAGGCCTTCTTGTCGGCGGACTCCGTGACCAGCTCGGTGGCGGCGTGCGCGGAACCCGTCCGGCCCGTGATGTCGGCGGCGTTGCGCACCGCCGTCACCGGGTCGCCGGACAGCTGGTCCGGGGCGCTCGACTGCTGGTCGGAGGAGCCGCCACCGGAACCACCGGAGCACCCGGCGGCCCCCGCGGCCAGGGCGGCGGCGAGCAGGGCGGCCCCGGCCGCCGAGCACAGGTGCGGCCCCGGGCGGCGCGCTGGCCGCCCGGTTCGCTGCTGGTCGGTCATCTTCATCCTCGCGACAACCCCCTCGGGCCCGACTGCCCCGCCGGCCACCACCGGGTGGGCAGAGCTCTTTCCGGGCAAACGAGTTGGGCCGCCAAGGGTTACGGGCCCGGCGGAAACCGGCGGGCGTCGCGCCCGGAGCGTCCGGCACGTTACGGTGAATCCCGTGCACAGTGAGCTGCCGGTGGCCCCCGGCACCACCCCGATGCCCGAGCACCGCGTCGCGGTCAGCGAACGCGGTTCCTTCGCCTTCGCTGTCTGCAGCTGCGGCTGGTACTCAGCGGCCCGCCGCTCCCGCGACCTGGCCCGCCGTGAAGCGGCCGACCACCTCACCGAGTCCGGCGGCGGGGCGCCGGACTAGCGCCGGCCGGCGGATCCGGTCGGATCAGGCCGCGAGGTCGGACTCCGGCGGCTGCTCCTCGGAGCGCACCGCCCCCCGCCCGCGTCGGCGGCCGCGCTGGGCGCCGCCACGGCCGGCCCCACCGGCCCCGCCGGTGCCGCCGCGTTCCGGGGCCCGGATCAGCGGGGCGACCGCCGTCCGGCTCAGCGCGTGGCAGAACGGGACCAGCACCGCCATCGCGATCGGCGCCAACAGCAGCACCACGGCCACGGCGAGCGCGAAGCCGCCGATCACGTCGGTCGGGTAGTGGACGCCCATGAACATCCGGCCGAAGCCCTGCAACAGGGCCAGCCCCCCGGCGATCCAGCCCAGTCTCCGGTTCACCAGGAACAGCGACACCGCCACGGCCATCGTCATGGTCGAGTGGTCGCTGACGAAGGAGTGGGTGCCGGCCTTGCCGTCCACCAGCACCAGCAGGCCCGGGTGGTCGACGAAGGGCCTCGGCCGGTCCACGATCGCGGCGATCGGCAGATTGGCCAGCTCGGCGATGGCCACCGAGAGCGGCACCCAGAGCAGCCCGGCGATCGCCACCGGCGCGTCCGGGCGGCGTCTGGCCTGCAGCCACCCCACCAGCCCGAGCATCGCGAGACCGATCAGGATGCCGTACTCGCCGGTCCACGCGACCAGGTGGTCCAGCCATTGGGGGGCGCGCTTGGCCAGGCCGTTGACGGCGTAGAGCAGGCCGAGGTCGGGGTTGGTCGTGTCGGCAAGCGGCGTCGACACGCCGTACCTCCTTCTTCTGGTCCGCTGCACCTGTTCGTTCCCGCCGGGGCCCGCCCGACGCGTGAAGCTGACGAGGGGCCACCGGACCCAACGTCATCGCCGGGGCACAGCGTTCCACGGAAACGCGCGGTTATGGAAACTTGACTCAGCGTCCACAGGCCGCACACAGGTGCACGGACGTTTCGGCCGGTCCCACCGGTTCCGCCGCCTCATCCGGTCCGCCCCGGGGCGGGCGGGGCGGGCGGGGCGGCGAGCGCGGGCTGGGCCGGGGCCGCCGGGGTGGTCGGCGCCGTCGTGCCCGGCCGGCTCGGGGCGTTGACCGCGCCGCTGGTGTCGTTGCGGGTCGGCAGCGCCTGGGCGCCGTCCGTGGTGACCCGGGTCGCCCCGATGTACTCCTTGGTGTCGATCTTGTCGTAGCGGATCACCGCTCCGGTGTGCGGCGCGTTGATCATGTAGCCGCCGCCGACGTAGATCCCCACGTGGTGGATGGTCCGCGGATCGGTCAGGTCCGTCGCGAAGAACACCAGGTCACCCGGCCGCAACTGATCCCGCGACGGGTGCGGACCGGCGTACCACTGGTCGTTGGCCACCCGGGGCAGGGTGATGCCCACGGTGCCGAACGCGGCCACGGTGAGCCCGGAGCAGTCGAACCGCCCGTTCTGCCAGGCGGCCCCGTCACCGCCCCACAGGTACGGGGTGCCGAGCTTGGTCTGCGCGAAGTAGATCGCGGCGGCCGACTGCGCGGACACCGCCACCGGCGCCGTCGGCGCGGTGAAACTGCGGGCCATCGCCTGGATGTTCCGCACGTACCCCTGGGTCTCCTTGTACGGCGGGATGCCCCGGTTCGTCGTCACCGCGTACGGGCCGGCGTTGTAGGCGGCCAGCATGTTGGCCTGCGGATCGCCCGGCACCCCCGCCACGTCCTTGGCGAGCGCGCAGTCGTAGACCGCCGCCGTGGCGATCGCGTCGTACGGGTTCCAGACGTCCTTCTTGCCGTCCCCGTCACCGTCCGTGGCGTACCCCGGCCAGGTGCCCGGCATGAACTGCGCCATTCCCTGGGCCCCGACGCCGGATTGGGCCTTGGGATCGAAACCGCTTTCCTGGTACAGCTGCGCCGCGAGCATCGGCGGGGAGATCTCCGGGCAGAGCGAGCCCCACTTCTGGATCGCGTCCTGGTAGGCCGCCGGCACCGTCCCGGGAGAGAGGGCGGAACGATTCGCCGACTGCTGCGGCGCCCCACTCGCCGCAAACGTCCCCATGGTCACCAGACCGAGGAACCCGAACGCAACAACTCCCGCAGCAGCGGCGGCCGTACCGCCCTTCCGGAGTACCATCAGCACCATCCCGACGAATCGTCAGTCGAAGTGTCCCGGAAGGCGTTGCTCACCGCAATCATCAGAGATACAAAGAGTGAGCGCTATCCTTCGTACGGTGGACATCCTCGCGTACGTGTCCGATGCCTCACGACCAATCCGCGAGAAGTAGCCAAGTCGACATCAGATCTGGCCAAGAATAGGCACCGGCCCTTCGCGCGGACGGGGTCCGGGCCCTTGAATTTGCCTGATCGGGCGGTGAGATGGAAATGAACCTGAGCAGCGTGCACAGCTATGCGGTCGGCCACCTGGCCGAGGACCCTCCCAAGAAGCCGAATATCGACACCATCATCGGCGGGATCGCCCCGGACTGGGGCCCGTTCGCGAGCCTCGGGTCGGAGGCCCGGGTGATGGTCGAGGTCATCATGGCCGTCGCCATCCTCATCTGCCTCGGCCTCGCGGTCTGGGGTGCGGCCAAACAGCGGATCGGCGCGACCGCGATGCGCGACAGCTTCGGAGCCGAACAGGGCAAGGGGCTGATCGTCGCCGGCCTGACCGGCGTGTTCATCATTGGATCACTCGGCACTCTGTTCACCATTGTCTACGGCATGGCTATCTGACGATCGGACAGCAACGACCCGGCCCTCCTGAGGGCAGGTTCCCGCCCGGACCTCCCCAGTGGGCCGACCGCCAGGAGTCCACCCCCGTTCCCACCCTCCGTCCGCGCCCGACCCTGGGCGGAGGGCCCCCGGAGCCGCCCCGGCTCCCCGCACCAGGAGGGCCGCCGTGCCGTTGTCCGACGACCAGCCGCACACCCGTACGCGGCTGCCGGTCGACGAACAGCCCTCCTCTCCGGCGACCGTCCGTCAGTCCCGGCCGCTGAGAACCCTGCTGACCGTCCTCGTGGTCGTCACCCTGCTCGTCGTCGCCATCTCCATCGCCAACCGCGGCAAGCCCAGCCCCGGCGGCAGCGGCGGCTCCGCCGACCGCGCCGCCCCCACCACCGGCGCCGGCGCCGGCGCCGGTCCGGCGCCCAGCGGCGACCAGCCCGTCCGCACCACCGTCAACGGCATCGCCTCCGGCTTCCCGCACAGCGACCAGGGCGCCCAGTCCGCCGCCGCCAACTACGCGGTGGCCATCGGCTCCGCGGACATGTTCCGCACCGACAGTCGCCACACCATCGTCGCCACCATCGCCGAACCGGGCGCGGCCGGGGCCCTGCAGAGCCGGCTGGACCAGGGGTTCGGCGGCGACACCGCCGCCCGCTACGGCCTCGACGCCCAGGGCCGTGCACCCAAGGGGCTCACCTTCGTCAGCCGCACCGTCCCGGTCGGCACCAAGTCGACGGCCTACGGCGACGGGGACGCCAAGGTCGAGGTGTGGTGCACCGGCCTCACCGGCCTCGCCGGCGAACGCTCCGTCCAGCCGGTGACCGCCAACTGGTTCACCCTCGCGCTCTCGCTCCACTGGACGGGGAGCGACTGGAAACTCAGCGACTTCACCAGCAGGCAGGGCCCCGCGCCGATGCCCGGAGACCAGCAGGCCGCCACCGCCGAGGAGATCACCGGCGCCGTCCAGCAGTTCGGGGGGTTCCGCTATGCCCGTTGACCAGACCGCACGCCGTACGACCGCACGCCGCGCGGGCGCACTGGCCGGTGTCCTGGCCACCTTGCAGGTGGTCGCGATGCTGGCGGCCCAGAGGGTGTTCGCCGACCCGTCGCCGACGCCGACGCCGACCTGTCAGAAGGTCGACCTTCCGATCCCGGGCAGCGATGCCGGATGTGCCCCCAACGGAGCCGTCGTCATCCCCGGCAGTGGGACCGTCGGAACCGTGACCGATCCGCTCGGTTCGTTGGCCAAGGGGTGTGCCCAGGCGGCGGCTTGGGTGGTGCGCAAGTTGTCGGGGGCGATCGACGGGACGACGGCGGTGGACTTCACCAACCAGTCGTTCCTGCAGCAGTACGCCGTGGTGTTCGCGGTGTCGACCGTGATCACGCTGGTGCTGTGGCTGTTGGCGGTGACCAAGCGGGCGGTGCGGGGGGCGCCGTTGACGACGGCGATCTCGGAGGCGGTCGGCTTCCTGTGGCTGACGGTGGTGGCCTCCGCGTTCACGCCGTTGATCCTGTTCACCGTGGTGAGCGTGACGGACGGGCTGACGAAGGCGATCGCGGTCGGGACGAAGTCGGACACCGGGACGTACCTGGGCGGGTTCGCGGACACCCTGGAGAAGGGGGACGTCGGCGGCGGGCCGCTGATCCTGGTGATCGTGTCGCTGGTCGCGGTGCTGGCGGCGGCGGTGCTCTGGATCGAGCTGGTGATCCGCGCGGCGATGCTGTACGTCGGGGCGCTGCTGGGGACGGCGGTCTACGCGGGGCTGGTGGACCGGCAGTTGTGGAAGCACGTGCGCCGCTGGGCCGGGATGATGCTGGCGGTGGACCTGGCGAAGCCGATCATCGTGATCATCATGGGGCTGGCGGGCGCGGTGGCGACCGGGGCCGGGGCCAACGACGACTTCGCCCGGGTGCTGTCGGGGCTGGCGATCCTGTTCCTGTCGATCTTCGCGAGTGCCGCGGTGTACCGGTTCGTCCCGACCTTCGGCGACGAGATGCTGAACATGCGTCGGGCCCGGGCCAGCGCGGTGCAGGCCGGTTCGGCGATGATCAACGGCACCGCGAACCTGATGAAGCAGGGCATCACCACCCACGGCGACCGCGGTGCGCCGGCGGGCGGCGGGGGCGGCGGTGCGGGGGGTGGCTCGGTGGCGCCCGGCATCGCCGCGCACGCCGGCCGGACGCCGGCCCCACCGCCGCAGGCCGGGCCGCCGCAGGCCGCCCCGGTTCCGATCCGCGACAGCAATCCAGCGAAGGGAGGGTGACGGGTAAGTGAGCAGCGAACCGCTCGGTCAGTACGGTGCCCAGTACGCCCAGCCGTACGTGCACCAGCGCCGCACCTACCTGATCGGCAAGGCCCGCCCGAATGCGCCGATCGGCCGGAACCGGGAGTCCGGCGAGATCATACTGATCATCTTCGGGGCGTTCCTCGGGATGCTCTGGGGTCTGCTGATGCCCGTCCTGCCGCTGCGGATCGCCGGTCTGATCGGCCTGCCGCTGCTGGCCATCGCGGCGGTCTACGTGCCGTACCGCAAGCGGACGTTCTACAAGTGGGTGGAGATCAACCGCACCTACCGTCGGACGATCCGCAGCGGGCGTGCGGTGTGGCGCTCGGAGGCGATGGACTCGGGCACCCGGATGGACGGCCGCGAGGTGGAGATCGGCCCGCCGCCGGGGGTGGGTCGGCTGCGCTGGCTGACCGCGCCGTTCGGGCCGGACGAGGTCGGGGTGCTGATGCACCTGGAGCGGCGGACGGTGACGGCCGCGATCGAGATCGAGGGGCCGGGTGTCGGGCTGCGGGACTCGGAGGACCAGGAGGCGCTGGTCGACCGCTTCGGCACGCTGCTCAAGCACGTCGCCAACGGGGACGGCTTCGTGACCCGGCTGCAGATCCTGGCCCGCACCCTGCCCGCTGACCCGGACGCCCACGCCAAGGACGTCGAGCGGCGCGGCGACCACGACGCGCCGCGCTGGCTGCAGGAGTCGTACGACCAGCTGCAGTCGATGGTGTCGACCTCCTCGGAGCAGCACCGGGCGTACCTGGTGGCCTGCATGCACTACACCCGGGACCTGGCCGCCGAGGCGCACGCGATGGGTCGCACGGCCACCGGCGGGCGGGCCCGGGACGACGACGGGCTGGCGGCCGTAATGGCCCGCGAGCTGACCGACATCTGCGCCCGGCTGGCGGAGGCGGACATCCGGGTGCGCCAGCCGCTGGGCCAGGCCCGGCTGTCCTCGCTGCTGCACTCGATGTACGACCCGGACCACCCGATCGACCACATCCAGGCGATGTCCCGGCGCAACGCCTGGCCGGCCGAGCTGGACGCGACCCACCCGCAGTACCTGACCGCGAAGACCCGCGAGTCGGCGACCCGGGAGCCGTGGTGCCACGCCACCGCGTGGGTCAAGGAGTGGCCGCTCACCCCGGTGGGCGTCAACTTCCTGGCGCCGCTGCTGGTGCACACCCCGGACGTGATCCGGACGGTCGCGGTGACGATGGACCTGGAGCCCACCGACGTCGCGATCGAGCGGATGCTGACCGAGAAGACCAACGACGAGGCGGAGGCCAGCCGCGCGGCCAAGATGAACCGTACGGTCGACCCGCGTGACCTGGCCCACACCGGCCGGGTGGACCAGCGCGGTGACGACCTGGCCTCCGGCGCGGCCGGGGTGAACCTGGTCGGCTACATCACGGTCTCCTCGCGCAACCCCGACGCACTGGCCCGCGACAAGCGGACCATCCGGGCCTCGGCCGGCAAGAGCTACCTCAAGCTGGAGTGGTGCGACCGGGAGCACCACCGGGCGTTCGTCAACACCCTGCCTTTCGCCACCGGCATCCGCCGCTGACCGTCGCGCCGGTCCGCCCCCGGACCGCGCTCGTCCACCCCCTACCGCTGACACCAGGAGGCCGCCCATGGCGCTCGGCAACCTCACCGACGCCTTCACCAGCCTGATGTTCGGCAAGGTGGAGACCACCCGGCTGCCGGTGCGCACCTCCACCGGTCAGGCGCAGGCGGTCTACCTGCCCACCGCCGCACCGGGGTTGGGCGACTCCGGAGTGATCATCGGGCGCGAGGTGTACAGCGGCAAGGGCTACGTCTACGACCCGTTCCAGCTGTACGGGCAGCAGCTGCCGGCCCCGCACTGGCTGGTGCTGGGCGAGTCCGGCAACGGCAAGTCGGCGCTGGAGAAGACGTACGTGCTGCGGCAGCTGAGGTTCCGTGACCGGCAGGTCGTGGTGCTCGACGCGCAGGGCGAGGACGGCGTCGGCGAGTGGAACCTGATCGCGAACGCGCTGGGCATAAAGTCGATCCGGCTCGACCCGATGGCGGCCCGCGACGGCGGGGTGAAGCTCAATCCGCTGGATCCGGCGATCACCCAGACCGGACAGCTGTCGCTGCTGCGCACCATCATCGAGGTGGCGATGGGGCGCGGTCTGGAGGAGCGGGCGGGCTTCGCGCTGAAGGCCGCGCACGCCCATGTGGTGGCCACGGTGAAGGACCGCCAGCCGGTGCTGGACGACATCATCGACACCCTGCGCAGCCCGGAGCTGTCCTCGGTGGAGTCGCTGGGCGTGGCGGTGGACGAGGTGCAGTCCTGGGGCCTGGACGTGGCGCTGGTGCTGGACCGGCTGGTCGACGGTGACCTGCGCGGCATGTTCGACGGCCCGACCAGTGACGGCATCGACCTGGACGCGCCGCTGATCGTCTTCGACCTCTCGCACATCGACCGCAACTCGATCGCGATGCCGATCCTGATGGCGATCGTCGGGGTGTGGCTGGAGCACACCTGGATCCGGCCGGACCGGAGGAAGCGCATCTTCCTGGTCGAGGAGGCCTGGCACATCATCAACAGCCCTTTCGTGGCCCAGCTGTTCCAGCGGCTGCTGAAGTTCGGCCGCCGGCTCGGGCTCTCGTTCGTGGCGGTGGTGCACCACCTGTCGGACGTGGTGGACGGTGCGGCGGCCAAGGAGGCGTCGGCGATCCTGAAGATGGCCTCCACCCGGACGATCTACATGCAGAAGGCCGATGAGGCACGGGCCACCGGCCGGGTGCTGGGCCTGCCGCGCTGGGCGGTGGAGATCATCCCGACGCTGTCGCCGGGCATCGCGGTGTGGGATGTCAACGGCAACGTCCAGGTGGTCAAGCACATCATCACCGACACCGAGCGGCCGCTGGTCTACACCGACCGCGCGATGACCGAGGACGCGGTGGCCGAACGCACCAGGGCCGAGCGGCAGTTGGCGGCCGAACCGGGGGTCTGAGCGGGGCCGGGGAGTCGGTGCGCAGGCTGCCCGTCCCGCTCCGGCGGCGATGGTTCGTCAGCAGGTAATCCTCTCGTTACGTCCCACCTCCTGACAGCTACGCGCGTTGACCCTAGGCTGCACTCGCGCAACACATCGCCCGCACGCCGCTGCGCTCCGCTGCCGCGTGCTCCTCCAAGGTGCAGGGGACCCTCTCATGCTCACCGTCAGATCCCGACGGTCGGCGTTCGCCGTCGTCGCCGCCGCAGGTCTGTTCGGCACGGTGGTCGTGCCGACGGCCGCCCAGGCCGCCGACGCCAACGCCAAGCGTCACAAGACCGTCAACCTCCAGCTGTTGGCGATCAACGACTTCCACGGAAACCTGGAGCCGCCGGCCGGCTCCTCCGGCACGATCAAGGAGGTCGACCCGGCCACCGGGCAGGTCGTGTCGACCCCGGCCGGCGGCATCGAGTACCTGGCCACCGAGCTGCGCAAGGCGCGGATCCCGGCCGACGACTCGATCACCGTCGCGGCCGGCGACATCGTCGGTGCCAGCCCCCTCACCTCGGCGCTGTTCCACGACGAGCCGACCATCGAGGCGATGGACAAGCTGGGCCTGGACGTCACCTCGGTCGGCAACCACGAGTTCGACCAGGGCGCGGCGGAGCTGCTGCGCAAGCAGGAGGGCGGCTGCCACCCGACCGACGGCTGTTACGAGCCCGGCCGCACCTTCAAAGGCGCCAACTTCAACTACCTGTCGGCCAACGTCACCGACGAGAAGTCCGGCAAGCCGCTGCTGCCGCCGTACTGGGTGACCAAGTCGCAGGGCGTGAAGATCGGCTTCATCGGTGTCACCCTGGAGGGCACGCCGAACATCGTGACCGCCGAGGGCGTCAAGGGCCTCAAGTTCGCCAACGAGGTCACCACGATCAACAAGTACGCCGCGGAGCTGAAGGCCAAGGGCGTCAACTCGATCGTCGCGCTGATCCACGAGGGCGGGTACCCGGCCAGCAGCGTCTACAACTACGACTGCGGCGCGGCCGGCCAGGGCATCTCCGGCCCGATCGTCGACATCGCCAAGCAGATCGACCCGGCGGTCGGCGCCATCGTCACCGGCCACACCCACAACGCGTACGCCTGCACCATCCCGGACCCCGCCGGCGTGCCGCGCTCGGTGACCAGTGCCGCCTCCTTCGGCCGGCTGTTCACCGAGATCGACATGAAGCTGGACAAGACCACCGGCGAGATCGTCCGCCCGTCGGTCAAGGCCGAGAACCACGTGGTGCGCCGTACGGTCGAGAAGGCCCCGGACATGACGGCGCTGATCGACCACTACTCCAAGCTGGCCGCGCCGAAGGCCAACCGCCCGATCGGCTACATCTCCGCGGACATCAACGGCCGCGGCAGCGCCGACCTGGAGAAGCCGCTCGGCGACGTGATCGCCGACGCCCAGCTGGAGGGGCTCGCCCCGGTCGGCAAGGGCGGGGCCCAGGTCGCCTTCATGAACCCTGGGGGCCTGCGCTCCGACCTGGTCTACAAGGCCTCCGGCGGTGAGGGAGACGGGGTGGTGACCTACGGCGAGGCGTTCACCGTCCAGCCGTTCACCAACATGATGCAGGTCAAGACGCTGACCGGCGCCCAGCTGGTCCAGGTGCTCCAGCAGCAGGTGAGCGGTCTCAACGACGCGGCGCCGAAGATCCTCCAGGTGTCCTCGAACCTCCACTACACCCTGGACATGCGCAAGACCGGCGCGGACCGCGTCGTGCTGGACTCGATCCGGCTGAACGGCGCGCCGGTCGACCCGGCCGCCACCTACCGGGTCGCGGCCAATGAGTTCCTGGCCGGCGGCGGAGACGGCTTCCCGGCCTTCGCGGCCGGCACCGACAAGCTCGTCGGCGCCTCCGACCTGGACGTCTTCACGGCCTACCTGACGGCCCACAGCACGGCGGGCTCGCCGCTGAAGCCGCCGGCGCAGGACCGGATCAAGGTCCTCGGCCCGGGCAGCGACGTCGACTGACCGTGAGCCGGACATGAGGAGGGGCGGGGCGCTGTCGGGGCGCCCCGCCCCTGCTGTTCTCCCGGCGGCTACTCGGGGGCGGGACCGCCGGGAAGTCGTACGGTCGCCAGCGCGCCGGGGCCGCCGTCGGCGGCCGGGCCGAGCGTGACCTCGCCGCCGGCCTCCCGGACGCTCTGCGCGACGATCGACAACCCCAGGCCGGATCCGGGGAGTTGACGTGAGGACGGGGAACGCCAGAACCGGTCGAAGACGTACTGGAGCTCGTCCGGCGGGATGCCCGGGCCGTGGTCACGGACGGTCAGCACGCCCTGCCGGAGCCGGACGTCGATGGTGCCGCCGGGCGGGCTGTACTTCACCGCGTTGTCCAGCAGGTTGATCACGGCCCGCTCCAGGCCGGCCGCGTCGCCGTGCGCGTACCAGGGCTCGGTGCTCGTCTCGAAGACCAGCCCGGGGCCGCGGAGCTTGGCCCGTTCGACCGCCCGGCCGGCGATCTCGTGCAGGGCGACCACGGTGAGGTTCGGCCCGGCCTTGGGGGTGTCGGGGCGGGAGAGCTGCAGCAGGTCGCCGATCAGCACGGTGAGTTCCTGCATCTGGGCCTTCATGTTGCCCAGCAGCTTGGTCTTGGTCGCCGGGGGCAGCGGGCGGCCGGTGTCGTTGCTGCGGATCAGCAGGTCGACGTTGGTCCGCAGCGAGGTGAGGGGCGTGCGCAGCTCGTGGCCCGCGTCGGCGATCAGCCGGGTCTGGCGCTCGCGGGAGTTGGCCAGGGCGGTGCTCATCGAGTTGAAGGAGGTGGACAGGCGGGCGATCTCGTCGTCGCCGTTCACCGGGATGGTGGTGCCGACCTCCTCGGTGCGGGCGATGTGCTCGACGGCGTCGGTGAGTTGGTCGACGGGCTTGAGGGAGGAGAGGGCGACGAGACGGCCGGCGACGGCGGCGAGCAGGATGCCGCCGAGGGAGACGGCGCCGAGGAGGATGGCGAGGCCCTGGAGGGAGTCCTCGACGGACTGGGTAGGGGTGGCGACCATCACGACGGTGGGCTGTGAGAAGTAGTGGACCAGGGAGAGCCGGACCAGGGCGGGAGCCCCGTTCGTGTAGTGGCCGTCACGGATGATGGACTGCCCGGCCTTGAGCCGGAATGCGGCGTCATCCTCTGGCACGACCACGATCGCCCGAGATGAACCCGGGGGCAGACCCACGCCGTTCGACGTGAGGAACTGGGTGTCCCGGGGTGCGGCCCCGCTGAACTCCGGGGTGTTGTTACGGGGCTGGTTGGCTGCCAGAGCCGCTTCCGGAGTCTCGTACAGATTGAGATTCCTGCCGATCATGGCCGGCGGCGCGCTCGCCAGGTCCGCTTTCACCTGTCCGTACAACTGCTTGTCCACGATGAACCAGCAGGCCAGCGCCGACATGGCGATGGCCACCGCCACCGCTGCCGCGCTCAGGAAGGTGAGGCGGCCGCGGAGTGAGCGCGAGCGGAACCACTGGACGACGCGTGCGCGCCGACGCGGGGCTCGTGGCGGCGTCAGCGGCGGGGGAGGCGGAACAGTGCTCACGCGCTGGTGCCGGCGGCCGGGCGCAGGGCGTAGCCGACGCCTCGTACGGTCTGGATGAGGCGCGGCATGCCGCCCTGCTCGGTCTTGCGGCGCAGGTACATCACGTAGACGTCCAGGGAGTTGGAGGACGGCTCGAAGTCGAAGCCCCAGACCGCCTTGAGGATCTGCTCGCGGGTGAGGACCTGGCGGGGGTGGGAGAGGAACATCTCCAGCAGCATGAACTCGGTGCGGGTGAGTTCGACGGACTTGCCGGCCCGGGTGACCTCGCGGGTGGCGGTGTTCATCCGCAGGTCGGCGAAGGCGAGGACCTCGCTGTCGTCCTCGACGACGGCGCGGGCGGCGGCCTCGGCGGCGAGGGCGTTGCGGCGCAGCAGGGCGCGGACGCGGGCGAGGAGTTCGTCGAGTTCGAAGGGCTTGGCGAGGTAGTCGTCGGCGCCGACGTCGAGGCCGGTGACGCGGTCACCGACGGCGTCGCGGGCGGTGAGCATCAGCACGGGGACGGTGTCGCCGCGGGAGCGCATCCGGCGGACGGCGGTGAGGCCGTCCATCCGGGGCATCATGATGTCCAGCAGGACGAGGTCGGGCTTGTCGCGTTCGACGGACTCCAGGGCCTCGTAGCCGTCGGTGGCGGTGGCGACCTCGTAGCCCTCGAAGGCGAGGCTGCTCTCCAGGGCGTCCCGGAGGGCGGGTTCGTCGTCGACCACGAGGAGCCGGGCGGAGGGGTGGCCGGCCTCGGCGGTGCTGCGGTCGTCGGCGGACGGGGTCATGGGCTGGTGCCCTTTCTCGTCGGGTGGAGGGCCTGCTGGGTCGCTGGGTCTGCTGGAGATAATTGTCCGCCTCGCGGACGTCTACCGGTTCCTACGGATTGTGGCTCACAGGCTCTGGCCGGATTCGAGCTTCGGCAGGACCTGCTTGATGTCGTTGATCGGGATGGCGAAGCCGAGACCGACGCTGCCGGCGCCGCTGCTGCCGGAGGAGTTGGATCCGCTGGGCGCGTACATCGCCGAGTTGATGGCGATGACCTGCCCGTTGGCGTTGATCAGCGGCCCGCCCGAGTTGCCGGGGTTGAGGGCCGCGTCGGTCTGGAAGGCCTTGTAGGTGGTGGTGTCGCCGTTGCTCTGCTGCTGGGCGCCGCCGCCGCGGGTACCGGGCAGGCCGGGCAGGAACGGGAGGCCGAAGCCGCCGTTGCCGCTGGTGGAGCCCTCGTCGAGCTGGACGGTGACGTCGCGGTTCTCGGCGCTGATGATGCCGGAGGTGACGGTGCCGGTGAGGCCGTCGGGGTTGCCGATGGCGACGACCGGGTCGCCGATGGCCGTGGTGGAGGAGTCGCCCAGGACGGCGGGGGTGAGGTTCTTGGCGCCGCTCGCGGTGATCACGGCGACGTCGAGCTTCTTGTCGGTGCCGGTGACGGTGGCGGAGGCGGTGGAGCCGTCCTTGAAGGTGACGGTGATCTGTCCGCCGTCGGAGGCGGTGGCGATCACGTGGAAGTTGGTGAGGATCCGGCCGTCGGTGTTCAGGACGACGCCGGTGCCGGTGGCGGTGCCGGTGCGGTCCTTGACGGTGATCTGCACGACGCTTGGCGAGACGGCGGCGGCGACGGCGGGCACGTTGGCGGTGCCGTCGGTACGGGCCGAGACGGGGCTGGCGATGGTGCCGACCCGGGTGTCGGCGGACTGCCGGTCGGCGGCGATGACCCCGCCGGTGACCCCGCCGATCACGGCGGCGATCGCGGCGACGGCGGTCACCAGGGCGAGCCGCCCGCGCAGCAGTCCGCGCCGCGCCCGGCCGCCGTGGTCGCCGTGGTCGCCGGGGCCCTCGGGGCCCGAGGGCCCCGAGGGGTGACCGAACAGGGTGGGCGGCTCGGGCGGCATGGGTGGCGGGGGCGGCGTCGCGCCGAAGGCGCCGTCGGAGTGGTCCTCGCGGTGGCCGTACCCGGCGTACGGGTCGGTGCCGCCGGTGTCGGAGCCCAGCACGGTGCCCTCGATGACGCGGGGCTCGTACTGGCCGTACTGCTCGCTGGGGTTGTGCCGCTGTTCGCTCATGCCGACCAAGCTCCGCCTGGTGGATGAGGACCGGATGAGAAGCGGCTCAGAACGTGCCGAGAACCCCGTTGGGTTCTCATAAAGCCTGGTCAGGCCGTCGATGAGGCAGAACCGGTGGTTCCGCTCCGGTTACTCCTGGGCGGCCCGGCCGGGGGCGGCGCCGTCGCAGCCGCAGGAACGGCGGATGACCAGGCGGGACGGGAACTTGCGGACCCGTTCGGTGTCCGAGCCGGGCACCATCAGGGAGTCGTCCAGCACCAGGTCCACGGCGGCCCGGGCCATCGCGTCGCGGTCGGAGGCGACGGTGGTCAGCGGCGGGTCGGCGAGCGCGGCTTCGGGCACGTCGTCGAAGCCGGCCACCGCGAGGTCCTCGGGGACGCGCAGGCCGACCTCGCGGGCGGCCCGCAGCACGCCGATGGCCTGGTCGTCGGTGGAGCAGAAGACCGCCCGCGGCCGGTCGGGGGAGCGCAGCAGTTCGAGCGCGACCTCGTAGGCGCCGTAGCGGTGGAAGGGCGCGTCGATGAGGTGCGGTGCGGTGGGGATGCCGTGGGCGTCCATGGCGCGCTGCCAGCCCTCGACGTGGTCGATGACCGGGTCGCCGGGCGCGGGGGACTCCACCGGGCCGCCGAAGCAGGCCACGTACGGGTGTCCGTGCTCCTCCAGCAGGTGGCGGACGACGGCCTCGGCGCCGCCGACGTCGTCGGTGACCACCGCGACGTCGTCGATCGCCTCGGGACGGCGGTGCAGCAGGACGACCTTCGCCCCCTCCATCGCGGCGAACTCCTCGGCGGCGCGCTGCGAGGGGCCCTGGCTGACCAGGATCAGGCCGGAGACCCGCATGCCGAGGAAGGCGCGGACGTAGTGGACCTCGCGGTCGTCGACGTAGTCGGAGTTCCCGATCAGTACGAGCTTGCCGCGCTCGGAGGCGGCCCGTTCGACGGCGTGCGCCATCTCGGCGAAGAAGGGCTGGCGGGCGTCCGGGACGACCATGCCGATCAGGTTGGTCCGCCGGGAGGCCATCGCCTGGGCGACGCTGTTCGGCCGGTAGCCGAGCTGCTCGATCGCCGCGAGGACCTTCTCCCGGGTCGCGGGCGCGACCGGGCGCGGACCGTTGTTGATCACGTAGCTGACGACCGCGGTCGAGGTCCCAGCCAGTCGGGCTACATCGTCGCGCGTCACCTTGGCCACGGGGGGAGTCTACGCGTGTGGTCCCCGGGGCGGCAGTGGGACCTGGGGCCGCTCCGGGGGCGCACCGGGAGCAATCCGGACGAGCCGGGCGGGGGACGGCCCGCCCGGCTCGTCCGGCGGGGAGGTCAGGCCTCCAGCGGGGTCGAGGGGCGCTGGGCGAGGTCCGGGCGCTCGCTCTTCTCGGCCTTCTCCGGGACGACGAAGCGGTAGCCGACGTTGCGCACGGTGCCGATCAGCTGCTCGTTCTCGACGCCGAGCTTGGCGCGCAGCCGGCGGACGTGCACGTCCACCGTGCGGGTGCCGCCGAAGTAGTCGTAGCCCCAGACCTCCTGCAGCAGCTGGGCCCGGGTGAAGACCCGGCCGGGGTGCTGGGCGAGGTACTTGAGCAGCTCGAACTCCTTGAAGGTGAGGTCGAGTGCCCGGCCCTTGAGCTTGGCGGAGTAGGTGGCCTCGTCGACCGAGAGGTCGCCGTTGCGGATCTCCATCGGGCTGTCGTCGGTGACGACCTGGAGGCGGCCGAGCGCCAGCCGAAGCCGGGCCTCGACCTCGGCCGGGCCGGCGGTGTCCAGCAGGACGTCGTCGATGCCCCACTCGGCGGTCACGGCGGCCAGGCCGCCCTCGGTGACCACCAGGATCAGCGGGCAGCCGATGCCGGTGGAGCGCAGCAGCTGGCACAGGCTGCGGATCTGCGGCAGGTCGCGCCGCCCGTCGACCAGGATGACGTCCGCGCTGGGGGTGTCCACCAGGGCCGCTCCCTCGGCGGGAGCCACCCGGACGTTGTGCAGCAGCAGGCCGAGGGCCGGCAGCACTTCGGCGGACGGCTGCAGTGCGTTGGTGAGGAGGAGGAGTGAACTCATACCCGGTGGTCCCCTTTCCGGGTCGTCGCGGTAGCGCCACGGTTGCCGCCGCAGCCGGAGGGCGCAAGTGCTGAGGGGAGGGGGAAGGACGCCCGGGCGGGGTCGGGGGAGCGCTCGACGGGCCGGGGGTCCCGCAACCCCTGGTGCACCGTTCCTGCCCTGCTCATCCCGCGAACCCTCCGGTCTGGTCCGGTTCCGGGTGGCGGCCCGGCGCCGGGTGGCGTCACCCCGCCGACCCGGCACGTCCTTGTGCCGCGAGAGGCGGGGCGGTCCCTGCGGCACGCCGGGGGTGGGCCGGCGAATCGCACGAACGTCCGTACTGGCGTCCTGAAAGCACAAAAGGACCCGGGGGCGACTCTGCCCGGATCCCTCTTGGTCCATGAGGATAGCCGACCGCCTTCCGCGCCGGGAGTGCGCGAATCCGGCGGTTCGCCCAATGCGGGCGCACGCCGGGTGAGCCTGGACACAGCTTCGAGCGCCGCCGCGGGCCCGCCCGGCCGGGGCGATTGCCGCTGGGACCGGCGGACAGGCCATCATGGGACCCACATCGGCGGCGCTGTCGGGGTCCATCGTTCGGGTGGTCGGACGGCGCGGCGGTGGCGAGCCGGACCGGGTCACCGGGGCCGGGCGAGGACGAACGGAAGGGGTGGCCCGATGGGCGCGACCACCGAGCCCGCCAGCGGCGCCCGGGTGCGCGGGACGATCCGCTACTGGGCGGCGGCGAAGTCCGAGGCCGGGCTGGCCGAGGAGCCGTACGAGGCGGCGACCCTGGCGGAGGCGCTGGCGGCGGCCAAGGAGCGGCACGCCGACCGGCCGAAGTTCGTCGGGCTGCTCGGGCACTGCTCGTACCTGGTCGACGGGGCGCAGGTGGGCGGCCGGGACCACGCGACCGTGGCCCTGACCGAGGGCGGGACGGTCGAGGTCCTCCCGCCGTTCGCGGGAGGCTGAGCGGCGTGACGGACATGAACTACCCGAACGACGGCGGCGGCTACGGCGACTGGCCGCAGCAGCCCCGGCATCCGCATCCGCAGCAGCAGGCGCCGTACCCGCCGCAGCACGCGCAGCATCCGTACGGCTATCCGGTGGACGACGACGCGGCGACCACGGTGCTGCCGCCCGTCCCGCCGCTGGACGACCCGGCCGCGACCACGCTGCTGCCGCCGGTGCCCCCGCTGGACGACGCGGCGACCACGGTGCTGCCGCCCGTCCCGCCGCTGGACGATGCGGCGGCCACCACCCTGCTGCCGCCGGTGCGGGTCGCCGGCGCGATGCCGGTCGCCCCGCCGCAGCACTCCGGCCGGCCGCCGCAGCAGCAGCCGGTGCAGCAGCCCCCGATGCGGCATCAGCCGGTGCAGCAGCCGGCGATGCCGCCGCAGCCGTCCCGGGCACGGCACGCGGCCCCGGTGCCGCAGCAGGCCCCGCAGCAGGCCGCGCCCGTCGGCCACCCCGCGCCCGTCGGCCACCCCGCGCCCGCCGGCCCGCCCGCCGCCGGGCTCGGTTTCGACCCGCCGACCATGACGCTCAAGCGCCCGGACGCCCCCGCCGCCCCGCCGTACGGCGCCCCGCCGGCGCAGCCGGTGCCGGCCGCCCCGGGGGCCGGAGCCCCGCAGGGCCGGACCGGTTCGCCGATCATCGACCCGGGCCTCCAGCCCGCCCTGATCACGGCCGGCGCGGCCGCGCTGCTGGCCGGCGGCGCGGCGCTGGGGCAGGTGGCGCTGGCCCTGGTGGTGGCGCTGCTGCAGCTGCTGACGGCGGCCGGCTGGTTCCGGCTGAACGGCATGTGGCCGGCCCGGCAGGGCATCCTGCTGGCGGCGCTGTCCGGGTTCGTGGCCGATGCGGCGGTGCTGCTGGCGGACTCGGACGGCGGCGTGGCGGCCGTGGTGGGCACGCTGGGCGGGTTCTTCCTGCTGGTGCTGGTGCTGCAGACGTTCCGGCCGTCGGACCCGAAGGAGCGGTTCTACGCGCTGACCGTACTGGGTTCGGCCACCGTGGTGACGGCGCTGTGCACCGCGCTGCTGCTGGCCGACTGGGTGCCGGCCGGGGTGGGCGCGGTGGCGCTGGCCACCGTGCTGGCGGCGGCGCCGCTGCCCGGGCCGAAGCAGCTGGGCCCGGTGCTGGGTCTGGTCGCGGCGGTGCTGCTGGGCTTGCTGGTGGGCGCGCCGGTGGCGCTGGGTGCGCTGGCCGGGCTGGGTGCGCTGGTCGGCCGCCGGGTCGCGGCGTACGACTTCCCGTCCCGCTTCGTGCACATGACGGCGGGCGTGGCGCTGCCGCTGGCGGTGGCCGCGCCGCTGATCTGGATGGCCACCGGCCCGCTGGCCGGCTGAGCCCGTCCGCCGCGACCGCGTCCCGCCCCGGAACCACCTTCCGGGGCGGGACGTCGTACGGTCGTGCGGTAGGGGCCGCGTCCGGGGCGGTCCAGGGACGGGACGGCGGCGGACCGCGGCGGGCGACGACGGCGACCGGTGACGACGGGGGACACGATGCGCGGATGGCTGAAGGCGACGATCGGCGTGGCGGTGCTTTCCGGGCTGCTGCTGGGCGCTGACCGGATCGCGGTCGGAGTGGCCGAGGACGAGGCCGCCGACCAGTTGGTGAAGAGCGGCCAGATGAGCAAGCGGCCGGACGTCACGATCGAGGGCTTCCCGTTCCTCACCCAGGTGGTGTCGAAGAAGCTCGACGACGTCCGGATCTCCTCGGACGGCCTGACCGTGCGGAACAACGGCCAGCAGGTGGCGCTGCACTCCTTCAAGGCCAAGCTCTCCGGGGTCGAGGTGAGCGACAACCTGAACAGCGCCACGGTGGACACCGGCACCGGCAGCGGCGTGATCACCTACCAGGACCTCGCCCAGCTGCTGCCCCCGGCCTCCCAACTGCTGGGCGGCGCCTCGCTGCCGGTCGGCGGCAACTCCCGGCTGAGCCTGTCGTACGGCGGGCCGGGCAAGGTCAAGGCCTCGCTGGGGCCGGTCTCGGTCGGCGAGGCCACCGTGCACAACGACGGCAACACCATCACGGTGGACGGTCTCCGGCTGAGCTCGCTGGCCGAGATGTTCGCCGGGCTCTCCAACCGGAAGGTCGAGCCGGCCAGTGTCACTCTGGACTCGATGCCGGCCGGGCTGAAGCTGGCGGCGAAGGACGGCGTGACGCCGCTGCCGGAGGGACTCCAGCTGTCCTTCGAGGGCAAGGGCGTGAAGCTGCTGGGCTGAGCCCGGCCCGGGTGCGCCCCGTTCCGCTCCGCGAGACGCGCTGTCCAGCGCGGACCGCGGAGCGGCGTCGTTTCCGCCCGTTGTGCGCCGTGGCGGGGCGCCCGGCCGGGGCCGGGCGGGGCGCCGGTCGGGCGGCGTGGGGGCAGATCCCAGCATTCGATCGTTTTGGTCTCGCTATTCGATACGCTGATGACAGGCGACCCCCGGTGTCCCTAGCATCGTCGGCATGAAGCGACAGACGGATCTCACGAAGCGGCGGGCGGTCGACCTGTGCCGCGTGGCCGCCTGTCTGTGTCGAATGCGCTAAGTCGGCATCCTGGCAGGGCGGTTGACGCCCGCCGCCGATTCCCCGGTGACCTCCTGGAGCCCTTGCGGCCGCTGGTCGCCGCCGTACGCCGCAGTTCCCCGCCCGGTCGTCCCGGCTTCGCTCCTCCGTCCCATCATTCGGACGGGCATTCGGACCGCACCCGTTTCGGGCAGCCCTGCAGCACCTGTTGAGCAGCACCTTCCGCCAACCGCCCCCGGATGGAGAACACCACCATGAGCCGCAGTGACGTCCTGGTCGACGCCGACTGGGTCCAGGCCCGCCTGGACGACCCGAAGGTCGTCATCGTCGAGGTCGACGAGGACACCTCCGCGTACGACAAGAACCACATCCGCAACGCCGTCCGGATCGACTGGAAGAAGGACCTCCAGGACCCGGTCCGCCGCGACTTCATCGACCAGGCCGGCTTCGAGGCGCTGCTCAGCGCCAAGGGCATCGCCAACGACGACACCGTGGTCCTGTACGGCGGCAACAACAACTGGTTCGCCTCGTACGCCTACTGGTACTTCAAGCTGTACGGCCACGGCGACGTCCGCCTGCTGGACGGCGGCCGCAAGAAGTGGGAGCTGGACTCCCGCGACCTGGTCTCCGAGGTGCCGGCCCGCGCCGCGACCGAGTACAAGGCGCAGGCCGCCGACTCCTCGATCCGCGCCTTCCGCGACGACGTGATCGCCGCCATCGGCACCCTCAACCTGGTCGACGTCCGCTCGCCCGACGAGTTCTCCGGCAAGCTGCTCGCCCCGGCGCACCTCCCGCAGGAGCAGTCGCAGCGCCCCGGCCACGTGCCGAGCGCCCGCAACATCCCGTGGGCCAAGAACGCCAACGACGACGGCACCTTCAAGAGCGACGAGGAGCTCAAGGCCCTGTACGAGGCCGAGGGCATCGACCTGGCGAAGGACACCATCGCCTACTGCCGCATCGGCGAGCGCTCCGCGCTCACCTGGTTCGTGCTGCACGAGCTGCTGGACCAGCAGAACGTCAAGAACTACGACGGTTCCTGGACCGAGTACGGCAGCCTCGTCGGTGTGCCGATCGAGCTCGGCAACAACTGAGCCCCCGGCTCGACCCGTAAGTCAGAAGGAGACAGACATGTGCGGTGCGAAGGCCGGCGGCCCGGACCTGGCAGGAGTTGACGTGGCGAACGAGACGATCATCCAGGGTTCGGTGACCCGCGACGGTGAGCCGGTCAACGGCTACGTCCGGCTGCTCGACGAGGGCGGCGAGTTCACGGCCGAGGTGCCCACCTCGGCGACCGGCCAGTTCCGGTTCTTCGCCCGCCCGGGCAAGTGGACCCTGCGCGCGCTGGTCCCGGGCCAGACCGTGGACCGTCAGGTGGTGGCCTCCCAGGGCACCGCCGTCGAGGTCGCGATCGCGGTCTGACCGGTTCGGACGACCACACCGGGGCCCCTGCCGTGCAGGGGCCCTCGGTCGTACCGTGGAAGACGTGCAGACGAGGCGCCGGCGGCGCTACTACTACGCCATGATGGGCGTGTGCCTGGGCCTGTTCGTCCTGGCCTGGGACGTGGTGCGGTTCTTCTCGGTGGGCGCGGCGGTCGGCCTCTGCGTGGTCGCGATGGTCATTCCGCCGCTCGCCGCGGTGTTCGCCAACAAGCGGGACCCGGACGACGACTGGTGGAACGACCCGCGCTGGGACGACCCGAAGTGGGACGACCCCGGCCACGACCGGGACCGCCCCGACCACGAGGACCGGTCGTAGCGGTCAGTAGACGAGCGCCTGGACGCCGTCCGCCATGATCTCGCTGAGGAAGACCTGTGCGCCCGCGATCCGGACGCCCTCGACGGTGTCCTTCTGTTCGATCCCGCGCCGGGCCGCGCACTGGGTGCACAGGGTCACCGAGCCGGCCGCCAGGACGGACTCCAGGAGGTCCGGCAGCGGCGCGGCGTGCGGCAGCTCGAACTCCGCCGCCCGCCCCGGCACGGCGAACCAGGACGACTCCCCGGTCAACCAGAGCGAGACGTCGATCCCGCTGGCGACGGCCACGGCCGCCACCGTGAAGGCCTGTGAGCACCGCTCGGGCGCATCCGCCCCGGCGGTCACCTTGATGACGAGCTTCTTCGACATGGCGCCACCTTAGAGGCCGCGCGGGCCCCGTCCGCCGTCATCGCGGGATCCCTTGGGCAAACCTTGGACGGCGTCCGGACGCGGCCCCGGCCGGTCGGCCCGGCAACCGGCGCGGCGGGGCGCGGAACCCGACGCGGTGGGACGCGAAACCCGACGTGGTGGGGCTCACCGCGACCGGCCGTAGCCCGCCGGATAGAGTGAGCGCGAGCAAAATCCACCACACTGTCGCCGCCTGGGAGCCCCCCGTGTCCGGTCTGGAAATCTTCTTCGACGGTCTGCTGGCCCTGATGGCCGTGCTGATCACCTGGTTCGCCATCTTCTCGGTGATGAAGCTGTACCAGGGCCAGCGCTGACCCTGCCGTACGGTTGAGGCAGACCGCACCGACCACGACAGCGACCAGGAACATGATCGAGATCCCTTCTGACCTCCACAGGGACGTCGTCCCGCTCGCCTTCCTCCTCGGTACCTGGGAGGGCGCGGGCGTGTACGCCCCCCTGCCCAATGAGTCGGGCCCCGGCGCGGAGAAGTGCAACTTCGGCCAGGAGATCGTGATCCGGCACGACGGCCGTCCCTTCCTGGAGTTCCGCTCCCGCACCTGGGTGCTGAACGAGGAGGGCGAGAAGGTCCGTCCGCTGGAGAACGAGCACGCCTTCTGGCGCATCACCAGCAACCACGACGGCACCAGCGGCGCCCGGGGGATCGAGATCTCCTCCGTCCGCGACGACGGCACGGTCGAGATCTGGTACGGCGAGCTGGCCGACGGCAAGCCGCAGGTCGACGTCTCCACCGACGCGGTGGCCCGCATCGAGGGCTCCCCGGAGTACTCCGGCGGCAAGCGGCTGTACGGCTTCGTCAACGGCGAGCTGCTCTGGGTCGGCGAGAAGGCCGCCCCGAACGTGCCGCTGCGCCCGTACATGTCCGCGCAGCTGAAGAAGGTGCTCAGCCCGGCCCAGCTGATCAAGGACATCAACGACCTCCCGGACGACGGCATCGCGTTCTTCAAGTGACCGGCTTCTCCGAGTAGGCCCGCACAATCCGTGCACGAGGTAGGGACCGGCCCCCGGCCGGTCCCTACACTTGCCTCAGGACCCCCGACCTTGGCAGGGACAGAACCGTGGCGGACACCGGCACCACCGACTGGCAGCTCTCCGGCGACTGGAAGGCCGACCTGCGCGAGCGCGGCTACCGCCTCACGCCGCAGCGACAGCTCGTCCTGGAGGCCGTGGACGTGCTCGACCACGCCACCCCCGACGACATCCTCTGCCACGTCCGCAAGACCGCCAGCGGCGTCAACATCTCCACCGTCTACCGGACCCTGGAGCTGCTGGAGGAGCTGGGCCTGGTCTCGCACGCCCACCTCGGCCACGGCGCCCCGACCTACCACCTGGCCGGCCGCCACCACCACCTGCACCTGGTCTGCCGGGACTGCGAGAAGGTCACCGAGACCGGGACCGAGATCGCCCAGCCGCTGATCGACCGGCTGCGCGAGCAGCACGGCTTCGACACCGACCTCAAGCACTTCGCCATCTTCGGGCGCTGCGCCGACTGCGCCGCCGGGCAGGACGGCGGCCGGTCGTAAGCTGGCCGGTATGACCGGTGAGAAGAGCCCGCTGCTTGCCCTGCCCGGAGCCGTCCCCGCCGAGGGGGCCGACGAGGGTGTCGCCGCCCACTACGGCGACATCTTCCGCGAGCAACGGAACCTGTCCCGGGGCACCGGCTTCGTCGACCTCTCGCACCGCGGCGTGGTCACCGTCACCGGCGCCGACCGCCTCGCCTGGCTGCACCTGCTGCTCACCCAGCACGTCAGCGGGCTGGAGCCGCAGCACGCCACCGAGGCGCTGGTGCTCTCCCCGAACGGACACGTCGAGCACGCGCTCTACCTGGTCGACGACGGCACCACCACCTGGGCCCACGTCGAGCCCGGCACCCAGGGCGCGCTGGTCGGGTACCTGGAGAGCATGAAGTTCTTCTACCGGGTGGAGGTCGCCGACGCGACCCCCGAGTACGCCGTGGTGCACCTGCCGGCCGGCTCCACCGGCTCCGTCGAGGGCGCCGCCGCCGTTCGCGAACTCCCGTACGGGCGCGACCTGTTCGTGCCGCGCGCCGAGCTGGAGAAGCTCACCGCCGGGTACGGTCCGGCAGCCGGGGTCTGGGCGTACGAGGCGCTGCGGATCGAGGGCCACCGCCCCCGGCTCGGCTTCGAGACCGACCACCGGACCATCCCGCACGAGGTGGACTGGCTGCGCACCGCCGTCCACCTGCAGAAGGGCTGCTACCGCGGCCAGGAGACCGTCGCCCGGGTGCACAACCTGGGCCGCCCGCCGCGCCGACTGGTCTTCCTGCACCTGGACGGCACCGAGGAGACCCTGCCCCCGCACGGCACCGAGGTGCGGCTGGCCTCCGACCCGGACGGGCGGTCGCTGGGCTTCGTGACCTCCTCGGCCCGGCACCACGAGCTGGGCCCGATCGCGCTGGCGATCGTCAAGCGGAACGTCCCGGTGGACGCGGTGCTGCTGGCCGGGACGGTGCCGGGCACCCAGGACGTGATCGTCCCGCAGTAGCCCGGTGGCCCGGTGGCCCGGTGGCCCGGTGGCCCGGTGGCCCGGGATCTCGGTGGCCCGGGATCTCGGCGGCTCTCCGGCTCAGACCTCGACCAGGACGGTGAACGGGCCGTCGTTCACCAGCGCCACCTGCATGTCGGCGCCAAACCTGCCCGTCTCCACCTTGGCGCCGAGCACGCGCAGTTGGGCGACCACCTCGTCCACCAACGGCTCGGCGACCGGGCCGGGGGCGGCGGCGTTCCAGGTGGGGCGGCGGCCCTTGCGGGTGTCGCCGTAGAGGGTGAACTGGCTGATCACCAGCAGCGGGCCGCCGATGTCCGAGCAACTCTGCTCCACGCCCTGGTCGTCGGCCGGCAGGATCCGCAGCGTCCAGAGCTTGCGGGCCAGTTGGGCCGCCTTGGCCGGGGTGTCCTCGTGGGTCACGCCGACCAGGACGCACAGGCCGGGCCCCTCGATCGCGCCGACGGTCTCGCCGGCCACGGTCACCCGGGCCTCGGTCACTCGCTGCACCACTGCTCGCATGCCGCCATTGTGCCGGAGCACCGCCCCGCGGGGAGAGGTGCGCATCAGGGGCGCACATCAGGGGCGCGCGAAAGGGTGGCGCACGCCGTGCAGCGCGCGCCTGCGCAGGGTCGGGCGCCACTCTTCCTGCGGAAAGGCCCGGTCATATCAGCCACCCCTGTTCGCCAGGGGGCCGTTCGGGTGCACGGGCGGTGCGCGCGCGCCGGGTGGGGTGGCACGCTGGGGGCCGTACGAAGGGCCCGGCGCGCCTGAAGGTCCGCCGCATCGGGCCGGGTTCGGCCGGGCGGTCGAGCCGGTAGGTCAGGCGTTCTGTCGGGGTCGCCCCGGCGGGTGGTCCCGGCCGGGGAGTGGAACCCTTCGGGGCCCCCGGGCGTGCCAACGGACGGGACGCGCGAGCCCGTCGGGGGACGGGCCGGGCCGGCGGCAGGGACGGGCTGCCGCGAGCGGGCGGGATCGGACGACGGCAGGTGGGCTGGATGATGGACGCGAGCAGCGCGGCGTGGAGTCGCTCCGGGCAGGTGGCGCAGGCCCCCGGGGGCCCGTCCTGGGCGGTCGGCCCGGACGGCGAGCCCGACCTGGAGCGGCTGGGCCTGGACCAGCTGCGGGTCCTGCGCCGGGAGACCCTGGAGCAGGAGGCCGACCTGTCCTACCTGCGGCGGCTGCTGCACGGGCGGATGGACATCCTGCGCGCCGAACTGGACCGGCGCCCCGGCGGCGGCCCGGTCCACCCCGCCCGGGCGGCCGGCGAGGAGCCCGGCGGCGACCTGCTGGACCGGCTGCCGGCCATCCTGACCGACGCGCCCTCCACCGTGCGGCGCTCGGCCCGGCACGTCACCCTCGGCCCGCCGCGCACCCAGGAGTCGCAGCTGGAGGCGGACGCTCTGATGGGCGACGTCCAGCTCGCCGACCTGGCGGCCCACCCGGCCGAGGAGCTGCTGGCCGCCCTGGAACGGCTGCGGGCGCACGAGCGCGAGGTGTCCGGCCGGCGCCAGCGGCTGCTGCGGACGGCCGACGGTTGCAATGCCGAGATCACCCGCAGGTACCGTGATGGGGAAGCACGGGTCGACGACCTGCTCTCGGAGAGGCCGCTCTGACCGGCTGAGGCGTCGCGGGCGGGTGGGACTCCGGCTTCCTCCCGGCCCACACCCTCGCCCCCGGAAGGCTCCCCGATGTCCCAGTCCGCCAACCCGCCCGTGCTCGCCGAGGTCATACGCTCGGGCTTCACCGAGGGCCGTCACCACGGCTCGCTGGTCCTGCTCGCCGCCGACGGCTCGGTGGAGTTCGCGCTCGGTGACCCCGACGCGCCGGTCTTCCCGCGCTCCACGGCCAAGCCGTTCCAGGCGGTGGCCACCCTGCGGGCCGGGCTGGCGATCGAGGGCGAGCTGCTGGCGCTGGCGGCCTCCAGTCACTCTGCAGAATCGTTTCACCTGTACGGTGTGCGGGCCATCCTCGGCTCGGCCGGCCTCGACGAGTCGGCCCTGCGCACCCCGGCCGACCTCCCGCTGGACGAGACCGAGGCGGAGCTGCTGCTCGCGGCCGGCGGCCGGCGCGCCCCGATCCTGATGGACTGCTCCGGCAAGCACGCCGGCTGGCTGGCCGCCTGCGTCGCCAACGGCTGGGACACCGAGGGCTACCTCGACCCGGTGCACCCGATCCAGGAGCTGGCCCGCGAGGCCCTGGCGGAGGCCACCGGCGAGACCCCCGGGCACACCGGGGTGGACGGCTGCGGCGCCCCGCTGCTGGCCGTCTCGCTGACCGGCCTGGCCCGCGGCTACCGCAGCCTGGTGCTGGCCGCCGAGGGCACCGCGCAGCGCCGGGTGGCCGACGCCATGCGCACCCACCCCGAGTACGTGGCCGGCACCCGTCGGGCCGACACCTGGCTGATGCGGGCCCTCCCGGGCGCGCTGTCCAAGATGGGCGCCGAGGCCGTCCAACTGGTCGCGCTGCCGGACGGCCGGGCGCTCGGCTTCAAGATCGACGACGGCGCGGAGCGGGCCCGCGGCCCGGTGCTCGCGGCGGCCCTGCGCCGGCTCGGCGTGACCGGCGCGGACGACACCGTGGAGCGGATCGGCGCGGCCCCGCTGCTCGGCGGCGGCGCCCCGGTCGGGCTGGTCCGGGCGGCGTTTTAGGGCGTCTGACGATTCCCGCCGGGCGCGCGACGCCGGGGCACGCGCCTCGCCGCGTTGTCGTCGGTCGCCGACGGCCCCCGGCCTTCGGCCGGGAAGTGCCCCCCGCCGCACGGACTCCCTCCTCCGCCTTGCGATGCCCGCACCCCGACGCCGCGCGCTGATCCGACGCGACTTGTCGGACACGCCCTGGCCGGCCCCGGCCGCCCGCACCGGCGGTCGCGGCGGCCGCCGGGGTGCGGGCGGCCCCGGGGCGGTGCACGGTGGACCGGGGGCCGTCGCACAGCTGAGGGAGTCCGCCATGACCGACCACGTGTACCGGGTGACCGAGATCGTCGGGTCCTCGACCGAGAGCGTCGACGCCGCGATCCGCAACGGGGTGGAAAGGGCGTCCCGGACGCTGCGCAACCTCGACTGGTTCGAGGTCGGGCAGGTCCGGGGCCACCTGGAGGACGGCCGGGTCAAGCACTACCAGGTGTACCTCAAGGTCGGCTTCCGGTTGGAGGACTGAACCGGCGGCAGCGGGGCGCGCTGGGCCGGCGCCCGGGCCGGCGCCACCCGCGCCCGCTCGCCGGGGCCGGTTCCGGGGCGCGGGGGCCTCAGGCGCTCAGCGGATAGCCGGCGTCCAGGTCGTGGAAGACCGCCCCGTTGAGCACGAAGGCCCGCTTGCACTCCTCGACCACCCGGCGCCGCTCCACCTCGTCCATCGCCGCGCCCGCCGCGTCCAGCTTGGCCCGGTACTCCCGCTTGAAGGCGGCCGGGTTGTCGATCTCCTCGAAGACGTAGAACCGCACGCCGTCGCCCTTGCGCTCGAAGCCCCAGGTCTTCTCGGCCACGCCGCGGATGATCTGGCCGCCGGAGAGGTCGCCCAGGTAGCGGGTGTAGTGGTGGGCCAGGTACCCGGCCGGCCACTCGGCGGCCAGTTCCTCGATCCGGGTGACCAGGGCGGTGGTGGCCGGCAGCGGGGCCAGTCCGTCCCGCCAGTCGGGGCCTCGCAGGTGCGCCAGGTCGCGCTCGACGGCGGCGGTGCGCAGCAGCGCCCCGTCGATGAAGGGCCCGGCCAGCGGGTGGTCCGCGAGCTGCCCGGCCCGGCTCTCCAGGGCACGGTAGACGTGCCAGAGCTGGCCGGTGAGGTCGGCGTAGGCCTCGATCCCGAGTTGTCCGCCCAGCAGGCGACTCATGAACGAGGACTGCTCCGCGGCCTCGTGCTCCTCGCTGCTCGCGGTGCGGAGCACCGTGGAGAACGGGGTGGGCTCGGGCGTGGTCATGCGGCCTCCTGGGATCGGGATCGACCCTAGATTTAGTCAGGCTAACCTAAGTCGATGCTCTTGCCGACAGCCTGTCGGTAAGACCGTACGGCCATCGCCCCCGGAAACGACAGGGGCCGGGGCCCGCGGACGAATCCGCGGACCCCGGCCCAGGCTGTCCCGACCTACCTCGAACTCCCCCGATCGAACGGGGAGCGAACGAGATCGGAACGACGGCTCAGTGGCCGCCCTGCTCCGCGAGGCGCTTGATCGAAGCGGTGACCTCGGCCTCGGCCTCGGCGCGGCCGACCCAGTTGGCACCCTCGACGGACTTGCCCGGCTCCAGGTCCTTGTAGACCTCGAAGAAGTGCTGGATCTCCAGGCGGTCGAACTCCGACACGTGGTGGATGTCGCGCAGGTGCTCCCAGCGCGGGTCCGTCGCCGGGACGCACAGCAGCTTGTCGTCGCCGCCGGCCTCGTCGGTCATCTGGAACATGCCGATGGCGCGGCACTTGATGAGGCAGCCCGGGAAGGTCGGCTCGTCCAGGATGACCAGGGCGTCCAGCGGGTCGCCGTCCTCGCCGAGCGTGCCCTCGACGTAGCCGTAGTCGGCCGGGTAGCGGGTCGAGGTGAAGAGCATCCGGTCGAGCCGCAGCCGACCGGTCTCGTGGTCGACCTCGTACTTGTTACGAGAGCCCTTCGGGATTTCGATAAGGACGTCGAACTCCAACGGTTCCTCCAAGGTAGGGACTGACAGAATCCAAGTGTCTCCTACGGGAGTGAGTGCTCGGGAAAGGGGCCGGTCGGTGGGAGCTGGGGTGGGGGCGGCGCGCCGTCGCAGGGGGAGGGCGGCCGGACTGTTCGGAGCGGCCCTGCTGGTCGCCGGAACGGTGCTGGGCGCGGGCGGTGCGTACGCGCAGCCGTCTCCCGGTGCGGCCGGGCACAGCGCGGGGCCGGGCGAGGACGACAACGGCCAGGGCGACCAGGGCGGCCAGGGCGACCAGGGGGGTCGCGACGGCCGCAAGGGCGACCACGGGAAGACCAGGCCCGGTCCGGGCCAGAGCTCCACCGGGCCCGCCCGCCGGAACGGGTCGCCGAGCACCACGCCCGGTGACAGCGCTTCGCCGACCGCGCGCCCGGCGCCCGGGGCGGGCGCCGTCCTGGCCACCGCCGGCAGCGGCCCGGAGGCCGCCGCCGTCCCCACGACGCAGGGCCTCCAGCAGGCGCTCGCCCCCGCCCTCGGCGACAAGAGCCTGGGTACCGTGACGATCGCCGTCGCGGACGCCGCCGACGGCCGACTCCTGTACGGCTCCGGGGAGAACACCCCGGCGACCCCCGCCTCCACCACCAAGCTGGCCACCACGGTCGCGGCCCTGTCGCTGATCCCCGCAGACACCCGGCTCACCACCCGGGTGGTCCGCGGCGCGGACCCGGGCACCGTGACCCTGGTCGGCGGCGGGGACCCGACGCTCACCGCGCTGCCCGCCGACCAGGTGCAGATCGGCGGCCAGCCCGCCGACGCCGACACCGCCCCCGCCTCGCTGGAGGCCCTCGCCCGGCAGACCGCCACCGCCCTCAAGGCGACCGGCACCACCACGGTCAAGCTGGACTACGACCTGTCCCTGTACAGCGGCAGCCCGCAGCACCGGAACCCGGACAACCAGAACATCGCCCTGGTCGTCCCGCTGATGGTGGACGAGGCGAAGACCGACCCGAAGAGCAGGGAGGACGCCCCGGCCCGGGTCGCCGACCCGGCGGGCGCGGCCGCCACGGCCTTCGCCACGATGCTCGCCGCCCAGGGCGTCACCGTCGAGGGCAAGGCCAAGCCGGCCGCCGCCCCGGCCGCCGCCGACGCCCCCGTCCTCGGCAAGGTCGACTCGCCCACCGTCGCCCGGCTGGTCGAGCGCCTGCTGACCACCTCGGACAACCAGCTCGCCGAGGCGATCGCCCGCCAGGTCGCCCTCGCCGGTCACCAGCCGGCCAGCTTCGAGGGTGCGGCGACCGCCGTCACCCAGGAGCTGGCCAAGCTCGGCGTGCCGATGACCGGCGTGGTCCTCCACGACGGCAGCGGCCTGCACCCGGACAACGAGATCCCGCCCGCCGTGCTGGTCAAGCTGCTCGCCCTGGCCGGCTCCGACCAGCACCCCACCCTGCGCCCGGTGCTCACCGGCCTCCCGGTCGCGGGCTTCACCGGCACCCTCAACAAGCGCTACGGCTCCGGTTCCGGCGCCGCCGACGCGGCCGGCCTGATCCGCGCCAAGACCGGCACCCTCAGCGGCGTCAACACCCTGGCCGGCACCGTCGTCGACGCCGACGGCCGCCTGCTCGCCTTCGCCGTCATGACCCGCACCGCCGCCCCCGCCGACACCGCCCGTGCCGCCATGGACCGGATCGCCGCCCGCCTCACCTCCTGCGGCTGCCACTGAGCCCCCACCCCCCTTCCGCGCCCGGCCGGTCGGCGAGGGCTTCCGGGCCCTTCGGGGGAGCCGCCGGGCGGGTTCGCGGGGGCCGGGGAAGGGCAGGGAGGAGGGTGGGTCGGTGTTGGGATCCGATGGCTGCCGTCGGTGGTGGTGAGCACGTACGGTGAGGGCATGACGAGCGCGAGTGGCGGGGCTGACATGGTCGACTGGAATCTCGCGGTCGCAACCGCGACCAGGTTGGTGCGGCCGGGGCCGGAGGTGAGCCGGGCGGAGGCGGCGGCGGTCGTCGCCGAGCTGCGCCGGCACGCGCTGGAGGCCGAGGAGCACGTGCGGGCGTTCACCGGGATGCGGTCGAGCAGCCTGGCCGCGGCCGCCGCGACGCCGGTGCTGGTGGTGGACCGTCCGGGCTGGGTGCGGGCGAACGTGGCGGGCTTCCGCACCGTGGTCCAGCCGCTGGTGGAGAAGCTCCAGGCACGGCGGGCGAACAGCGCGGCGGCGGGCGTCTTCGGGGCGGTGGGGGAGAAGGCCACCGGGATCGAGGTCGGTGCGCTGCTGGCGTTCCTGGCGACGAAGGTGCTGGGCCAGTACGAGACCTTCGCCCCGGCCGAGCCCTCGCTGGAGGCGCCGGACAGCCCGGCGGCGCTGTTCGACAAGCCGCGGCTGGGCCCGGAGAGCCCGGGCCCGGGCCGACTGCTGCTGGTGGCGCCGAACATCGTGCACGTCGAGCGCGAGCTGGACGTCGACCCGTCCGACTTCCGGCTCTGGGTCTGCCTGCACGAGGAGACCCACCGCACCCAGTTCACCGCGGTGCCCTGGCTGCGTGACCACATCCAGTCCGAGGTGCAGTCCTTCCTGGCCGAGACGGACGTGGACCCGGGTGCGCTGCTGGACCGGTTGCGCGACGCGGCGGGCGTGCTGGGCGGCGGGCTTCCGGGGGCGGGCGGCCGGGAGGGCCGGGACGGCGCCCCGGCAGGGACCCTGCTGGAGATCGTCCAGTCGCCCGCGCAGCGCGAGATCCTGGGCCGGCTGACGGCGGTGATGTCGCTGCTGGAGGGTCACGCGGACGTGGTGATGGACGGCGTCGGCCCGGCGGTGGTGCCGACGGTCGCGGAGATCCGGGAGAAGTTCCAGCAGCGCCGCGACCGCGGGGCGAACCGGCTCGACCTGGTGCTGCGCCGACTGCTCGGCATGGACGCCAAGCTGCGGCAGTACCAGGACGGCGCGGTGTTCGTCCGGGCCGTGGTGGAGCAGGTCGGCATGGAGGGCTTCAACCGGGTGTGGACGTCCCCGAACACCCTGCCGACCAAGGACGAGATCCACGACCCGGCCGCCTGGGTCGCCCGGGTCGCCCGCTGAGGGACCCCGGGGGCCCGATCGGGCAATCCCGGCGCGCAGTGGGACCGCCGTCGGTCGGCGGCGGTCAAACCCGCTCGTACGAGTGGTCCAATCGTGCAGAGCGTGGGTGAAGATACGTTTCTCCATTCACCCGAACGTGGGACGGTGGTCGTACCGGTGGCGCGGGTGGCGTAGTGGGTCCCCACTATCTGCCACCATCTGTGAGCGCCCGGTAACGCGGCGCAATGCTGGTGCGCGGTTCCGGCCGCCCGCCGCAGTCCTGTCCCCTCCGTCGAGGAGTCGTCCGCCGTGGGCCCTCACCCCGCAGTCGCCGCGATACGCCTGGCCGTTCGCCGCACGCTCACCGACCTCGCCGCCGAGGCCGGTACCACCTTCACCGCGCCCGTGCGCGAGCCCCGCGAGCGCCCGGCCGGAGCGCCACTGGTGGGTGCCGCCGTCGGCACCACCCTGATCGGCAACGCCGCCCGCCACCCCTCCGGGCTGCCCCGCACCCCGGCCGCGCCCGGCTCGCCGCTGGTCCTGGTCGCCGTCAGCGGCGGCGCGGACTCGATGGCGCTGGCCATCGCCACCGCCTTCGAGGCCCCCAAGATCGGCCTGCGGGTCGGTGCCGTCACCGTCGACCACGGCCTCCAGGCCGGCTCCGCCGACCGGGCCGCCCAGGTCGCCGAGCGCCTGCGCTCGCTGGGCCTGGACCCGGTCGAGGCGGTCCCGGTGCTGGTCGGCCGCTCCGGCGGCCCGGAGGCCGCCGCCCGGGACGCCCGCTACGCCGCCCTGGACGAGGCCGCCGAGCGCCACGGCGCGATCGCGGTGCTGCTCGGCCACACCCGGGACGACCAGGCCGAGACGGTGCTGCTGGGCCTGGCCCGCGGTTCCGGCTCCCGCTCGCTGGCCGGGATGCCCGCCCAGAAGGGCCGCTACCGCCGCCCGCTGCTGGAGCTGGACCGGGCGGCCACCCGGCAGGCCTGCTCCGCCCAGGCGATCCCGGTCTGGGACGACCCGCACAACTGTGATCCCGCCTACACCCGCTCCCGGGTCCGCCACGAGGTGCTGCCGGTGCTGGAGAAGCACCTCGGCGGCGGCGTGGTGGAGGCGCTGGCCCGGACCGCCCGGCTGTTCCGCGACGACGCCGACGCCCTCGACCAGTGGGCCTCCTTGGCCGAACGCGACCTCCGTACGGGCGAGGGCGCCCTGGACGCCGTGAAACTGGCCGAACTGCCGTCCGCGGTGCGGCGCCGGGTGCTGCGCCGGGCCGCGCTCCGCGCGGGCTGTCCGGCCGGGGACCTCTTCGCCCGGCACCTGGAGACGGTGGACCTGCTGGTCACCGGATGGCGGGGCCAGGGGCCGCTGCACCTACCCGGGGGCGTCGAGGCCACCCGCAGGTGTGGCACGCTGGTCTTTCGGCGGCAGGGCGACTGAGGGCGAGGCATGTCCCGGGGGAGCCGGCCGCCGGCCACACAGACCCCGAACGTTTGAGGACGTATCCCCGGTGGACCAGAACGACATGGGCGCTGACCTCGCGAAGGTGCTCATCAGCAAGGACGAGATCGACGCCAAGCTCCAGGAGCTGGCCGAGCGTATCGACCGGGACTACGCAGGCAAGGACCTGCTGATCGTCGGCGTCCTCAAGGGGGCCGTGATGGTCATGGCCGATCTCGCCCGGGCCCTGCACTCGCAGGTCACCATGGACTGGATGGCCGTCTCCTCGTACGGCATGGGTACCAAGTCCTCCGGCGTCGTGCGGATCCTGAAGGACCTGGACACCGACATCGCCGGCCGGGACGTCCTGATCGTCGAGGACATCATCGACTCCGGCCTGACGCTGTCCTGGCTGCTGGGCAACCTGGGCTCGCGCGGCCCGGCCTCGCTCGAGGTCTGCACCCTGCTCCGCAAGCCGGACGCGGCCAAGGTCGAGATCGACGTGAAGTACGTCGGGTTCGACATCCCCAACGAGTTCGTGGTCGGCTACGGCCTGGACTACGCGGAGAAGCTGCGTAACCTGCCCTTCATCGGCACCCTCGCTCCGCACGTCTACGGCGGCTGAGGGCCCGTTCGGGCTACGGGTGGGAACAGTAGGCCGTTCCCGCCCGTTGGACCCGGGGGGACAAAGAACGACAGCCGTGTCGCCGTGCTCCCGCCATGGGCGGGTCCGACTGCGGTACGGTCCAATAAACCGCTCTTCACATGAGCATCGACCGGATGCGCCGCGGCCCACAGCCAGCCGGCGCCGCTGAGTGGCAGGAGGGACGGGGCGGCAACGCCCCGCATGGATGGACGTCAAGCGATACTTCCGTGCGCCGATCATGTGGATCGTGCTGGCCGTCCTCGCCGTCATCGTACTGATGCAGGTCGTTTCGGACTCGAACGGCTACAAGACGGTCGACACCGGTCAAGTTGTCGCGGCGATCGACGCGCACAACGTCAAGTCGGCGCAGATCACCACCGGTGACTCGAACACGATCAAGATCCAGTTGAAGGACGGCGCCACGCTGTCCCCGGCCGGTACGGGCAAGGCCCCTTCCGGCACCAAGTTCCAGGCCTCGTACATCGGTGACCAGGGCGTCGCGATCGCCGACAAGCTGCAGTCGCAGATGAACGACAAGAGCAGTTCGCTCACCGAGGGCTACACCGTCAGCCCGGAGAAGCAGAGCACCTTCGTCAGCCTGCTGCTGTCGATGCTGCCGATCGTGATCATCGTCCTGGTCTTCCTGTTCCTGATGAACCAGATGCAGGGCGGCGGCTCCAGGGTCATGCAGTTCGGCAAGTCCAAGGCCAAGTTGCTGACCAAGGACACCCCGAAGACCACCTTCGCCGACGTCGCCGGCGCGGACGAGGCGGTCGAGGAGCTCCACGAGATCAAGGAGTTCCTGCAGGAGCCGGCCAAGTTCCAGGCGGTCGGCGCCAAGATCCCCAAGGGTGTGCTGCTCTACGGCCCGCCCGGTACCGGCAAGACCCTGCTGGCGCGTGCCGTCGCGGGCGAGGCCGGGGTGCCGTTCTACTCGATCTCCGGTTCCGACTTCGTCGAGATGTTCGTCGGCGTCGGCGCCAGCCGCGTCCGCGACCTGTTCGAGCAGGCCAAGGCGAACGCCCCGGCGATCATCTTCGTCGACGAGATCGACGCCGTCGGCCGGCACCGCGGTGCGGGCCTCGGCGGTGGCCACGACGAGCGCGAGCAGACCCTCAACCAGCTGCTGGTCGAGATGGACGGCTTCGACGTCAAGGGCGGCGTGATCCTGATCGCGGCGACCAACCGCCCCGACATCCTGGACCCGGCGCTGCTGCGCCCGGGCCGCTTCGACCGCCAGATCGCGGTGGAGCGCCCCGACCTCCAGGGCCGTCTGGACATCCTCAAGGTGCACCAGAAGGGCAAGCCGATCGCGCCCGACGTCGACATGTCGGCCGTCGCCAAGCGCACCCCCGGCTTCACCGGCGCGGACCTGTCGAACGTCCTCAACGAGGCCGCGCTGCTGACCGCCCGCTCGGACAAGAAGCTGATCGACAACGGCATCCTGGACGAGGCGATCGACCGCGTCGTGGCCGGTCCGCAGAAGCGCACGCGGATCATGTCCGACAAGGAGAAGAAGATCACCGCGTACCACGAGGGCGGTCACGCCCTGGTCGCGGCGGCCTGCCAGTACAGCGACCCGGTGCACAAGATCACCATCCTGTCCCGCGGTCGGGCCCTCGGCTACACCATGGTGCTGCCGGAGGAGGACAAGTACTCCACCACCCGCAACGAGATGCTCGACCAGCTGGCTTACATGCTGGGCGGGCGTGCGGCGGAGGAGCTGGTCTTCCACGACCCGACCACCGGTGCCTCGAACGACATCGAGAAGGCCACCGCCACGGCGAGGGCCATGGTCACCCAGTACGGCATGACCGAGCGCCTGGGTGCGATCAAGTTCGGCAACGACAACTCGGAGCCCTTCCTGGGCCGCGAGATGGGCCACCAGCGCGACTACTCGGAAGAGGTCGCCGGGCTGGTCGACGAAGAGGTCAAGAAGCTCATCGAGAGCGCGCACAACGAGGCCTGGGAGATCCTGGTCGAGAACCGTGACGTGCTCGACAACCTGGTTCTGGAACTCCTGGAGAAGGAGACCCTGAACAAGGAGCAGATCGCCGAGATCTTCGCCCCGATCGTCAAGCGCCCGGCCCGGCCGGCCTGGACGGGCTCCGCCCGCCGCACGCCGTCCACCCGGCCGCCGGTGCAGTCGCCGAAGGAGCTGGCGCTCACCAACGGGGCCGCCGCCTCGGACACCGCGCCGGTCGACATCGTGAAGCTCCCGCCGCTGCCGGCCACCGAGCCGCCGACCGAGAGCTGATTTCGGCCACCGTAGGGAATGGATGCCGCGTCACCAGGGTTTGTACCCTGGAGGCGCGGCATCCGTGCTGTTCAGCCAGAGTCTTCCCACGAGTAAGCGAGGCCCGCATGATCGACCCGGTGACGCTCGACGGTCCGCCCGCCGTCGGTGCCTTCGACCAGAAGCGGGCCGAGAACGCCATCCGCGAGCTGCTCCTCGCCGTCGGGGAGGACCCGGACCGTGAGGGCCTGCTGGAGACGCCGGCCCGGGTCGCGCGGGCCTACAAGGAGATATTCGCGGGCCTGTGGCAGGAGCCCGAGGAGGTCCTGACCACCACCTTCGACCTCGGCCACGACGAGATGGTGCTGGTCAAGGACATCGAGCTGACCTCGGTCTGCGAGCACCACCTGGTGCCGTTCCGCGGCGTGGCGCACGTCGGGTACATCCCGTCCACCAGCGGCAAGATCACCGGCCTGTCCAAGCTCGCCCGGCTGGTCGACGTCTACGCCCGCCGCCCCCAGGTGCAGGAACGGCTGACCAGCCAGGTGGCCGACGCGCTGATGCGGATCCTGGAACCGCGCGGGGCGATCGTCGTGATCGAGTGCGAGCACATGTGCATGTCGATGCGCGGCATCCGCAAGCCCGGGGCCAAGACCATCACCTCCTGCGTCCGCGGCCAGCTGCGCGACCCGGCCACCCGGGCCGAGGCGATGAGCCTCATCATTGGTCGATAGGCGGGACCGGACCGCGGTCCGGCGACGACTCAGGGCACCTCGGGCTCCGCATGCGGCGGAGCCGGGGTGCCCAGTGCGTTGCGGCGCTCCGGCATCCGCAGCGTGACCATCCGGCGCCAGCCGAAGGCCCGGTCGTACAGGTAGAGCGCGTGCACCCCGAGGGTGACCACGGTCAGCCGCCAGCGCGACCAGCGCAGGATCCGGGCCATCCGGGCGGTGACGGCCAGCCCGACGTCCCGGTGGGTGCGGATCTCGCCGCGGGCACTGGTCTCCAGGACGTGCCGGATGTACGGGCCGTGGCCCTCGGCGCTCAGCCGCAGCAGCTCCTCGTGGCAGTACGCGAGGTGGTTGTCCTCGTCGGCGGAGATCATCCGCATCGCCCGGCCCAGCTCGGGGTTGTCCTCGTACACCCGGACCAGCTGGCGCATCTGCTCGGCCGCGCGCTGCTCGGTGACCCGGCTGTGCGCGAGGTAGGTGATGATCTCGCGGTCGGTCAGCGGGGCGTCGCTGTTCAGCCGTTCGTGGGAGAGGCCGACGCCCAGGCGCTCCAGCAGCATGCAGTAGTCGGCGTCGTCCGGGACGGGTACCTTGGACAGGCCGCGCTTGTGCAGCAGCTGGTTGAAGATCCGGCCGTGCTTGCGCTCGTCCGCGCCGTGCCGGGCGATCTTCGGGGCGAGCACCGGATCCCGGGTGAGGGCGGTGATCCGCTCGTTCTCCCAGCCGCCCTGGTCCTCCCCGTCGGCCGCGATGCTGCAGAACAGCTGGTACGCCTGGTCGTTCCGGTAGATCTCGTCGAACAGCGATCTGGTACTCAGCACGGCGCCTCCTGCGCGGATCCGGGGCGACCGCCCGCCCGGGGTCGGACGGGCGGTCGCGATACGTCCCCCCGAGTCGCCGGCCGGGCTGGCCGACCGGCGGGTAGTCACCCGTCCGTGCTAACCGAGGTGGGAGCCCAGCCATTCGAGCGAGGCGGGCAGCTCCCTGGTCCAGCTGTCGAAGTTGTGCCCGCCGTCGTCCAGGTACAGCGACTCCACCTTGAACTGCGGGTTGGCGGCCGCGACCTGGGTGGCCTGGTCGACGAACTGGACGGTCTGCGGGTAGTCCCCCTCCTTGCGGGTGGAGACCACCAGCAGGTTGAGCCGCGGGGCCGGGAGGTTCTGCAGCCGCCAGCCGAGGTCGTGCTGCTGGGCCAGCGCCTTGTCACCGTTGAAGAGGTCGCCGCCGGTGTACTGGTCCTGGCGCACCGAGAAGTCGCCGTGCAGGCCGACCGCGTTGCCGTAGACGTCCGGGAAGCGCATCGACAGGCGCATCGCGCAGCTGCCGCCGGTGGAGTAGCCGAACACGCCCCATGAGCCGGCCGAGCGGCCGAGCCGGTAGGCGCTGTGCAGCGCCTCGGGCAGGTCCTTGACGAACCAGGTCTCGGTGCGCGGCCCGCCGGGGACGTCCACGCACTCGGTGTCCCGGGACGGGGTGACCGCCGGGCGGGCCATCACCAGGACGGTCGGCGGCATCTTGCCGGAGCGCTGCAGCTCGATCGCGGTCTGCAGCAGCGGCAGCTCCTTCATCAGGTTCAGGGTGGTGCCCGGGAACCCGGCGAGGGCCACCACGGCCGGGAAGCGGACCAGGGCGAACTTCGGGTCGAAGTACTCGGGCGGCAGGTAGACGAACATCTGGTCGGAGAAGCCGGTGTCCTTGCCGTTGACCCGGACCGACTCGACCTTGCCGACCTCCTCCGGCGTGCCCTTGGGCAGGTTGGAGACCCCCTCCAGGCCGCCCTCGTTGGTCGGCTGGACCAGCTGTTCGGAGACCGGGGTGCCGTTGTGGTTCTCGTTGCCGGCCAGCGCGAGCTTGGCGCCGCCGGGGTTGAGCAGGTCGTCCCAGGAGGTGTAGAACCCGAAGGAGTTGTTCACCGACAGCGCCAGCACCGCGAGGATCGAGACTTGAACGACTGTCAGCAGGCCGATCCGGCCGAGTACCGGCAGCGGGCGCTGCCGGGCCAGCCGGGGCCAGATCCACAAGGTGGTGACCAGGGCCGCCGCTCCGAGGGCGAGCAGTGAGTTCACCAGCACGTCGCTGGTCAGTTCCATGCGGTCGGCCTTCCGGTGGGACGCTGTCGATGCAGGCTTCATCGTCTGGCGGGGCGTCAGGCCGGGCCACCGCAGCTAGGCTGTCCGGGCACCCCGGCGGCGTCGGGAGGGTGGGGGGAGGTCCGGGGCAACCGGCGCCCTAGAATGCGGCGTCCACCGTACGTACCACGTACCGGAGGGCCCTGTGCCGCCACGCGGCGGCGGGCCCACGGCTTCCACCCCGGCCCAACCCGCAGCGCGCCCACGGCACCGGATTACCGTCCGTTTCCGGATCCTTGGTATGCGCATTGCCTGATGAAGGAATAGGCATGAAGGTCCATCACACGTGCTCCCCCGGAGTGAACGGACACCGCCCCGCAGCCTCTACGCTGAGCTCCCATGAGCGTTCCCGTGTCCGTTGAGCCGAGCCCCGAGCAGCCGCCGCGCCGTCGGCGCGGTCTGCAGACGCTGCGCAACCAGGCGGCCGCCGTCCCGAGGGCCTGGCTCCCCGGCGCGGTCGGCTACGCCTGTCTGTTGATCGGGCTGGTGGACATCGCGAGCGCGGTGTTCCCCAAGCTCCGGCACACCAAGATGCACACCTTCGCCGGGCAGCTGCCGGGCGGCACCACCAGCCTGGCCGCGGTGGGCACGCTGATGGTCGGCATCCTGCTGGTGCCGCTGGCGCACGCGCTGCGCCGGCGCAAGCGGCGGGCCTGGCGCGCGGTCTGCGTGCTGCTGCCGCTCAGCGCCGCGCTGCACATCGTGCGCTGGCACCAGATCGGCCCCGCGGTCGTCTCGCTGGTGGTGCTCGCCGTGATGCTGGTGCACCAGCGCGAGTTCTACGCCAAGGCCGACCCGCGCACCCGCTGGGGCGCGGTGGTCAACCTGGTCGTGATGGGTACCTTCAGCGTGCTGCTCGGTCTGCTGATCGTGAGCACCCGCACCCGGTACGAGCTCGGCCACCCCGGGCTGTCCGAGCGGCTGCAGCACGTCGGGTACGGGCTGTTCGGCTTCGAGGGCCCCGTCCGCTACACCAACGAGCGGATGTCCGACCTGGTCGCCTACCTGCTCGGCGGCCTCGGCCTGCTGACCGCCTTCACCACCGCCTACCTG
Source organism: Kitasatospora sp. NPDC036934 (assembly GCF_055608425.1). Taxonomy (NCBI): domain Bacteria; kingdom Bacillati; phylum Actinomycetota; class Actinomycetes; order Kitasatosporales; family Streptomycetaceae; genus Kitasatospora; species Kitasatospora sp. NPDC036934. The sequence continues at coordinate 12,178 of NZ_JBVJQR010000036.1, read as the reverse complement.
GCGCTGCGCCCGGGCAAGCCGAAGCCGGAGCTCACCGCCGAGGACGAGGAGAAGGTCCGCGAGCTGCTCAAGCGGCACGGCGAGCGCGACTCGCTCGGCTACTTCGCGCTGCGCCGTGACAAGAGCGTGCTGTTCTCGCCCACCGGCAAGGCCGCCATCTCCTACCGGGTGGTCTCCGGCGTGATGCTCGCCTCCGGTGACCCGGTCGGCGACGTCGAGGCCTGGCCGGGCGCGATCAAGGTGTTCATGGCCGAGGCCCGCGAGCACGCCTGGGTGCCGGCCGTGATGGGCTGCAGCGAGGTCGGCGGCGAGGTCTGGACCCGTGAGGCGGGCCTGGACGCGCTGGAGCTGGGCGACGAGGCGATCGTCGACACCGGTGCCTTCTCGCTCTCCGGCCGGGCCATGCGCAACGTTCGCCAGATGGTCAAGCGGATCGAGCGCAACGGCTACTCCTGCAAGGTGCGCCGGGTCTCCGACCTCACCGTCGAGGAGAAGTACCGGATCGCCGACGCCGCCGCCCGCTGGCGCGGCACCGACACCGAGCGCGGCTTCTCGATGGCCCTGGGCCGCTTCGGCGACCCGCTGGACGACGACTGCGTGGTGGTCACCGCCCACAAGGCCCCGGAGGAGGGGGAGAGCGGCGACGACCTGAAGGCCGTGCTGCACTTCGTGCCCTGGGGGCCGGACGGCATCTCGCTGGAGCTGATGCGCCGCGACCGTGCCGCCGACCCGGGCCTGAACGAGCTGCTGATCGTCGCCGCGTTGCAGGAGGTGGGTGCCCTGGGCATCCGCCGGGTGTCGCTCAACTTCGCGATGTTCCGCTCGGCGCTGGCCCGCGGCGAGCGGATCGGCGCCGGCCCGGTGCTGCGGGCCTGGCGCGGACTGCTGGTGTTCCTGTCGCGCTGGTTCCAGATCGAGTCGCTGTACAAGTTCAACGCCAAGTTCCAGCCCGAGTGGGAGCCGCGCTTCCTGGTCTTCCCGAGCACCCGGGACCTGCCGCGGATCGGCTTCGCCGCGATGCAGGCGGAGGCCTTCATCACCCTGGGCATGCCGCGCTTCGGCCGCAAGCGCCAGCGTCAGGGCCTGATGCCCGTCCCGTCGACCCGCGAGGTCGGCGAGGCCGCCTGAGGCACCTCGCACCGTCCGGGGCCCCCGCCGAGAACCCTCGGCGGGGGCCCCGTTCGATAATGGGGGCATGAGCAACTCGCCGTCCTTCTCGCTGCCGGCCGGACTACCGCGGCTCGACCGCTGCGCCGTGATGGGCGTGGTCAACGTCACGCCGGACTCCTTCTCGGACGGCGGGCTGTGGTCGGACCCCGCCAGGGCGATCGCCCACGGGCTGGCGCTGCGGGCCCGCGGCGCCGACCTGGTGGACGTCGGCGGCGAGTCCACCCGGCCCGGCTCGGCGCGGGTGCCCGAGGAGGAGGAGCTGCGCCGGGTGCTGCCGGTGGTGCGCGAGCTGGCCGACGCCGGGGTGCTGGTGTCCGTCGACACCATGCGGGCCTCGGTCGCCGAGCGGGCCGTGGAGGCCGGCGCCGCGATCGTCAACGACGTCTCCGGTGGCCTCGCCGACCCGGCGATGGCCCGGGTGGTCGCCGAGACCGGCGCGCCCTTCGTGGTCATGCACTGGCGCGGGCAGTCCGCCGACATGGACCGGCTGGCCGTCTACCAGGACGTCGTACGGGACGTGGTCGCCGAGCTGACCGCGCGGATGGAGGCGCTGCTGGCCGCCGGGGTCAAGGAGGACCAGTTGATCCTCGACCCCGGGCTCGGCTTCGCCAAGACCCCCGAGCACAACTGGGCGCTGCTGGGCCGGCTGGACGCGCTCACCGCGCTCGGCCGTCCCGTCCTCGTCGCGGCTTCGCGCAAGCGGTTCCTGGGTACGCTGCTCGCCGACCCGGGAACCGGGGAGCTGCGCCCGGCCCGGCAGCGGGACGACGCGACGGCCGCGGTCTCGGTGCTGTCGGCCCAGGCCGGAGTCTGGGCGGTACGGGTGCACGACGTGTCCGGTACGGCGGACGCCGTCCGCGTGGTCGCGGCCTGGCAGCGCGCGGCGCTGTTGGGGTGAGGGAGGGTCTGTGACAGGTGACGGCAGGTTGAGCGGCGGGACGGCCGGGAAGGCCCGGGAGATGGACCTGGAGGCGGTGCTCGCGGCGAACCGGGCGTTCTACGAGGCGCTGGAGCGGGGCGACCTCGAGGCGGTCGAGGAGGCCTGGCTGGGGCCGGAGCACGCCGACGACAAGGGCGGCGTGGTCTGCGTGCACCCCGGCTGGCCGGTGCTGCGCGGGCGGGCGCAGGTGACCCGCTCGTACATGCTGATCATGATGAACACGGAGTACATCCAGTTCTTCCTGACCGATGTCGAGGCCGAGGTCCACGGAGATGTGGCCCTTGTCACGTGCACCGAGAACATCCTCTCCGGTGGTGAGGCGGAGGAGGAGGGGGAACTCGGGCCGCTGGTCGGCGGAAAGGTCGTGTCGAGCAATCTGTTCCGTCGCACCCCGGCCGGGTGGAAGCTCTGGTCGCACCACGGTTCACCCGTTCTGACCAGCGGGGACGAGGACGACGAGGACTGATTCCGGGGGCCGTGGGAAATCGGCGCCGGGTGGTCGCCGGGGAATTTCCGGGCGGTCACCGAACGTTCACGTCAATCGCCATTCCGGTGCGCGTGGCGACGGTTCGTGCCGGGTAGGACGGTCAGGCGTTGTCCGCGCTCGCGGGTAGATTCGAAACGGAGTGGCGAGCGTGCTGCCCGCCTTCGCCCTGCCCGTCCATGCCTTTTCCCGGGTGGGGCCCGTCCGACTGGGAGCAGTGATTCGTTTGCTGGACCGCGTCACCCTGCGGGGGCTGCGAGCCCGGGGCCACCACGGCGTCTTCGAGCGCGAGCGCGTCGAGGGACAGACCTTCGTGGTCGATCTCGTGCTGTACCTGGACACCCGCCCCGCCGCGTCCGGAGACGACCTCACCCGCACGGCGCACTACGGCATCGTGGCCGAGGAGGTCACCGCGATCATCGCCGGGGAACCGGTCGACCTGATCGAGACCCTGGCGCAGCGGATCGCCGACCAGTGCCTGAAGCACGACGCGGTCGAGGAGGTCGAGGTCACCGTGCACAAGCCGGACGCCCCGATCACCGTGCCGTTCGACGACGTGACCGTGACCATCCACCGGGGCCGCGCATGACCCCCACCGCGCGCCTGGTTTCCGATGCAGAGGGATTTCTTCGATGAACAGCAGTGACCCGATCGCCGAGCCGAACGCGTTCGACCTGGAGAGCCGGGTGGACTCCGCCGACACCACGCTGCACAGCCAGCGCTGTGCGGTGATCGCGCTCGGCAGCAACCTGGGCAACCGGCTGGACACCCTGCAGGGTGCCGTCGACGCCCTGGCCGACACTCCGGGGCTGAGGATCAAGGCCGTTTCGGCGATCTACGAGACCGCGGCCGTCGGCGGCCCGGAGGAACAGCCCAACTACTACAACGCGGTCGTGGTGCTGCGCACCTCGCTGCCCCCGCGGGACCTGCTGGAGCGCGGCAACGCGATCGAGGACGCCTTCGGGCGGGTGCGGGAGGTCCGCTGGGGCCCGCGCACCCTGGACGTCGACATCCTGGCTTACGAGGGCGTCGTCAGCGAGGACCCGCAGCTGCTGCTGCCGCACCCGCGCTCGCACGAGCGGGCCTTCGTGCTCGCCCCCTGGCTGGACGCCCAGCCGGAGGCCGAGGTGCCCGGGCACGGTCAGGTCGGCGCGTTGCTGGAGGCCCTCGGCGGCCCGGACGCGCAGGGCGTGAAGCGGCGCGACGACATCCGGCTGACGCTGCCGGAGTAGCACCGTGCGGGACCGGCCGGCGGCCCGGTCGGTCGGGTCCACCGGGTCGGCCGGGGAACTCGGCCACCGGGCCCGGTCGTACGAGTGGATGTCCGCCCGTCCGGTCCCGGTACGGTGGCCTGACGCCGTCGTACCGGGCCTCTGGGCGGGCGGCCCGCTCCAGGTCCTGTCCGGCCGATCTTGCCGGGCCGCCGAGATCGGCCGGACAGGACCTGATACCCCTGGAAGGACCACCTCCGAGTGAAGCTGCTTCGCCTCCGCCTGCTGATCGGCATCACCGCCGCGACGACGGCGCTGTCCTGGGCCGGCTCCAAGCTGTGGGCCTCCCTGGACACGCTGCCGGCCGTGCCGGCGGCCGCGCCCGTGGTGCTGGCGGCGGTCGCGGTGATCCTGCTGGCGACCGCGCTCTCGCTGCGGTCCCGGCTCAAGGCGGTGCGCGATCGGCAGCCCGGCGCGAAGCGGGTCGACCCGCTGCTGGCGGCCCGGGCGGTGGTGCTCGGGCAGGCCAGCGCGCTGGTCTCCTCGGTGGTCACCGGCATCTACGCCGGCGCCGGGATCTTCCTGCTCGGCGAGCTGGACGTGTCGGCCCGCAAGGACCAGGCGGTGACCGCCGGGCTCTCGGTGCTCGCCGGGGCCGCGGTGATCGCGGCGGCGCTCTGGCTCCAGCACGTGTGCAAGCTGCCGGAGAACCACGACGATCCGAGCGGTCCGGCGGCCTCGCCCCGCTGACGGAACGGCCGGATCCCGGCGGACCTCGCTGAGCAGGGCTTTTTTCGTGATCTTGAGTGAAAATCCGGGCACGTTCGGTAAAAACTGCGCACTGTCAAGGGCGAAGGGGGACCCTGGGCTGACACGGCCCCAATTCGCACGCTAGTTTCTTGGCATGTCTCGCGGACGCCACCGTCATTCCTCCGTCCTCGGCCGGGTCTTTCCCCCCACCGCCGCCGGCGTACTGCTGGTCGCCGCACTGGCCGCTCTGCTTTTCAGTCAGGACACCGTCCTGGTGCGCTCGGTGGGCATCGCCGCACTGATCGCCACGCTCGGCTTCGCGGTGCTGCTGCGCCAGCGCGACAAGGCGGCCCGGGCGGCTGCCGAGGTGTCAGCGGCGCAGCGGTTGCGGGCCGAGGAGCGGTTCGAGGAGCAGCTGGCCGAGGCCGAGTACGCGGCGGAGGTCGCCGAGGAGCGGGCCACCCGGTTCGGGCGGCGGCTGACGGCGGAGAAGTCGCGGCTGGCGAAGGCCGAGACCGAGATCGCCCGGCTGCTGCGGGAGCGGGCCGTGGCGGTGGCCGAGCAGGCGCTCAAGGAGGCCGAGGCGGCCCAGCGGGCACTCGCCGCGAGCCGCCCCAAGTACCCGGCCAGCCCGGCCGCGTTCGTCCGCGCCGCGTCCGTGCTGCGGCTGCTGGAGCGGCGCGCCGCCGAGCAGGAGGCGCAGCGGGAGCGTACGGCGGGGGCGGAGGTCGCGCTGCGGGCGCGCACTGCCCCGGTCGAGGCCACGTCGGCCGCGGCCCCGGTGGCCGGGTCGGTCTCCGTGCCCGCCCCGGTCGCGCCCTCGGTGCCCACCCCGGCGCAGGCGCCGGCGGACCGTGCGCCGGTGCGGGCCACGCCGCTGCGCCCGGCTCTGACCGCGACGGTCGGTCAGCTGGGCGGGGCGCCCGGTGCTCCGGCCGCCGCGCCGGTGCAGGTGCCGGCTCCGGCTGAGCGGCAGCGTCCGCGGCCGGCGCAGTCCGGGCAGGCGCGCGGGCACGGCTTCAGCTTCTTCGGCCGGGGTACGGGCGCGGCGGTCCGGCCGGCCGCTCCGGCGCCGGCGGTGGGCAGCGTCGCCGAGCTCGGGGAGCGCGCGGACCTGGCGGACGTGGTGGGTGACGAGGCGGTCGCCGCGAAGGCCCGGGCCGAGGCGCAGGAGGCGCGGGAGGCCGGAGCGGGCGTGCGGCCGGAGCAGCGGCCGGTCCGCGCCGGGGACGCCGACCCGGGCGAGCCGACCGTGGTGGACCTGACGCCCGAGGACGAGACCGAGCTGATCGAACTGCCGGAGCTGCGCGCCTCGCGCTGAGTGGCCCGGAACGCCGAGGGGCGGGAAGTCGACCGACTTCCCGCCCCTCGGCGTTCCCGCCCGTGCCGCGTCAGAGCTGGACGCCGAAGTCCTGGGCGATGCCCGCCAGGCCGGAGGCGTAGCCCTGGCCGACCGCGCGGAACTTCCACTCGCCGTTGTTGCGGTAGAGCTCGCCGAAGATCATCGCCGTCTCGGTGGCCGCGTCCTCGGAGAGGTCGTAGCGGGCGATCTCGGCGCCGCCGGGCGCGTTGACCACGCGGATGTAGGCGTTGCGGACCTGGCCGAAGTTCTGCCCGCGGGCGGTGCCGTCGTAGATGGTCACCGGGAAGGTGATCTTGGCGGCCTCGGCCGGCAGGCCGGCCAGGTTGACGTTGATCGACTCGTCGTCGCCCACGCCCTCGCCGGTGCGGTTGTCACCGGTGTGCACGACGCTGTTGTCCGGCGAGCTGGTGTTGTTGAAGAAGACGAAGTGCCCGTTGGAGAGCACCTTGCCGTCCGCGTTCAGGACGATCGCGCTGGCGTCGAGGTCGAATTCGGCGCCGGTCGTGGTGCGGACGTCCCAGCCCAGACCGACGCTGACCGCGGACAGGCCGGGGGCCTCCTTGGTCAGCGAGACGTTGCCACCCTTGGAGAGGCTCACTGGCATGGCGATTGCAGTCCCTTCGTTCGCTTTCCCGGGACAACGCTGTACTCCGGTGGCTTGGTTCCGGGGATCCCGTGAATTCTTCGCGGACGTCAAACCTGGGCAAAGGGCGGGCAAAGCGATGGCCGGTCCGGTCGGATCCGGGCGTCAGATCCGGGGGAAGCGGCCCTGCAGCGTCCAGATGTTCGGGTTGTCGGCCAGGTCGGGGTGCATGTCGAACAGGTCGGCGAGGGTGTCCTGGAGGAAGTCCCGGGCCTCCCGCCGCAGCTCGCTGTGCCGGACCACGGCGGGCGGCTCGTCCCGCAGCCAGGTCGCGGTGACCTCGACCCAGTTGAAGCGGCGGGCGAAGCGCAGCAGCTCGGTGTTCTGGGTGAAGTCGAGGTCGGCGGTCTGCACCCGGGCGGCCCGGGAGCCGTCCGGGTCGCGGTCGAGCTGCTCGACGATGTCGCACAGCGCCCAGGCGAAGTCCAGTACCGGGACCCATCCCCAGCGGGTGGAGAGTTCGGCGCCCTCCGCGTCCAGGTAGACGTCGCCGCAGAACAGGTCGTACCGCAGCGAGCGCACCGGGGCGGTGCGGTAGTCGGTCTGCGGGGGGTCGGGGAAGCGGTTGGAGAGGGAGTAGCCGAGCTCGATCACGTAGGCCATTGTCGGGGCTCGGGGCGGGTGCGGGTAACCGGGCCCGCCCCGGACCGAAGCGGCCCGCCGGTACCGAAAGGGAGCGCCGACCGTCGGCGCCGGGTCGGAGCGCCCCGGATGCGAGCGGGGGAGCAACGGATAACCGGGTGACCGGGCGGGGGGTCGCGCGGGATGATGGGCGCATGTCCGAGCCCATCCGCGTACGGGGGTCGGTGGTCGTCCCCGACGCCGAGCTCGTCTGGCGCTTCTCGCGTTCCTCCGGCCCCGGCGGCCAGCACGTCAACACCTCCGACTCCAAGGTCGAGCTGCGCTACGACGTGGCCGGCTCGAAGGCGCTGCCCGAGGTGTGGCGCACGCGCGCCCTGGAGCGGCTGGCCAACCGGCTGGTGGACGGCCGGGTGCTGGTGATCCAGGCCTCGGAGTTCCGCTCGCAGTGGCGCAACCGGGAGGCGGCCGCGGTGCGGCTGTCGGCGGTGCTGACCGAGGCGTGCGCGCCGCCGCCGAAGGCCCGTCGGGTGACCCGGCCGAGTCGGGGGATGGTCGAGCGGCGGCTGGAGAACAAGCGGCACCGGTCCGAGGTGAAGCAGGGGCGGCGCTCGCCGCGGGGCGAGTAGCCGGGCCCGGCGAACCGTTTCGTCCCGGATGCCGGCGCGGGCCGGCCGGTCGCCGGGTTCAGCCCAGGGTGCGGTAGCCGCCGCGGAAGTACAGCAGCGGGCGGCCGCCGGGGGTGGGGACGGCGGCCTCCAGGACGCGGCCGACCAGCAAGGTGTGGTCGCCCGCGGGTATCCGCTGTTCGGTGCGGCACTCGACGGTGGCCAGCGCGCCCTCGATCAGCGGGGCGCCGGTGTGCTCGCCGCGGCGGTGCGGGGTCTCCGCGAACAGCAGCCGGTCGCTGAGCCGGCCCTTCATGGCGAAGCGGGAGCCGAGCGTCTTCTGCGCCTCGGTGAGCACCGAGACCGCCCAGGTGTCGTTGCGGGAGAGCACTTCGTCCGTCCGGGAGTCCTCGCGGACCGAGATCAGCACCAGCGGCGGGTCCAGCGACACCGAGAGGAAGGACGTGGCGGTCATGCCGACGTCCTCGCCGTCCTCCTCGTCGTGGACGGTCACCAGGCTCACACCGGCGGCGAGCTGGGAGAGTGCGGCCCGGAACTCGTCGGGCGTGGCGTGGGGGGCAGCTTCGGGCTGCGGGGACGAGTGCACGTACCGCACGGTAGTCGTCGCTCCCCGGTGACGGCATCGGGCCGTGGTCGTAGGACCACCGGCGTGGGCCCGGTTCGGTTCCGGATGCGGTCACTCCCAGGGGTGAAGCGGCTGGACCGGCGGGTGCAGTGGGCTTCAGCGTGCGGCCAATGCGGTCGACCACGAGAAATGTGCCGATAGCGCTTTATGTCCCGCTATGGGGCGGATGAACTGATTAAAGACGCATTAGTGTCGTGTGATTTAAGTCACAAGTGATGCCCTATTGCTGACCGAGCGTGCCGAACGCTGTGCTCCCTGTGATTCAGTTCTTCTGGCAATCGGACGATAACCAATCAAGAACTATCCGAAGCAGCCGGGGAGCCCCCGCATGGAAGCCGAGTCGGAGCCGTACGTCCGTCTCGCGACCCTCCGCACCTTGCACCGGGTCGTGGCGGACCTCAACGCTGCCCGCAGCCTGGCGGGCACGCTGCAGGCCGTCGTCGAGGGCGCGGTGCACGGACTCGGCTTCGACGCCGCCGCGGTCAGCCTGGTCCGGCCGGACGGCGACCTCGTGGTGGCGGCCGTCTGGGAGCTGGAGGAGAGCCCGATGGGCGGGCCCTCGGTGCTGCTCGGCCAGGTCGGCTCGCGGGAGTCCTGGGACCGGCTGCTCGGCGTCAGCGACCACTGGGGGACCCTGCGCTTCCTGCCGTACGACCGCGGCTGGGCCGTCGCCAGCGACATCCCGCGCTGGATCGGGGACGGCCCGCTGCCCGTCTACGCCAACGACTGGCACCCCGCCGACGGACTGCTCGCCCCGATGTACAGCGCCGGCGGCGACCTGCTCGGAGTGCTCTCGGTGGACCGCCCGCGCAGCGGCAAACGGCCCGGGGCGTGGACCCGTGAGGCACTGGAGATGTTCTCGCTGCAGGCCTCCATCGCGATCGGCAACGCCCGGCTGCGGGCCGAGATGCAACGGGCGCTGGCCCGGCTGGAGAAGGAGCAGCAGGCGCTGCGGGCCAGCGAGGAGAGCTTCCGGCAGGCCTTCGAGTACGCCCCCAGCGGGATGGCCATCACCGAACTGCACGGCGCCGGGCGCGGCCAGCTGACCAGGGTCAACGACGCGCTCTGTCGACTGCTCGGCCGCCCCCGCGCGGTGCTGCGCCAGCAGAGCTTCGCCGACCTCGTCCACCCCGAGGACCGGGCCCTGTTGGAACGCACCAGCGCCGAGAGCGGCCGGGCGGAACTGAGGCTGTCCCGGCGGGACGGCGGCTACCAGTGGGTCTGCCTGCGCAACTCGATCGTGGCGGACGCGGCCGAGGGCCCGAGCTTCCTGCTCACCCACGTCGAGGACATCGAGGACCGCAAGCGCCACGAGTTCCAGCTCGCCCACCGGGCCAGCCACGACGCGCTCACCGGCCTGCCCAACGGTGCCGAGCTCAAGGCCCGGCTGGCCCGCCGGCTCTGCGCCGAACCGCAGCCGGCCGCCGCCGCGGCCGCCGCGATGTCCGGCGAGGCCGGCTACCCGCAGCCGTACGCCTACCAGGCGGACTCGTACAGCGCGCACACCGCGTACGAGGGACTGGAGGGCGCGGACCCGTACACCGGGCCGGTGCACGGCTACGGGCCGGCCGACGGCCTGCTGCCCGGCCTCGGCGCGGGGTACGGGGAGCACGTGCACGCCGTGGTCCCGGCCGAGTACGGGCCCTCCGGGGACACCTGGTCCGCGCCGTTCCGCTCCGGGGCGACGGCGCCGGTGGACAAGGGGCTCGCGGTGCTCTTCTGCGACCTGGACGGCTTCAAGTCGATCAACGACCGGTTCGGGCACAACGCGGGCGACTCGGTGCTGGTCGAGGTCGCCCGGCGGCTCAGCGGGGCGGTCCGGGACGGCGACACGGTGGCCCGGCTGGGCGGCGACGAGTTCGTGGTGCTGGCCGACGGCATCGGCCGCGAGGAGGCCAAGGACCTCGCCCACCGGCTGCGCAACGCGATCATCCCGCCGATGCGGATCGACGGACGGGCGATGCGGGTCGGGGTCAGCCTGGGGATCGGCTGGGCCGGCTGCGGGATGAGCATCGAGGAGGTGCTCCACACCGCGGACGAGCGGATGTACGACGAGAAGCGGGCCCGGGGCGGCGCGGTGCGCGGGGCGCGCGGCGAGCGCTCGCACCGGCGCGCGGGCTGACCGGGAGGGGCGTTCCGCGCGCTCCCCGGCGGCCTTCCGGTGGTCGGCGGGTCGGTCGGCGGATCGGTCGGGTGCCGAGGATCCAGCGGCGCACAGGTTACCCACGGGTTGTCAAGGGTTCTTTTCCTGCTGTCAGGTACGGCAGGTAGGGTTCCCGGTACGACAGCGTCCATGATCCGCGCCGCCCGCGCGCGGCGTACACCGGATGGGGGAGCAGACCACCGTGACGACCGCCGGCGACAACGGATTGCCCGAGGGCCAGGCGGGCGGTGCCCCGCAGGACGACGACCCGTTCGGCTACCTCTACCGCCCGGCCGACGGCTCCGCCGGACAGTCGGCCGAGCCGCAGCAGGGGGTGCCCCGGACGTCGTACAACCGGCCGATGGAGGTGGGGCGGGCGCAGTACGGCCAGCCGACCCGCACCCAGCAGCCGGCCTACGGCCAGCCCGGACCGGCGCAGCCGCCGTACGGCCAGCAGGGCATGCCCCCGCAGGGCCCGTACGGGCAGCCGGGCGTGCCCCCGCAGCAGGCCGAGTACGGCGGGGGCACCCAGCAGACCCGCTACGCCGAGCACTCCCGGCCGCAGCCGGGGGACGAGCGACCGAGCAGCGGCCGGAGCAAGGGCGCGGTGATCGGCGCGGTCGCCGTGGTCGCGGCGATAGCGATCGGTGCCGGGATCGCCCTGTCCACCGGGGATCCGGACGGCGACAAGTCCGCCAAGGGCGGCACCACGACCGCCGCCCCGCCGGCGCCCAGCGGCACCGCGGCGCCGAGCGGCTCGACCGGAACGGCCTCGCCCTCGGCGAGCGCCACCGTCTCCGCCGGCCCGGCGACCGTGGACGCCGGCCAGCTGCAGGGCCAGAACGCGCCGTCCGGCAACGCCGTCAAGGGCGCCAAGTCCGCCGACGGCAGCTACCTGACGCTCCAGCAGGGCGGCACGGTGACCTGGAACGGCCAGATCGCGACGGCCGGGACGTACAAGCTGACCGTGCACTACAACAACGCCGGTGCCGACGTGAGGGGCGCGGCCTCGGTGAACGGCAAGGACTGGCCGAGCGGGCTGACCTTCAAGAACTACTCGCCGGGCAAGGATCCGGCGTCGTCCTGGTTCAACACCTGGATACTCCCGCAGTTCCAGGCCGGGGCGAACTCGGTCACCTTCACCGTCCCCTCGGGGCCGGTCCTGATCGACCAGATCACGGTGGAGCCGAACAGCTGAGACCCGCTCCGGACGCACTGCGGCCGCCCGTCCCCTTCGGGGGAGGGCGGCCGTCGCCTTTGCTCAGGCGGACTCGACGGTGCGGAACCTCTCGCCGCCGACCGCCCAGCGGCCCCGGCGCATCACGGCGACCAGGTCGTAGCTGTCGGAGTCGACCACGACCAGGTCGGCGAGTTTGCCGGTCTCCAGCGAGCCGGTCGAGTCGGCCAGACCGAGCAGCCGCGCCGGGGTGGTGGAGAGCGACTCGACGGTCTGGCCGAGGGTCAGGCCGTTGACGGTGACCGAGCGCTTGAACGCCACGTCCAGGGTGAGGGTGGAGCCGGCGATCGCACCGCCCTCGACCAGCCGGGCGACGCCGTTCTTGACCTGGACCTGGAGGGGGCCGAGGGGGTAGAGGCCGTCGCCCATGCCGGCGGCGCCCATGGCGTCGGTGATCAGGGCGA
>NZ_JBVJQR010000035.1:49953-66565 GCF_055608425.1 Kitasatospora sp. NPDC036934 | reverse complement strand
CGTGACCGTGACGACCGTGGTGGCCGCTCGGGTGGCTTCAACCGTGACCGTGACGACCGTGGTGGCCGTTCCGGTGGCTTCGGTGACCGCGAGCGCTCGGGTGGCTTCAACCGTGACCGCGATGACCGTGGTGGCCGTTCCGGTGGCTTCGGTGACCGCGAGCGCTCGGGTGGCTTCAACCGTGACCGTGACGACCGTGGTGGCCGTTCCGGTGGCTTCGGCGACCGTCCGGCCCGCTCGTTCGGCGACCGCCCGTCCTTCGGCCGGGACCGTGACGAGCGCGGCGGCAGCAGCAGCCGTCCGTTCTCGCGCCGGGACGACCACCGCACCGCCGGCCGTCCGCAGGCCGACCGTGGTGGCTTCGGTGACCGCGAGCGTTCCGGTGGCTTCAACCGCGACCGCGGCGGCTTCAACGGCGGCGGCTTCAACCGCGACGACCGCAAGCCGCGCTGGAAGAACTGACGCCGTACGGCCGGTGATCGACCGCCGGCCGGCCGACTGAACGAACACCGTCGGTCCGCACCGCCGGACCACGAACGAAAGGCCCGCTCCGTCCCCCGGAGCGGGCCTTTCGCGTTCCCCCGTATCCCCCGATCCCCCCCCGAACACCTCGCTGCTGCTCGCCCCCCGAGGTGTTGTTCTGGAGGTGAGAATAACCTGTGGCGCGCGATGAGGGTAGTCCCGTAGCGTCCCGGACATGAGCAGCAGACTGCATGACGTGGCACGGGTGAACGAGGAGATCGCCGAGCGGGGGAGCTACCGGACGGCCGGGGGCGAAACCGTGCGGGTGGGGGAGCAGTTGGCGGCGGCGCGGGCCGGCACGGTGTCGTACGCGCCGGGCGGCCTGGAGGCGCTGCTGGCCGAAGGGGGCCGGGGAGCGCTGACCGGCCGGGTCGAGGTGACGGCCGAGGGGAGCATGGAGGCCGCCGGGAGGCTGGTCGAGGCCGGCGCCGGGCCGGTCGGGGTGCTGAACTTCGCCTCCGCGCGCAACCCCGGCGGCGGGTACCTGCGCGGCGCCCGCGCCCAGGAGGAGGACCTGTGCCGCAGCGCGCTGCTGTACAGCTGCCTGGTGGAGGCGCCGGACTACTACGAGGCGCACCGGGCCTCGGCGGACCTGCGGTACAGCCACCGGGTGATCGTCTCGCCCGCGGTCCCGGTGATCCGGGGCCGCCGGGGCGAGCTGCTGGCCCGGCCGTACCCGGTCACCTTCCTGACCTCGCCCGCCCCCAACGCCGGCCAGCTGGAACGGCGTTCGGCCGGTGCGGACGTCCGGGGCGTGCTCGCCGAGCGGGCCGTCCGGGTGCTCGCCGCGGCGGCCCGGCACGACGTCCGGGCCCTGGTGCTCGGTGCCTGGGGCTGCGGGGTGTTCCGCAACGACCCGGCCCAGGTCGCCGAGGCCTTCGAGGGCGCGCTGGCCCGGTACGGGGGCGCGTTCGAGCAGGTGGTGTTCGCGGTCTGGGACCGCTCACCGGTCTCGGTCAACCGGGCCGCCTTCGAGGCGCGGTTCGGCGCGGCGGTCGTCCCCTCCTGAACGGCGGGGGCGGGCCTGGGGCCTGTCCGGCGGACCCTAGCGCTTGCGGGCGGACAGCACCGTCGCGGCGGTGGAGGCCGCCGCGACCACCCCGGTGACGGCGAAGACGGACGGCCAGGCGCCGATCCGCTTCGCCAGCGGGTGCGAACCGCCGAAGGCCGCCACGTACAGGCCGGTCAGCGCCGCCGCGGCGGCCGGGCCCGAACTGCGGCGCCACTGCGCGGCCGCCCCGGCACCGGCCACCGCCAGCACCGCGCCGCCCAGTTCGCGCCGGCCGGTCCAGCGGGCGACACCGTAACCGCCGACCAGACCGCTCGCCGCGGTCAGCGCGGCGGGCGCGGCGGCCGCGAGTGCGTTCGGGACCTTCGCCATCGTCGACTCCACTCGTCTCCACGCGCAGGGGTTCGCGTTCCGGCTTCCGACCCTAACCCGGCGAACGGGGCGGGGACCCGGGGGCCCGCACCCGGGGGCCGACTATCCGAAGGCCGAAACCGTCGACATCCCCGGCACCGTCCGGCCCAGCCGCTGCGCCGCCTCCGCCGGGTCCAGCACCCGCTCCAGCCGGAGGTCGCCCGGGAGCTCCTGGATGAACCGCCCGGCCGACCAACTGCGCTCGTACGGCAGCGGTTCCAGCACCAGGGTGCGCACGCCGTCCAGCACCGGGACGTCGCTGGGCGTGCCCTCGTTCCAGAGCCAGGAGCCGTCCGGCGCGACCAGGTTGAAGGCCCCGGTGGCGATCAGCCGGCGGCCCTTCGGGAACTCCGTCCGGGCCAGCGCCACCACCTCCGGGTCCTGCGGGGTGCCGGGCAGGTGGCCGCCGCCGATCAGGACGTCGGCGAGCAGGGTGTGCAGTTGGAAGGTGTCGCTCAGACCGCTCATCCGCAGCAGGTAGCCGGTGCCGGTGGGGCGGTCCAGGACCAGCAGCGGCTCGTCGTCGAGCACCAGCGCCAGGTGCGTCAGGCCCTTGAAGTCGTGCCGCTCGCCCTCGTACCGGTCGAACAGCTCCAGCAGCACTCCGGTGACGCCCGAGGCGCGGGCCTCGGCCCGGACCGGCGGGTGGGCGTACACCGCCCAGGCGGCCTCCTGCCACAGGTGCAGCGTCCACCAGGCGACCACGGCCAGGTGGGCGTGCCGGGCGTCGAGGTGCTCCGGGCTCTCGATCCGGGCGTGCGCGTCGGCCGGATCGTCCGCCTCCTGGTCCGGCAGCGGCCCGCCGCCGGTCCGCGCCCAGTGCTCGACCAGCCGCTGGGCGCCGGTCAGCGCCCCGCGCAGCCCGGCCAGCACCGGCCCGGCGCAGGCCACCGGATCGGCACCGGACTCCACGCAGGCGCCCACCACCATCGCCAGGTGCGCCCGGGGGAACGGCGGCGCGTCCGGCAGCAGCGCGGCCAGCCGGGGCCCGGCCGCCCGCCGCTCGGCCGGTTCGGCCGGGCCGAACAGCCCGCCGACCAGGCCGAGCGCGGGGCCGAAGCCCTCGTCGTCGCCGGCCGCGACCACCGCCTCCAGTTCGGCCACCGCTTCGAGGAGGGCGGGCTGCTGACGGTTCGGCGAGGTGTTCTGGGTGGACATTCGCCGCAGCATAGTTCGCCGGGGCGTGGTCCGTCGGGGCACGGTTCGCCGGGGGACGGTCCGCAGGAGTACCGGGGGGCCGCCGACCCGGCCGCCGCCATCACCACGCCGCAGGCCGTCGCGCCGTCCGGCGGCATCAGCCTGTACCTGGTGGTCAACACCGCTGTCCGGCGCTTCGGCCTGAGACCACGAGGCCTGCTGTCGGTCCCGGATGGGAGACTCCCAGCGTGACTGACGAAGCGAGCAGGGCGATCACCGACGGTCGCTACCGGATCCGCAACGTCGGCAGCGGCCTGCTGCTGGAGGTCGCCGAGGCCTCCCGGCGCAGCGGCGCCCGGATCCGCCTGGGCGCGGACGACGGCACCGACGCCCAGCTCTGGCGGCTCGCCGCCGTCCACCCCGGCGGCGCCCTCTTCCACATCGAGAACGCCGGCAGCGGCAAGCGCCTCGACGTCACCGGCGCCTCCCCGGAGGACGGCGTCCCGATCCAGCAGTGGTCCGCCAACGCCTTCGGCGCCCAGGAATGGCTGCTGGAGGGCCACGTCGACGCCCCGGGGACGTACGCCGTCACCAGCTTCATCAGCGGCAAGCCGCTCACCGCGACGCAGGCCCCGGACGCGGGCGTCCAGCAGTGGGAGGACACCGACTCGCCCACCCAGTGGTGGCGCTTCGAGCGGCAGCCCTAGGCGGCTCCCGGGCGGTTCCTAGGCCGAGAGGTTGGCCCGGAGGGCGGCCAGTTCGGCCTCGGTGACGCCGTGGGAGTGGAGGTAGGCGGGGACGGTGCCGTGGTGGGTGCGGATCCAGCCGAGGGAGGAGGCGATGAGTTCGGCGCTGATCGGGCGGGAGATCCGCTCGCTGCCGGTCTCGTCGATGTACGGGATCGGGCCGTCGTCCAGGCCGAGGCCGGCGTTGGAGCGCAGGAAGTCGGCCGTGATGTCCGCGTCCGAGGCGCCCAGCAGGGACTGCAGGACGGCGACGGTGAGGCCGGTGCGGTCCTTGCCGACGGCGCAGTGCACGATCACCGACAGCGCATCCGGGGCGGCGAGCCGGCGGATCACCGCGGCGAGCGAGGGCCCGGCGGTCTCCGGCATGAAGGTGTAGAGCTCGGCCTGCCCCTCGGGCCAGGGCCGGTCGAGGTCGCCGCGGTTGGCCGGCAGGGTCGGCAGGTTGAGGGACTCGTGGTCGAGGCCGTGCCGCTGGTCCGGCCAGACCTCCAGCTCGAACGGGCTGCGCAGGTCGATCACCGTGCGCAGGCCGAGGTCCTTGAGCTTCCGGGCGCCCTCCTCGGTGAGCGTGTGGAGGGAGCCGGAGCGGTACAGGACGCCCCGGCGCAGGGCGCCGATCCCGCCCGCGTCACGGAAGTTGCGCACACCGGGGATGTCGATGAAGGCATCGGTCATGGCGTCCACCGTAGGGGTGCGGACGGGCCGGGGGGAAGGAAACCGGAGGGGCTGTCCGTTGAAGCCCCGCCCCCCTGCAGGAGTCCTCGGCGCCCGCCGGGGCCCGGCCGCCCGCCGGAGGCCTCAGCGCCCGCCGGAGACCTCCAGGAACGCCCCCGTCGTGTACGAGGCGGCCGGGGACAGCAGGAACAGCACCGCCTCGGCGACCTCCTCCGGCTCCCCGCCGCGCCCCATCGGCAGGTTCGGCGCGACCCGGTCGACCCGGCCCGGCTCGCCGCCGAGCGCGTGGATGCCGGTCCGGATCAGGCCCGGGCGGACGCAGTTGACCCGGATCCCCTCGGCCGCCACCTCCAGGGCGAGCCCGCGGGTCATCGAGTCCACCGCGCCCTTGGCAGCCGCGTAGTCGACGTACTCGTTCGGCGAGCCGATCCGGGAGGCGGCCGAGCCGACGTTGACGATCGCGCCGCCGCGCCCGCCGTGCCGGGTGGACATCCGGCGGACGGCCTGGGCCGCGCACAGGAACGGGCCGGTGACGTTGGCGGCCCAGATCCGGTTCAGCCGGTCCTCGTCGATCTCCTCCAGCCGGCACTGCCGCTCCAGCGTGCCCGCGTTGTTCACCAGCCCGGTGAGCGGCCCGAGTTCGGCGTCCACGGTGGCGAACAGCCGCTCCACCTCGGCGCTGCGGCTGACGTCCGCCCGGACGGCGATCGCGGTGCCGCCGTCGGCCCGGACGGCGTCCACGACGGCGGTGGCCGAGGCTTCGTCCGTACGGTAGTTGACGCAGACCCGGTGGCCGCGGCGGGCGGCCAGCAGGGCGATGGCGGCGCCGATGCCGCGGCCGGCGCCGGTGACGATCAGGACTTCGTCGGTGCTGGGGGTCGACATGCCGAGTACGCTACCCGGACCGCTGCCCCGGCGCGGCGGCCCGGCGCAGCGCGGCGACCTTCGGTGCGCGGCTCTTCGGCGAGTCGAGGCCGAAGCCGCGGGCGTCGCCCAGTTCGTCCCGGACGAACGCCTCGGTGCGGGCCACCGCCGCGCGCAGCGCGTCGTCCGGCGGGACGAAGGACTGGTGGACGATCTCGGCCCGTTCGGTGTCGTACTCCCACAGGCCGACGATCCGGCCGCGGTCCAGCACCAGGTGGGTCTGGGGGTCGGCCTCGCTTCCGAAGGTGCGCCCGGCCCGGCCGGCCGGCAGCGGGCGGGCGGCGTCGGCCGGGTCGAGCAGCCGGGACAGGTCGCGGTGCAGCAGGTGGATGCCGTCGATGCCGGCCAGCAGGGTGTAGTGCGGCTCGGCCGGTGCCTCGAACCCGGCGAACTCGTCGGCGAGTTCGGGCGGCATCAGGAGGTCCGAGCCGGGGGCGAGCGGGGCGGCGCCGAGCTCGGTGACGGCCCGGCGGGCGGTGGCCGCGGAGAAGCCGGAGAACCAGCGGAAGTGCCCGAGGGTGGCCGGACCGGCCCAGGAGAAGTAGCGGCGGGCGAGGTCGACGGCGTCCCCCGCGACCGGCTGGTCCCAGCCGACGTAGCCGTAACGCTGTTGGTCCAGGCGGCCGTTGACCGGCACCCGGCGGATCCGGCCGCGGGACTGGAGCAGCCCGAGGGCGAGCGGCAGGGTGGTCGACAGGCCGCGCTTCTTGCCGGCCTCGCCGAGCGGCCGGACGGCGTCGCCGACCGCCTCCCGGATGGTGGTCGGGTCCAGCGGCCCACCGCCGGACAGCGCCCGCTCGATGGCCAGGCAGAGCTGCTCCACCTCGTCCCGGCTGACCCCCAGGTGTTTCGCCGCGGCGGCCAGTTCACCCTCCGGGGCGGCCGCGCCCGCCGCCAGGCCGAGCGCGAAGTCGGCGGCGGGCAGCACGTAGGTGCAGCCGCGCGCGGACGGCAGCTCGTGCACCTCCAGCCCCGCCGCCGCCGCGTCCACCGCCGCCCGGCCCAGCCCGGCCCGGGCGAACAGGCCCAGGTACGGGGCCGCGCCGCCGACCGAGCGGGCCCAGCCGGTGGCGGCCAGCACCTCGGCGGCGGACGCCCCGGGGTGCGGGCGGTCCAGCCACTGCCGGTGCGACCACCAGGCCCGCAGCTTCTCGGTGTCGATCCCGTGGCTGTGCTCCATGGGCCCAGTATCTGCGCCCGGCGGGACCCGGACCGGAAATCGCTCGCCCGGCGCGGCCCGCTCCGGAGATGATGCGGTACCCGCCGCGGTCCCGCCGCCGCTGGTGATCGAGAGGAGAACGCATGCCCGCCGCACCCGGCACCGTGCTGCTCTCCGGCATCGTCGGCTCCACCGCCTACGGCTTCGCCCACGCCGGCTCCGACCTCGACCGGCTGGGCCTGTTCGCCGTCCCCACCGAGGAGTTGCACGGCCTGCACCGCCCGGCCGAGTCGCACGTCACCACCGAGCCGGACCTCACCCTGCACGAGGCCGCCAAGTGGTGCCGGCTGGCGCTGTCCTGCAACCCGACGGCGTCCGAACTGGTCTGGCTGCCCGAGGACCTGTACGAGACCACCACCCCGCTCGGTCGCGAACTGGTCGGGATCCGGTCGAGCTTCCTCAGCGCGCCGGCCGTCCGCAAGGCCTATCTCGGTTACGCGGACCAGCAGTTCCGCAAGCTGCTGACCCGCGACACCAGCGAGCCGGCCACCCGCCGCCGGGCCGCCAAGCACGCCCGGCACCTCGTCCGGCTGGTCGAGCAGGCCGTCCGGCTGCACCGCACCGGCCACAACCTGATCCGGCTGCCCGACCCGGAGCGCGTCCGCGACCTCGGCGAACGCATCGCCGACCGCCCCGGCACCGCCGGACGCCTGATCGCCGACGCCGCCGACCGGCTCGCCCGCCCCGGCGTCCTGCCCGACGCCCCCGACCCCCGCCCCGCCGAGGCCTGGCTCCGGCGCGTCCGCGCCGCCCACTACAGCCCGCCGCAAGCCCCACCCCCCGCCCCCGGCGCGCCCATCCAATCCACTGGCGGAGCCCTGGGGCCCACCGGGTAGGATCACCGTGGCCCTCCCCACTCGGGACCACCCCGCACGGAGGGCCGCGGGCCGCTAGCTCAATTGGCAGAGCTGCGGACTTTTAATCCGTAGGTTCAGGGTTCGAGCCCCTGGCGGCCCACACGAACGATCCGTTCAGGACCAGGGCGTTCTCCCCGTCGGGGAGGGCGCCCTTCGTCGTGCCCGGGGGCGGCGGAGGTGAGTGATAAGGGCTCAACTATCTTGGTGTCATGGGACCTTTGCAGCCTGATCTTGCAGAACTCGTGGTCGGACTCGTCTGCTTCTTCCTGATCTTCGGGATCCTCGGGGTGGTGGTGCTGCCGCGGATCGAGAAGTTGCTGGCGGAGCGCCGGGACGCCACCGAGGGGGGTGTCGAGCGGGCCGAGGCGGTGCGGGCGGAGGCCCTGCGGGTGTACGAGGAGTTCCAGGCGGAGCTCACCGCGGCGCGGCACGAGGCGGCGGAGATCCGGCAGACGGCCACCGAGGAGGGGGCGGCGCTGATCGCGCGGCTGCGGGCCGAGGGGCAGCAGCTGCGGGACGGGATGCTCGCGGAGGCGCAGGTGCAGCTGGCGGCGGACCGGGTGCTGGCCGAGGCCGCGCTGCGGGAGGACGTGATCCGGCTGGCCGGCGAGCTGGCGGGCCGGGTGATCGGCGAGCCGGTCGCCGAGCTGCCGCGCACCCGTGCGATCGCCGACGAGTTCTTCGCCGCGCACGACGCCAAGACGGGCGCCGACGCCTGACCCCCCTGCTCGTACTTCCCCTTGGAACGCTTCGACGGCCCGGGTCCCGGCCGGTGGTTCAGCCACCGGCCGGGACCCGGGCCGTTCCGTGCCCGGACACCGGTGATCACGGCCCCGGTCGGCGGACCGGTGGTGGAGGTCCGCTCGTACTCGCTGGTCGGCGGCGTCAGGGTCCGGCGGGCCGGCTGACCCCGGAGGGTCACGGCCGGACCGGGCCCCGGGTGGCCGCAGGGGCCGGGGTGGTCGGGGCCTCGGTGGTCGCCGGGGCCGGGGCGGCTGCGGGGGTGGTGGTGGCCCGGGAGAGGCGGAGGGTGAGGCCGATCATGGCGAGGACGGCGGCCAGGGCGAGCCAGACCGCGACGGCCGCCGCGGTGGCCGGGTCGTGGTGGTCGAGGACGGCGAAGTAGCCGCCGCCGATGACGGCCACGCCGGTGACGGCGGCGAACTGCTGGGTGGTGGAGAGGGTCCCGGAGGCCGTGCCGGCCCGCTCGGGGGCGATGCCGGCCATCGGTGCGCCGATCAGGGAGGGCAGCACCAGGCCGTTGCCGATGCCCATCAGGCCCATGGTGGCCAGCAGGACGGGCAGGGCGTGCCGGGCGCCGGTGGTCTGCAGGGCGAGGGCGGTGAGCAGCAGGCTGAGGGCGGTGATCGCCCCGCCGACGACCGGGACGCGCAGCCCGTGGCGGGGGAGCAGGCGCCTGCCGGTCAGGGAGCCGGCCATGGCGAGGACGGCCATGGGCGTGAAGACCCGGCCGGAGCGCAGCGGGCTGTAGCCGAAGCCGGTCTGGACGGTCAGGCTGATCACGAACACGAATCCGGCGAAGAAGGCCATGAAGGCGGCGTTGACGGCGAGCCCGGTGCGGAAGACCCGGCCGCGGAGCAGCTCGGGGTCGAGCAGCGGCTGTCCGCCGCGGGTGGCGAGCCGGCGCTCCCAGTGCAGCGCGGCAAGTGCGGCGGGGACGGCGGCGGCGAGCATCGCCCAGGCCCAGAGCGGCCAGCCGGCCTCCCGGCCGAGGACCAGGGGGACGAGGGCGAGGGCCAGCGAGCCGGCGATCGCGAGGACGCCGATGCCGTCCAGGGCGGGGCGGCGGCCGCTGCCGGTGCGGGGCAGGACGGCGGTGGCGACGGCGAGGACGACCAGGCCGACCGGCAGGTTGACCAGGAAGACGGCGCGCCAGCCGAGGCCGAGGAGGTCGCCGTCGAGCAGGACGCCGCCGAGCAACTGGCCGCAGACGCCGCTGAGTCCGCCGGTGACCCCGAACCAGGCGAGTGCGCGCGGCCGGCCCTCGGCGGGGACGACGGTGGTGATCAGGGCGAGCACCTGGGGGACCATCGCGGCGGCGGTGAGGCCCTGGAGCAGCCGGGCGAGCACCAGTTGGGTGGGGGACTGGGCGAGTCCGCACAGCACCGAGGCGAGGGTGAAGGCGGCCATGCCGCCGAGGAACATCCGCCGGTGGCCGAGGATGTCGCCGAGCCGGCCGCCGAGGACGAGCCCGGTGGCGTAGCTGAACACGTAGCCGGCGACGACCAGTTCCAGGGCGGCCTGGCCGGCGCCGAGGTCGGCGCGGATGGCGGGCAGGGCGACGTTCACGACGTTGCCGTCGAAGCCGTACATGAAGAAGGCCGCGAGGATGACGGGGAGCAGCGGTGGGCGGAGCTGGGGGCGGGGCATGGGGCGTGGCCTCCGGTGGTAATTGTTGCCGGTGAAAATTATTGGTTAGACTGCCAAAAACTCGGGCGCGAAGGACCCGGGTGCGGGCGGGGTGCGGCCCGGCCCGGGGGGTGAGGGGGCGGGCGCCCGGTCGTTCAGGCGCGCAGGTCGTCCACGATCGCGTCGACGACCGCGTGCAGGGACTCCGGCTCGAAGCCGGCCTTGGCCTGCAGCAGCAGCCCGTGGAAGCCGGCCATCGTCTGGCGGGCGAGCACCCTGGGGGCGCGGTCGGCGCGGATCTCGCCGCGGAGCCGGCCGTCCTCGACGGCGGCGGTCAGTGCGTTCTCCAGCGGGACGAACGCCTGCCGGGCCTGCTGGGCCAACTCCGGCTCGCGGACGGCGAGTTCGGTGACGGTGTTGACCGCGAGGCAGCCCCGGTGGTCGGCCGCGGCCTGGTCCACTCCGGTCAGCAGCAGTCGGCGGACGCGCTCCAGCGGCGGCAGGTCGCCCGGTGCGGGGTTGGCTCCGGCGGCGCCGCTCTCGCGGTAGCGGCGCAGTGCCAGTTCGAACAGCTGTCGCTTGCCGCCGAAGGCGTTGTACAGGCTGCCGCGCAGCATGCCGGTGCTCTCGGCCAGGTCGTCGGTCGAGGTCGCGGTGTACCCCTTGGTCCAGAAGGTGTTCATGGCCGCGTCGATCGCGGCCTCGGTGTCGAACTTCCTCGGGCGTGCCATGGGTGGGATCGTGTCAGTTATTGGCCGCCTTGTCAAAAACTCGGGCCGAGAACGGCTCGCCCCCTGCGGGGAGGGGGCGAGCCGCTTCGCGCGGGGAGCGGGCCCCGCCGGGGCGGCTACTCCTGCAGGAAGGTCTCGGAGAAGCTGGTGCCGTTGGAGCCGAGCCCGCCGGTGGTGGCCTCGTAGGCGCCGTTGGAGCTGGGGTCCAGGGCGACCGGGTTGGTGGAGCCGAGCGACTTGCCGTTGACCGTGGCCGAAGTGAAGCTGAGCGTCCCGAAGTCGGGGTAGGCCCCGGTCGGCGACTCGATGATCACCTCGGCGCTGGTCCGCTGCGCGGAGGTGGACTTGGTCGTGGTGTACGTCCAGCCCCGCGTGGAGTCGGTCAGCTTGAGGGTGTACCGGCTGCTGCCCGCGTAGGTCACCGAGGCGGAGATGTGGTCCCCGGCCGACACCGGGTACGAGCTGAGGCTCAGGTACACGGGGGCCGCCGGGTACATCTCGTACCAGGCCTGGTTCACCGGGCTGCCACTGGAGCAGTCGGTCGCCACCCCGGTCTGCTCCACGCTCGACGAGCCGTAGCCGTCGATGCCGACCCAGGGGGCGTACAGGTCGTTGCTGGAGTTGCAGACCGCGTCCGGCTCGGTCCAGGACGCCGCGACCGAGCTGAAGCCGCTGCCCGTGGCTGCGTAGCCACCCCAGTTGTAGCCGTTGGTGTTGTACTGCAGGGGGCGGAAGGACAGTCCCTGTGCGGCCGCCGCGGTGGTCGGCGCGGCGGGGGCGGCCAGGGTCGTGGCCGCTGCCGCGAGAGTGGCGACGCGTATCAGGAATCTGCGCATGCTGGCTCCTTCGTGAGGGGACGAACAGGAGGTCCATACGCCAACCCGAGCCGTGGGGGCGGACGTTGGCGGGTGGCAGTACAGGATGACCGGGCTGTCATGAGCGGGGCAAGAGGTGCAGGGGGAAGGTTGGCCAAGGCATTGCCGTGTCAGGTGGGCGACTTGACTGCACCGGTGGGTGCAATCGACGCCAAATCGTCTGCAGAGAGGGCAGATTGGCGTCGAACCGGTTCTGCCGGATCCGCTCCGGTGTGCCACCGGGAGGCCCGTGCGACGGCTGCGGCAGGGTGCGACGGGGCGCGCCGGGCACGGCGGGGAGCTGAGGACGGGGGCGGCCGGATCGCGTCCTGCTGCGGGGTGATGGCCGCCGGCGCTCGGGAGTCGGGCCGGGCCGGGCCGACGAGACGGGCGTCACCTCCGGCGGTGCCACCCCTCGCCGTCGGTGCCCGGGACGGGCCGGTCACCGCCTGTCCGAATCAGGCGGTTTCAGCCGGTATGTGGCGAGATATCCCCGGTGTGGATGAGGTCGTTGGTGTACCGGAGGTCAGTGATCACCTTTGGTCTCAATATGATCGGAAGCCACGATGGTCATTCTGTACTGACCTTCGTACGTACAACCAGGGAGCGGTTGGGGCCGTCTTCCTCTGTGCGGTGCGCCAGATCGTCCGGGGCGTCGCTTCCGTCGGTGAAAGGTACGCGCATGGCAGGTCGCAGGGGCGAGAGCCCGGCTCAGGGCGAGGGCGCGCCCGAGGCAGTCCCGGCGGAAGGGGCGGCGGGCGGCGTGCCCGCCCCGCGCTCCGGAGGCCGGGCCGAGGCCCGCCGTGCCGCCCAGTCCAAGGGCGGGAACCGGGGCGAGGGCGGATCCGGCGCCCCCGGCACCCCCGGTGCCTCAGGCGGACGGGCGGCGGCGCGGCGCGGCGCCAAGCCCAAGAAGAACGTGAAGAAGATCGTCGCCTGGTCGGCGGCCGGCGTGCTGGTGCTGATCGCGGGCGCCGGCGGCGCGATCTACTACAAGCTGAACGCCAACATCAAGTCCTTCGACGCCGACGCGATAGCCACCGACCGCCCGCCCGAGGCCAAGGCCGACGCGGACGGCAACAAGCCGGTCAACGTGCTGCTGATCGGCTCCGACAGCCGGGGCGGCAGCAACTCCGACCTCGGCGGCGGCGAGGACGGTGGCGCCCGCTCGGACACCACGATCCTGTTGCACGTCTACGCCGACCACAAGCACGCCGTCGGCATCTCGATCCCGCGCAACACGATCGTGCCGATCCCGTCCTGCAAGCTGCCCAACGGCAAGTGGACCAAGGGCGGCAACGACCTGTTCAACGCCGCCTTCTCGACCGGCAGCAGCGACGCCGGAAACCCGGCCTGCACCCAGAACACGGTGGAGAAGATCACCGGCATCCGGGTCGACCACACCATCGTGGTCGACTTCAACGGCTTCTCCTCGATGACCAAGGCCGTCAACGGCGTGGACATCTGCCTGCCGAAGCCGATCTACGAGGGCGACATCAACCCCAACCTGCACAAGAAGGGCAACCTCGTCCTCCCGCAGGGCAAGCAGACCGTCGAAGGCCAGCAGGCGCTGGACTACGTACGGCTGCGGCACGGCATCGGCGACGGCTCCGACATCGGCCGGATGAAGCGCCAGCAGGCGTTCATGAGCTCGCTCGCCACCAAGATGAAGAAGGACGGGCTGAGCCCCACCAACCTGCTGCCGCTGGCCGACGCGGCGACCAAGTCGCTGACCGTCGACCCGGGACTGGACTCTGCGGACAAGCTGCTCTCCTTCGGCCTGTCGCTGAAGAACATCGACATGCACGACCTCAAGTTCGTCACGGCGCCCTGGCGTTACCGCACCCAGGACGCCAACATCGACCTCGTCCAGCCGGACGCCAACAAGCTCTGGGACGCCCTCAAGGCGGACCAGACCATCGACGGCCAGAACGCTACCGGCCAGCAGCCGGACGCCACTGCCAGCCCGAGCGCCGGCGGGCAGCAGGCCGCGCCCAGCACGACCGCCGCGGCGGCCGGGGACGCCTCCAACGCCTCGATCAAGGTCGCCGTCTACAACGGCACCCTCGCCAACGGCCTGGCCGGCAAGGGGACCGAGCTGCTCAAGGGCGCCAAGTTCTCGGCCAGCACGGCGGGCCAGGCGGCGAGCACCAAGTACAAGACCACCACCATCGAGTACAGCTCCGGCCAGAAGGCGAACGCCGAGAAGGTCGCCGCGCTGTTCCCGGGCGCCAGCCTGGAACCCGGCAGCTCGCGCGGCATCTCGGTGATCGTCGGCCAGGACTTCGCCGCGGCCAACGGCATGGGGGCCGGCGCGTCCACCGCGGGCTCCACCCCCGGCGCCCAGACGCCCGCGCAGCCGCTGCCCACCACCGTCACCAACGACGCCCGCTCGGCGGACGACGACATCTGCGCGAACACCACCTACGGCAGCGGCGGCTGACCGCACCCGCCCGACCGACCGCACGACCCCGGAGCGCGTACGCCCCGGGGTCGTGCCATCGTGGCCGTGGAGGGGGCGGCCCACCGGTCACCGAAAGGCGGACCCCATGCCCGAGATCGCCATGCAGATCGACATCGCCGCACCCCGCGCCGCCGTGCTCGACGCGCTCAACACGCACGGCGGGCTGACCAGCTGGTGGACCACCGGGGTGGACCGCGAGGGCGAGGTGCTGCTGTTCGACTTCCCCGGGGTGCCCGAGCCGTTCCGGCTGCGCCGGGAGCGGGCCGACCTGGACCGGGTGCTGTGGGCCAACGCCGGGGCGTTCCCGCCCCACTGGGCCGGCACCTGGATCAGCTGGGACCTCTCCGACCAGCCCGACGCCCCTGAGCGCACCCGGCTGCTGTTCCGGCACGGCGGCTGGCAGCCGGGCAGCGAGGAAGGCGTCCCGATGGTGGCCGGCACCTGGGCCGAACTGCTGGTCCGGCTCAAGGACTACGCGCAGAGCGGCAAGGCGCAGCCGTACTTCGTCACCACGCTGCGCCACGACGAGGAGTGACCGCGCGGCGACCGGTCGCCCGCCAGGGCGCCGTCCGGTGGCGGGAACGCGGCGGCGGACCGAAGGTGGGCGGTGTGGCGCCGTCGCACCGGGCCCCGCCCTCCGACGGCCACGACCCGGCGATCAGCGGCCCCACGACAAGCAGTCCCACAAGTCCAGCAGCCCACGACTCCAGCCCCACGACAGCAGCCCCAAGACCGACAGCCGGCCACCACCGCCTCCGGGAGGCCCAGCGATGCCCGTAGTGACCGATCCGTACCAGCCCGGCACCCCGTGCTGGATCGACCTGATGGCGAGCGACCAGCAGGCCGCGCTCGACTTCTACCGCGACCTGTTCGGCTGGCAGGGCGAGGTCGGCCCGGCCGAGTTCGGCGGTTACGCCGTGTGCACCCTCAACGGCCGCCCGGTCGCCGGGATCATGGCGCAGTCCGCGCCCGAGGGCCAGCCGCTGCCGCCGGTCGCCTGGACCACCTACCTGGCCTCGGACGACGCCGACGCGGCCCGGGCCGCCATCGTCGGGGCCGGCGGCACGGTCCTCTACGACCCGATGGACGTCGGCACGATCGGCCGGATGCTGGTCGCCGCAGACCCGACCGGCGCGGTGTTCGGCGTCTGGCAGGCGATGGACTTCATCGGCGCGGGCGTGGTCAACGAGCCCGGCGCGCTGGTCTGGAACGAGCTCAACACCGCCGACACCGCGGCCGCCGGCCGCTTCTACCAGCCTGCCCTCGGGCTGCGCCCGGCCACCATCCAGGGCATGGACGGCTACTTCTCGTTGAACGTCGGCGACCGTACGGTGGGCGGCCTCCAGGAGATCCCGAAGTACCTCGCGCCGGGCACGCCGTCACACTGGATGACGTACTTCCTGGTGGACGACGCCGACTCGGTGGTGGACGCCCTGGTCAAGGCCGGCGGCTCGGTGATCCAGCCGCCGTTCGACATGCAGGCCGGCCGGATGGCCGTGGTCAACGACCCGCAGGGTGCGGTCTTCGCGGTGATCCAGTCGCCCGAGGCGCAGATGCCCGACTCGCCCTGATCCGGCGGCGGCAACCGGAAGCCGCCCTTCCCGCGACGCGCCGCCGGGAATGGGCGGCATCCCCCGCGTTCCCGGGGCAGACTGCACCCATGCTGGGGCTACCGGACGACATCCGCGCTTTCCTCTTCGACCTCGACGGGGTCCTCACCCAGACCGCCACGGTGCACGCCGCGGCCTGGAAGGACACCTTCGACGCCTTCCTGCGTGCCGAAGCGGCCCGCACCGGCGGGCAGTTCGTCCCCTTCGACGCCGTCACCGACTACGACACCTACGTGGACGGCCGCCCGCGCCTGGACGGCACCCGGGCCTTCCTGCAGAGCCGGGGCATCGACCTGCCCGAGGGCGCCGAGGAGGACCCGCCGAACGCCCGCACCGTGCAGGGCGTCAGCCGGGCCAAGAACGACACCGTGCTGCGGCTGATCCACGAGCGGGGCGTCGCGCCGTACGACGGCTCGGTCGCCTACGTGCACCGGCTGCGCGCGCTGGGGCTGCCCCGGGCGGTGGTCTCCTCCAGCGCCAACTGCCGGGACGTGCTGCGCTCGGCGGGCATCCTGGACCTCTTCGACGTGATCGTGGACGGCGTGGTCGCCAAGCAGCGGTCCCTGCCCGGCAAGCCCGCCCCGGACACCTACCTGTACGCCGCCCGCGAGCTGGGCGTCGAACCCGCGCACGCCGCCGTCTTCGAGGACGCGCTCGCCGGGGTCGCCTCCGGCCGGGCCGGCGGCTTCGGCGCGGTGGTCGGGGTCAACCGCACCGGGCAGGCCGCCGAACTGCGCCGCGACGGCGCCACCGTGGTCGTCGACGACCTCTCCGAGCTACTGGGGGACGAGAGCGCATGAGCGAGCGGAGCGAGCGAATCATCGAGGGGCGCGCGTGGGCGAATGCCCCTGCCGAGCGCAGCGAGGTGGGCGCATGAGCGAGCGGAGCGAGCGAATCATCGAGGGGCGCGTGTGGGCGAATGCCCCTGCCGAGCGCAGCGAGGTGGGCGCATGAGCGAGCGGAGCGAGCGAATCATCGATGGGCGCGTGTGGGCGAATGCCCCTGCCGAGCGCAGCGAGGTGGGCGCATGAGCGAGCGGAGCGAGCGAATCATCGAGGGGCGCGTGTGGGCGAATGCCCCTGC
>NZ_JBVJQR010000035.1:0-49853 GCF_055608425.1 Kitasatospora sp. NPDC036934 | reverse complement strand
CGAGCGCAGCGAGGTGGGCGCATGAGTCCTGCGGACAACTTCACCATCGACCCCTGGCAGATCACCGAACACGGCGTCGACCCGGCCTCGATGGCCCGCGCCGAGTCCGTCCTCGCGCTCTCCAACGGCCACATCGGGCTGCGCGCCAACCTGGACGAGGGCGAGCCGCACGGGCTGCCCGGCACCTACCTCAACGGGGTCTTCGAACTGCGCCCGCTGCCCTACGGCGAGGGCGGCTACGGCTACCCGGAGTCCAGCCAGAGCGTCATCAACGTCACCAACGGCAAGATCATCCGGCTGCTGGTGGACGACGAGCCCTTCGACCTGCGCTACGGCGAACTGGTCAACCACACCCGCTGGTTGGACTTCCGGGAGGGCCTGCTGCACCGCGAGTGCGAGTGGACCTCCCCGGCTGGGCGGACCATCCGGGTGCGCTCCTCCCGGCTGGTCTCGCTGACCCAGCGCGCCATCGCCGCGGTGGCGTACAGCGTCGAGGCGGTGGACGGGCCGGTGCGGATCGTGCTCCAGTCCGAGCTGGTCGCCAACGAGCAGCTGCCCGGCGGCCCAGAGGGCGACCCGCGCGCCGCCGCCGTCCTCGAAGCGCCGCTGCAGCCGGAGGCGCACCACGCGAGCGGCACCAAGGCCGTCCTGGTGCACCGCACCCGCTTCAGCGGCATCCGGGTCGCCGCCGGGATGGACCACCTCATCGAGGGGCCGGAGCGGCTGGACACCGTCGCCGAGGCCGAGGCCGACCACTGCCGGATCAGCGTCACCACCGTGCTGGAGCCCGGACAGCGGCTGCGGCTGGTCAAGTTCATGTCCTACGGCTGGTCCGCCACCCGCTCGCTGCCCGCCGTCCGGGACCAGGTCGAGGCCGCGCTGACCGCCGCCCGGTACACCGGCTGGGACGGCCTGGTCGACGAACAGGCCGAATTCCTCAAGGAGTTCTGGGAGACCAGCGACGTCGAGATCGAGGGCGACGTCGAACTCCAGCAGGCCGTCCGGTTCGCCGTCTTCCACGTCCTGCAGGCCGGTGCCCGCAGCGAGGAACGCGCCATCCCCGCCAAGGGGTTGACCGGCCCCGGCTACGACGGTCACAGCTTCTGGGACACCGAGACCTTCGTCCTGCCGGTGCTCACCTACTGCCTGCCCGGGGCCGTCA
The DNA here is from genome assembly GCF_055608425.1 of Kitasatospora sp. NPDC036934. NCBI lineage: Bacteria > Bacillati > Actinomycetota > Actinomycetes > Kitasatosporales > Streptomycetaceae > Kitasatospora > Kitasatospora sp. NPDC036934. Next base: position 48,691 of record NZ_JBVJQR010000035.1, on the reverse strand, counting down.
ACCAGGCCCTGCGCTGGCGGCACACCACCCTGCCGCTCGCCCGCGAACGGGCGGCCCAACTCGGCCTGGCCGGCGCGGTGTTCCCCTGGCGGACGATCCGCGGCGAGGAGTGTTCCGGGTACTGGCCGGCCGGCACCGCGGCCTTCCACATCGGCGCCGACATCGCCACCGCCGTCGCCCGCTACGTCCGGGCCACCGGGGACGAGGACTTCGAGCGCGCGTACGGCCTGGAACTGCTCGTCGAGACCGCCCGGATGTGGCGCTCGCTCGGCCACCACGACACCGCCGGGAAGTTCCGCATCGAGGGCGTCACCGGCCCCGACGAGTACAGCGCCGTCGCCGACAACAACGTCTACACCAACCTGATGGCGCAGACGAACCTGCGCGCCGCCGCCGAGGCCGCCGTCCGGCACCCCCGCGAGGCCGCCGAACTCGGCGTCGACACCGAGGAGACCGCGGCCTGGCGGGACGCCGCCACCGCCATGTACGTCCCCTACGACGAGGACCTCGGCGTCCACCCGCAGGCCGACGGCTTCACCCACCACCAGGTCTGGGACTTCGAGAACACCCCGCCGGAGAACTACCCGCTGCTGCTGCACTACCCGTACTTCGACCTGTACCGCAAGCAGGTCGTCAAGCAGGCCGACCTGGTGCTCGCCATGCAGGTCCGCGGCGACGCCTTCACCGACGAGCAGAAGGCCCGCAACTTCGCCTACTACGAGCGCCTGACCGTCCGCGACTCCTCGCTCTCCGCCTGCACCCAGGCCGTCATGGCCGCCGAGGTAGGCCAACTCGACCTCGCGTACGACTACACCGCCGAAGCCGCCCTGATGGACCTCCACGACCTCGGCGGCAACACCCGCGACGGCCTCCACATGGCCTCCCTGGCCGGCGCCTGCGTCGCCCTGGTGGCCGGCTTCGGCGGCCTGCGCGACCACGGCGAGACCCTCGACTTCCGGCCCCGGCTGCCCTCCGGGCTGATGAAGCTGAGCTTCTCCCTGCTGGTCCGCGGCCACCTGCTCGGCGTCCGGATCACCCACGGGGGCACCACCTACACGCTGCGCCGCGGCGAGGTGATGCACCTGCGCCACGACGGCGAGCTGGTCCAGGTCAAGGCCGGCTCCCCGGTCACCGTGCCCACCACCGCCCCGCCCGCCCAGGAGCGCTGCGCCCAGCCTCCCGGCCGCGAGCCGGCCCGCCGCCAGCCCCAGGCGGGGCTGGTGGCCGGCAAGCTCGGCCAGCACGACCACCTGGCCGCGGAGTAGCCGCGGCGCCGGGCCCCGCGGCGGCCGCGTACCGCTCACTCGTTCGCCCGGCCCCGTGTGCGGCCGGCTCCGACCCGTCGGAGGCTGCAGGTGTCCTGTGGCGAGCGAAGGGAAGTCCCCGTGGCGACCGTGGCCGAACAGATGGTGGAGGTGCTCCGGCAGGCCGGGGTGGAGCGGGTGTACGGCGTGGTCGGCGACAGCCTCAACCCCGTCGTCGACGCGATCCGGCGGGCGGAGGGCATCGGCTGGGTGCACGTGCGCAACGAGGAGGCCGGCGCCTTCGCGGCCGCCGCTGAGGCCGAACTCAGCGGCCGGCTGGCGGTCTGCGCGGGCTCCTGCGGCCCCGGAAACACCCACCTCATCCAGGGCCTGTACGACGCCCAGCGCAGCGGCCTGCCGGTGCTCGCGCTCGCCTCGCACATCCCGTCCGGGCAGATCGGCACCGGGTTCTTCCAGGAAACCCACCCCGAGCGGGTGTTCACCGACTGCAGCAACTGGTGCGAGATGCTCTCCACCCCCGCCCAGCTGCCCCGGCTGCTGCGGGTCGGCATCCAGCACGCACTCGGCTCGCGCGGCGTCTCGGTGCTGGCCTTCCCCGGGGACGTCGCCGCCCTGCCGGCCGCCGGGGCGACCGGCAGCAGCCACTTCCTCACCGAGCAGGCCGTCGCAGCGCCGCCCTGGTCCCAGGTGCAGGAGCTGGCCCGGCTGCTCAACGCGGCCCGCCGGGTCGCCCTGTTCTGCGGTGCCGGGGTGCGCGGGGCGCATGCCGAGGTGATGGCCGTCGCCGAGGCGCTGAGCGCGCCGATCGGGCACTCGCTGCGGGGCAAGGAGTGGATCCAGTTCGACAACCCGTACGACGTCGGCATGAGCGGGCTGCTCGGCTACGGCGCCTGCCACGAGGCGCTGCACTCCGCGGACCTGGTGCTGCTGCTCGGCACCGACTTCCCGTACGACTCCTTCCTGCCGCAGGCGCACACCGTCCAGGTCGACCACGACGCCACCCGGCTGGGCCGCCGCACCGCGCTGGAACTGGCCGTGCACGGCGACGTCGCGGCCACCCTGCGGGCCGTGCTGCCGCTGCTGGACGCCAAGCCCGACCGGACCTTCCTGGACGGCATGCTGCGCAAGCACTGCAAGTCGCTGGAGGACGTCATCGGCGCCTACACCCGGGACATCGAGAAGCACCTGCCGATCCACCCCGAGTACGTCGCCTCGGTGCTGGACGAAGTCGCCGCCGACGACGCGGTGTTCACCGTGGACACCGGGATGAACAACGTCTGGGCCGCCCGCTACCTCCAGCCGAACGGCCGCCGCCGGGTGATCGGCTCCTTCCTGCACGGCTCGATGGCGAACGCCCTCCCGCACGCGATCGGCGCCCAACTCGCCTGCCCCGGGCGGCAGGTGATCGCGATGGCGGGCGACGGCGGGATCGGCATGCTGCTCGGCGAACTGCTCACGGTGGCCAAGCACCGGCTGCCGGTGAAGACGGTGGTCTTCAACAACGGCGCGCTCGGCATGATCAAGCTGGAGATGCTGGTTTCCGGCTACCCGGAGTACGAGATCGACAACGGGGACGTGGACTACGCCGGCATCGCCCGGGCGATGGGCGTCCCGGCCAAGCGGGTCGCCGAACCGGCGAGGGTCCGGGAGGTGCTGGCGGAGGCGCTGGAGCGGCCCGGTCCGGCCCTGGTGGACGTGGTCACCGACCCGAACGCGCTGTCCATCCCGCCGCGGATCACCGCCGCCCAGCTGAAGGGCTTCGCGCTGGCGGCCGGGAAGACGGTGTTGTCGGGCGGCGTCGGGCGGATGGTCGACCTGGCGCGCAGCAACCTCCGCAACGTCCCCCGGCCGTGAGCGGCCCTTGTCGCGGGCGGCTTTGCCGCCGCCTCGGCCTCTGCCGGCCTCGACTCCCGCGGCTTTGCCTCTGAGGCAACTTTCTTGCCCCTGCGGCAGGCCGGGTGTCCACTGGACCCATGACCACCAGCTCCACCGGCACCCCCGGCGACGGCGACCAGCTCGACGACCAGGAGGTCGCCGGCCTCGCCGCCCGCCTCCGCGAGCACCGGCACAGCAGCCGACTCACGCTGGAGGTCGCCGCGGGCCGGGTCGGCCTCTCCCCAGCCTATCTGTCCCGGCTGGAGACCGGCCGCCGCCAGCCCTCGCTGCCCGTCCTGCTCGGCCTCGCCCGCGCCTACGGCACCACCGTCTCCGGACTGCTCGGCGAGGCCATGGTCGAACCCGACCCGGTGGTCCGCGGCGGCGCCATCGATCCCGGCCGCGCCGGTGGCTGGGGCTACCGGCGGGCCGGCGCCCCCGGCCGCGCCATGCAGGCCCTGCGGGTGCACGTGCCGCCGGGCGTCCAGGACGCCGTGGTCCGGGTCCACCCCGGCGAGGAGTGGATCTACGTCCTGCGCGGGCAGCTGCGGGTGACCCTCGGCGACCGCGCCCACCACCTCGCGCCCGGCGACTCCGCCCACTACGACTCGCTCACCCCGCACTGCATCGCCGCCGAATCCGACACCGGCGTCGAACTGCTCTTCATCCACACCCTGTTGCAGAGCCCCGGCGGCGAACTCTGCCTCGGCGGCGGCCCCGCCCCGACCCACTGACCAGCCGCCAGACCCTTGGAGGAGATCCCGATGGCCGATCCCACCACCCCCGCCGCCACCGCCGTCCCGGCCGGCGCCGCCGACACCGCCACCGGCCCGAAGACCATGGACGCCGGGAAGTGGGCCAACAAGCGGGTCTACCTCCGCCTGGTCATCTACACGGCGGGCATCCACGCCTTCGCCGGCTTCATCATGCTGCTGTTCGAACTGGGCAGCCGGAACAAGTAGTTCGGTCGCCCCGGCTGGCGAGCGCCCGCCCCGGCCCGCCCCGCGGCGGGCCGGTCACGCCGTGCGGAGCACCCGGCAGAGGGCGTCCAGGGCCGCCGGGAAGGCGTGTTCCGGCGGGGTCGCGTAGCCGATCACCAGGGCGGGGTCGCCCGCCTCGGCGGTCGGGTCGGCACGGTGCCAGTCGAGACCGCTGAGGGCCAGGCCGGCGGCCTCGGCGCGGGCGATCAGTTCGGCCTCCGGCGTGGACCCGGGCGGGAGTTGGAGCACGGCGTGCAGGCCGGCCGCGATGCCGGTGACCTCGACCCGCGGGGCGTGCTCGGCGACCGCGGCGGCCAGCCGGTCGCGCCGGCGCCGGTAGTGCAGCCGGCAGCGCCGCACGTGGCGGTCGTACGTCCCCGAGGTGATCAGCTCGGCCAGGGTCAGCTGGTCGAGCACCGGGGACATGGTGTCGGCCAGCGCCTTCAGCCGGGCGACCGGCTCGACCAGCGCGTCCGGCAGGGCGAGCCAGGCCAGGCGCAGGCCCGGGGCCAGGCTCTTGGCGGCGGTGCCGGCGTACACCACCCGTTCCGGGTCGAGCGCCTGCATCGCGCCGAGCGGCTGCCGGTCGTAGCGGAACTCGCCGTCGTAGTCGTCCTCGACCACGTACCGGTCGTGTTCGCGCGCCCACCGCACCGTGGCGGCCCGCCGGTCGGCGGACAGCGGTGCGCCGGTGGGGTACTGGTGGGCGGGGGTCAGCAGGGCGGCGCCGCAGTGGGCGTCGAGCCGGTCGACGACGGCGCCCTCGCAGTCCAGCGGCAGCGGGACGGTGGACAGCCCGGCGGCCCGCACCACGGCGTGCTGCGGCGGCAGTCCGTACGCCTCGACCGCGAGCGAGCGGGCGCCGCGCTCCCGCAGGGCCGCGCAGAGCAGGCCGAGGCCCTGCTGGACGCCACCGCAGATGAGCAGGTGGTCCGGGTCGGTGCGGACGCCGCGGACCCGGGCCAGGTAGTGGGTGAGCGCCTCGCGCAGTTCGATCCGGCCGAGCGGGCTGCCGTAGCCGAGCGCCTCGTGCGGGGCGGTGGCGAGGGCGCGGCGGGCGGCGGCCAGCCAGGCGGTGCGGGGGAAGAGCGAGAGGTCGGGGCGCCCGGACCGCAGGTCGTGCCGGGGGGCGCGCAGCAATTCCCGGGCCGGGACGGGCCGTTCGCCGCGCACGGGCACGGCCCGCCGGGCGACGGTGGTGCCGGAGCCCTGCCGGGAGCTGAGCCAGCCCTCGGCGGCGAGCTGCCCGTACGCCTCGACCACGGTGTTGCGGGCGATGCCGAGGTCCTCGCCGAGGGCCCGGGAGGACGGCAGGCGGGTGCCGGGCGCGAGCCGCCCGTCCTGGACGGCCTCGCGCAGGGCGTCCTCCAGGGCGGCCCGCAGCCCGGCGCCGGCGGCGCGCCGCTCGCTGAGGTCCAGGTGCAGGTCGCCGCCGAAGGAGGTCCAGGAGCCGTTCACGGATCCATTCTCGCGTGCCCGGTGGTCACCAGGTGGCGCCGGCGGGCTCCTCGGTCGCGGTGTCGATGCGGTTGAGGAAGTCGGTCAGGCCGATCAGCAGGATGATCGCGGAGAGCTGTTCCTGCTCGAAGTGGTCGGCGGCCGCGTCCCGGATCCGGTCCGGGACGGCCTTGCCGGTGCGGTCGGCGATCCGGGCGGCGGCCTCGGTGAGTTCGAGGGCGGTGCGCACCTCGTCGGTGAAGAACGGCGCCTCCCGCCAGTCCTCCGGGTCGGTTAGCGTCCGTCAGTGGACCGACGGATACCGACGCGAGGATGCGGCAGATGAGCGACGAAACCTCCCGAACCGATCTTCTGGCCGCGCAGTTCGAGGCGGAGCGCCCCCAACTGCGCTCCGTGGCCTACCGGATGCTCGGTTCGGTCGCCGAGGCCGAGGACGCCGTCCAGGAGGCGTGGCTGAAGCTGAGCCGCAGCGACGTGGGCGAGGTGCGCAACCTCGGGGCCTGGCTGACCACCGTGGTCGGCCGGGTCTGCCTGGACCAGCTGCGTTCCCGGGCCTCCCGCCGGGAGGACCCGCTGCCCGAGCAGGAGGGGCAGGTGCGGCTGCCGGACCCGGTGGTGAGCGGGCTGACGGCACTGGACCCGGTGCACGAGATCCTGGTCGCGGACTCGGTGGGGATCGCGCTGATGGTCGTGCTGGAGACGCTCTCCCCGGCGGAGCGGGTGGCCTTCGTGCTGCACGACATGTTCGAGGTGCCCTTCGACGGGATCGCCGAGGTGCTCGGCCGCACCGCCGCCTCGACCCGCCAGCTGGCGAGCCGCGCCCGCCGCCGGGTGCAGGGCGCGACCCCGCCCGCCGACGCGGACGAGGTCCGCAAGCGCCAGGTGGTGGAGGCCTTCCTGACCGCGGCCCGGGGCGGTGACTTCGACGCCCTGATGACGGTGCTGGACCCGGAGGTGGTGGCCCGGTCGGACGGCGGCACGCTGGTGCCGAGCGTGCTGCGCCGGGGCGCGGCCGACGTGGCCTCCCAGGCGATCACCTTCGCCCGGTTCGCCGCGGACGGGCGCCTGGCGCTGGTCAACGGCTCGCCCGGGGCGGTGTCCTTCGCCGACGGCCGTGCGCTGTCGGTCATGTCGTTCACCATCCACCAGGGCCGGATCACCGGTCTGGACATCCTCACCGACCCGGTCCGGCTGGCGGCGCTGGGCCTCACCGCGTAGCCGTACGCGGTACGGGAAATGCGCGGCACGGAACGCGGACGGGCCGTCCGGCGAGCTGCCGGACGGCCCGTGGCGGGTTCGGGAGGGGTCAGACCGACAGGTAGATCGCGCTGCCGAGGCCGGCCAGGAAGCAGTACACCGCGAACGGCGTCAGGCTGCGGGTCTCGAAGTACTTGGTGAGGAAGCGCACCGAGATGTAGCCGGCCACGAAGGCGGCGACGCTGCCGGCGGCCACCGGGCCGAGCACGGCGGAGTTCTCCGGCTTGAACAGCTCGGGGACCTTCAGCGCCGAGGCGGCCAGGATGACCGGGGTGGCGAGCAGGAAGGAGAACCGGGCGGCGTCCTCGTGGTGGAGTCCGCGCAGGATGCCGGCGCTCATGGTGACGCCGGAGCGGCTGATGCCCGGGAACAGCGCGAGGATCTGGGCGGAGCCGATCCAGGCGCCCTGGACGAAGCTGAGCCTGGTCAGCCGGACGTCGGAGGCGACCGCCGGGTCCAGTCCGGGCTCGTCGGCGGGGGCGGCGTGTCCGGCCCGGCGGCGGCCGCTGCCGCCGCGCTTGAGCCGTTCGGCGCCGAGCAGCACCAGCCCGTTGAGCGCGAGGAAGACGGCGGCCGGCAGCGGCTTGCCGAGCGCGTGCCGCAGGGCCTTCTCCAGGACGAGGCCGGCCACGCCGACCGGGATGGTGGAGATGATGAGCAGCCAGGCGAGCTTCTCGTCCCGGGTCTGTATCCGACGGTGCCGGATCGAGCCGACCAGTCCGCTGACGACCCGGACCCAGTCCCGCCAGAAGAACACCACCAGGGCCAGCGCCGTGGCCAGGTGCAGGGCGACCAGGGCGGCGAGGTAGGAGGAGCCGTCGGCGGTCATGTCGAGGTCCTGCTGGATCTTCCCGCCGATCACGGCCGGGACCAGGATGCTGTGGCCCAGGCTGGACACCGGGAAGAGTTCCGTCACACCCTGCAGCAGGCCGACGCCTATCGCTTCCGGGTAGGTCAGGGTGGACATCGCGCACCTTCGCTCTGGGGTCTGCGGCCGGTGGGTTCCGGTGGCCTCCGCGAAGCTACTACGGGCATGTAGACACCCGGCAGCCCCGCCGCCAGAAGTTCATCGAGCGTATGTCCGGGTGTCACCGCTTCAGAGCCGGTGGACCAGCAACTCGGCGACGGCGCCCGGGAGTCCGGCGGGCACCGCCTGCTGGACTGCCTGGCCGAGCAGCACCCCGGCGGTCGCCGCGAGCGGGGTGCCGCCGAGTAGCAGGGCGACGGTCAGTGCGGCGTACAGCCGCGGCCGACGGTCCATCGGGGGGCCTCCATCGGGCAGGGGGTCGATACCCGCCCACGATGCGGCCTGCCGCAGCGTCAGGTTCAAGTCCTTTTCGGGAGGGGCCGGTTCGGACGTCGGCCTGGCTCGGGCGTCCGAGCCGGTCGCACGCCCGTCCCAGGCGTACGTCCGTCTGGCTCGTACGTCCGTCTCAGGCTTCCGTCTCAGGCATCGACTTGGACGGACGTCCGTCTCAGGCTTCCGTCTCAGGCATCGACTTGGACGGACGTCCGTATCGGTCGTACGTCCGTCCGTCTTGAGCGGACGTACGACCCGGACGGGCGCCCGGCCGGGTCAGACGTCCACCCGCCGCCAGCCCGAACCGTCGGCCGGCACCGGCGCCGTCGCGAAGTCGTAGCGCAGCAGTTCCGGGCCGAGTGCCAGCAGCGAGATCGAGGAGGAGCCCCAGATCCGTCCGTCGCCGAAGTCCCGGCGCTGGATCAGCGCGGCGTCGTCGTCCAGGGCCAGTCCGTCGCCGGTGACGACCGGCAGCCAGCTGCCCCAGGCCGCTTCGGCCGTCCCGCCGGCGGTCGGTTCGGGCCGGGGCTCGGCCAGCAGGCGGGCCCGGAAGTGGTCGGCGCGGGCGGCCATCAGGGAGCGGATCCGCTCGGAGGCGGTACGGTTGGCGGCCGTGCCCTCCAGGCCGTCGTTGACCACCACGCTGAGCCCGGTGGGCAGTTGGTGCTCGGTCGGCCGTCCGTCGCCGCCCCAGCTGGTGACCTCGGCGCCGTCCGGGTGGACCTGGACGAGGTGGAAGGGGTCGTACGGGGCGAGGTCGAGTTGTCCGATCCCGCCCTCGCGCACGGCGGTGAGCGGCAGTTCGCCGCGGCTGAGCCGGCTGGCGGCGGGGGCGAGCGGGCCGAAGCCGTTGAGCAGGCAGGCGGCGGTGCGCCGGTCGGGGTCGACGGCCAGCCAGGTCCCGCCGGCCGCGAGGTCCAGTCCGCCGACGATTCCGGGTCGCTGGGGCCAGTGGTGGCCCGGGGGCTGCCAGGCGCGGCCGAGGTACTCGTCCCGGACGGACAGCAGCAGCACCGGTACCGCCGCGTCGGGTTCGATGCTGATGAACGCCGTGCACACGGTCCCGTCCCCCTGACCTGGTCGCCCCGAAGATCCACCAGCGATCCTCGCACGCCTGTTCGCGCACCGGAAGTGGCCCAAGGAAGCAGGTGTCGAATGCACCAGTGCCGGGGGCCAGTGGGCTTCTAGGCTGGCTCCCGTGACGACCGCAGAGCCGACGGCCGAGCCGACCGCAGCGCCGCGGCCGAGCCGACCGCCGAGCCGATGAACGCGACCCAGGACGGGACCATGACGAACGAGACCGCGCCCCACGTGCCCGCCCCCGAGCAGCGCCTCCCGATGCCGAAGCTGGCCCCCGCCTTCTACCAGGCCATGATCGCCGTGGACCGGGCCTCTCGGGAGGGTCTGGACCCGACCCTCGCCGAGCTGGTCAAGGTACACGCCTCGATGATCAACGGCTGTGCGTTCTGCATCGACATGCACGCCACCGACGCCCGCAAGAACGGCGAGCAGGACCACCGCCTGCTCTCCCTTCCCGCCTGGCGCGAGACCCCCTGGTTCACCGCCCGTGAGCGCGCCGCCCTCGCCCTCACCGAGTCGATCACCCTGCTGACCCAGGGCCACGTGCCGGACGCCGTGTACGACGAGGCCGCCGCGCAGTTCGAGCCGGCCGAGCTGGCCCAGCTGATCGCGCTGATCACCACCATCAACGCGTGGAACCGGATCGGCGTGTCCACCCGCATGAGCCCGGCCGCGAAGTGAGCGGGCCCCTGATGACCACTCAGCGGGAGAAGGCCCGGCTGCTCCGGGAGCTGCACCGCCCGGGCGAGCCGCTGGTGCTGGCCAACGTGTGGGACGCGGCGAGCGCCCGGCTGGTGGCCGGCGCCGGGGCGCGGGCGGTGGCGACGGCCAGCGCCAGCGTCTCCTGGTCGCTCGGCAGCCCGGACGGCGGCGGCGCCGACCGTGACCAGGTGCTGGCCCGCACCGCAGAGGTGGTCCGCTCGGTCGACCTGCCGGTCACCGCGGACCTGGAGAGCGGCTACGCGGACACCCCGGCCGGGGTCGGCGAGACCGTCACCGCGCTGCTCGCCACCGGCGCCGTCGGGGTGAACCTGGAGGACGCCGGCCACACGCCCGAGCAGGCCGCCGAGCGGATCGCGGCGGCCCGGGCGGCGGCGGACGCGGCGGGCGTGCCGCTCTTCGTCAACGGCCGCACCGACGTCTTCCTGCACTCCCTGGGCGAGCCCGAGGGTCGGCTGGACGAGGCGGTCCGTCGGCTGCGGGCGTACGTCGAGGCGGGCGCGGACGGCGTGTTCGTCCCCGGCGTCGCCGACCCGGAGACCGTGGCCGCGCTGGTCGAGGCCGTCCCGGCCCCGCTGAACCTGCTGGCCGGCCCCGGCTCCCCGTCGGTGGCCGAACTGGCGAAGCTCGGCGTGGCCAGGATCAGCCTGGGCCCGGGCCTGGCCAGGGTGGCCTATGCGGCTGTCCGCCGTGCGGCCGAGGAGGTGTACGCGAGCGGCACGTACACCTCCTTGGACGGCGGGCTGACCTACCCGGAGCTCAACGGCCTCTTCCAGGGCTGAGGGCGCCGGGCGGGGGCGGGCCCGTCCGGGCCCGTCCCGGGCGGATCGGCTGACCGGACGGGGGTCGGTCAGCCGATCTGCCCGCTGATCCCCGGGTGGCTCATCTGGTTGGTGCCGATGGCCTCCACCTCGTCGGCGGTGTGCCCGACCACCGGGAGCTTGCCCGCGGTCTGCAGGGCGATGTCGGCGGGAGAGAGGTTGAGACCGTCGGTGAGGCCGCCGGTGGCGTCCGGCGAGCTGGCGGTCTGGCTGGTGGCGGAGGCCGCCGGGACGGCGAGGGCGAGGCCCGCCATGGTGAGGGCGGCCAGGGTGGCGAGTTTCTTCATGCCCTGCCGAACGACCGGGCCGCCCTCAGGTAACCGGGGGACGCCGACCGTCACCCTCGGACGGCCCGGTGGCGACACATCACTTCCGGGTCCGCACCCGCAGCGTCCGCACGCTGTTGCTCACGAACGAGCCGATCGGCTCCGGCCGTTCACCCTCCGCCAGGGCCAGCCCCGGGAACCGCCCGAACAGGTGCCGCAGCGCCGTCTCGGCCTCCAGCCGGGCCAGCCCCGAGCCGAGGCAGAAGTGCGGGCCGTGGCCGAGTGACAGGTGCCGGGCGGGCTGCCGGGTGAGGTCGAAGCGGTCGGCGTCCGGGTAGTGCCCGGCGTCCCGGCCGGCCGCGGCGTAGGAGGCGAGCAGCGCCTCGCCGCGCCGGATGACCACCTCGCCGACCTCGATGTCCTCGCTCGCGTAGCGCAGCGGGAACTGGCCGACCGGCGAGTCGTAGCGCAGGGTCTCCTCCACCACCGCCGACCACGGCAGGGCGCCGTCCAGCACCAGCCGCAGCTGGTCGGGGTGGGCGAGCAGGGCCCGGACGGCGTTGGTGATCAGGTTGAGCGTGGTCTCGTGCCCGGCGACCAGCATCAGCAACAGGGTGCCGACGAGTTCGGCCTCGCTGAGCCCGTCGCCGGCCTCGCGGGCGGCGATCAGGTCGGTGGTCAGGTCGTCGCCGGGTGCGGCCCGCTTGGCGGCGACCACCGAGGCCAGTAGCGCGTTGAGGTCGCGCTGGGCGGCGAGGGCCGCGTCCGGGGTGGCGGAGCTGGAGACCATGGTGTCGGACAGGGCGTGCAGGGCGTCCTGCTGCGCCGCGGCCAGGCCCAGCAGCTCGCCGATCACCTGCATCGGCAGCGGGTAGGCGAAGTGCTCGCGCAGGTCGAACTCGCCCGCCAACTCCTCGACCCGGTCCAGCAGGGCGACGGTCCGGGACTCGATCGCGGGGGCCAGCGCGGCTATTCGGCGCGGGGTGAAGGCCTGGCTGACCAGCCCGCGCAGCCGCTTGTGGTCCTCGCCGTCGGCGGTGATCATGCCGGGCACCACGACGAAGTTGAGCAGCGGCCAGCCGTACGGCAGTCGGCCCTCCCGGAAGGTCGTCCACAGCTGGGGGTTCTTGCCGACCCGGGGGTCGGCCAGTAGCGCCTGGAGGGTGTCGTGGTGGGTTACCGCCCAGACCACCACCCCGCCAGGGAGCTCCACCAGGACGGCCGGTCCGGCGGCCCGGAGGCGGGCGTTCTCTCCGTGCTGGTCGCGTCCGAAGGGGTCGAGCCGGACGGGCTCGGGGCGGGAGCCGCGGGAGTCGTCGGCGGTGTCCATGCGGGCCTCTCGGGGGCTGGCGGGCGGGGCGGGGTGAAGGCGCTGTACAGCACTGGCAGGGCGACCAGGGCCCGCGACCAGGGGGACGGTCGCCAGGTCAACTCGCCGGGTGGTACGGCCAGTTGGAGATCCGGTAGTCGGTGCAGCAGGGTCTCGATCGCGGTCTCGACGATGATCCGGGCCGGGTGCTGGGCCGGGCAGACGTGCCTGCCCGCGCCCCAGGCGAGGTGGGCCCGGTTGCCGCCGAGCGAGCCCTGGGCGGCGGAGGCGGCGCCCTGGGCGGCCGGGTCGGCGTTGGCCGCTGCCAGGCCGAGCACCAGCATGTCGCCGGCGCTGACGTACTGGCCGCCGAACACGGTGTCGCCGGTGGCCCAGCGGCCGGGGAAGTTCTGGGTCGGCGGGTCGCGCCAGAGCACCTCCTCCAGCGCGTCGGAGACGGTGAGCCGCCCGCCGGTCAGGGTGGCCCGGAAGCGCCGGTCGGTGAGCAGCAGTCGCAGGGTGTTGCCGATCCAGTTGATGCAGGTCTCGTTGCCCGCGACCATCATCACGACCAGGTGGTGCACCGCCTCCTCGTCGGTCAGCGCGGCCGGGTGGGCGAGCAGCCAGGAGGTGAGGTCGGCGCCGGGCGCGGTGCGCCGGTGCCGGACGAGTTCGGCCAGGGTGCTCTGGAACTCCCCGGCGGCGCGCACCGATTCGGGCCCGCTGTCGACGAAGTGACTGATCAGTTCGATCATCCGCGGCCCGCTGCCGGTGGGCAGGCCGACCAGTTGGGTGGAGACCAGCAGCGGCAGTGCCCGGGCGTACTGGCCGATCAGGTCGGCGGTGCCGTCCGGGCCCCAGCTGTCGATCAGACCGTCGGCGGCGGCCTCGGTGGTCTCGCGCAGCTGCCGGTGGTCGATCTGGGCCAGGGTGTCCGAGACGGCGGCGCGCAGCCGCTGGTGCTCTGCGCCGTCCAGGTTGAGCAGGGTGGGCCGCCAGGCGGTCATCGGCTGCAGCCGGGAGTCGGGGGCGAGCCGCCCCTCGGCGGGGACCCTCCAGTGCCGCGAGTCCTTGGAGAACAGGGCCTCGTTGCGGGTGAGTTCGAGCAGTTCGGCGTAGCCGAGGACGAGCCAGGCCTCCACCCCGGGTTCCAGCTCGATCGGCGCGACCGGCCCGTAGCGCTCGCGCAGCCGGGCGTACAGGCCGTGCGGGTCGTCGGCGACGGCCTGCCCGTAGAGCGGGGTGAGCGGGACGCCGACGGGCAGTCCGCTGCCGTGCGGGGGGCTGTGCGAGGGGCCGTACGGCGGTCCGGTCGGGGCGCCGTGCGCGACCGGGCAGCCGGACCCCCGGGGCGGTTCGGGCGCGGTCACGGCTGGAGCTCCAGGAGCGAGCTGCGATGCAGGTGGTCGACGAAGTCGATCAGCAGGTCGTAGGACTGCCGCCGGTCCCGGGCGTCGCAGTGGAGGATCGGCACGTCCGGCAGCAGGTCCAGCGCCGAGCGCAGCTCCTCCTCCGGGTAACTCGGCGTGTCCGGGAAGGTGTTGACGGCGACCGCGAACGGGATGCGCTGCTCCTCCAGGCGGCCGAGCACGTCGAAGCTCTCGTCCGGCCGGCGCAGGTCGACCATCGCGATGGCGCCGAGCGCGCCGCGCGACAGGTCGTCCCAGAGCGGCCAGAACCGCTGCTGCCCGGGCGTGCCGAACAGATAGAGCGCCAGCCGGGAGTTGAGCGTGATCCGGCCGAAGTCCAGGGCGACCGTGGTGGTGGTCTTGCCGCTGTGCCCGGTGAGGTCGTCCACGCCGCTGCTGGCGGCGGTCATGGTCTCCTCGGTGCGCAGCGGGGTGATCTCGCTGAGCGAGCCGACCAGGGTGGTCTTGCCGACCCCGAACGGGCCGGTGACCAGGATCTTGACCGCGCCCTGCACCGAGGACGGCAGGTACTGCGGTCCGGTCGGCCGGGCGGCGGGGGCTTCAGCGGAGTTGGCGGAGGCCAACGAGCACCTCTTCCAGAAGGGTTGTGGGCAGGCGTTCGGCCTGCGGGACGGGCGGGAGCACCTGCACGGCGCCGAGGTCCCAGAGGTCGCCGACCAGCACCTTGACGACGCCGAGCGGCAGCCCCAGGTGGGCCGCCACCTCGGCGACGGACAGCAGGCTGTGGCAGAGCCCGAGGATGCGCCGGTGCTCCCGGTTGAGCAGGACGTGCTCGGGCAGTGCCGGGGGTTCGGGCAGCCCTAACGGTCCGGGCAGGGCGCTGACCAGGCTCTCGACGGCGAGGTCGGTGCGGGTGGGGCGGCTGCGTCCGCCGGTGATGACGTAGGGCCGGACCGGCCCGTTCACCGGTGGCCCCCCGCCGCGTGGTCGACGCGCGGCGGGCTGGTGAGGTGGGTGCCGATCCGCTCGACCAGGACCTGCATCTGGTAGGCGACCAGTCCCGCGTCGACCGTCTCGTTGGTCACCACGGCCAGGTGGGCGCCGGCCCCGGCGGCGACGATGAACAGGTAGCCGCCGCCGTACTCGATGATGATCTGGCGGGTGGCGCTGCCGGGGCCGCCGAAGCCGGCCGCGACGCCGCGGGCCAGCGACTGAAGACCGGAGCAGGCGGCGGCGAGCCGTTCGGCGTCCTCCCGGGCGATGTCGGAGCTGCGGCCGATCTCCAGGCCGTCGTTGGAGACGACGACGGCGTGCTGGACGTGGGGGACGGCGATGATGTCGGCGAGCAGCCAGCCGAGATCGGGGGTGGTGGTCATGGAACTCTCCGGAGCGCTGGGGAAGTCGGGGAGACGGGGAGACGGGGAGCGGGATGGTCAGTGGGGGCCGGGCGGGTGCTGGCCGCGGGCGGCGGAGCGGCCGCTGGCGGTCCCGGCCTGGAACATCGCCATGAACGCCTGGGCGTCCCGGGCCGAGCGGTACGGCGGCTCGGGCGGCGGGGGAGCGGCGTGCTGGGCGGGGCGGTTCGCGCGGTCGCGCCGGTGGCTCCGGCGGGGCAGCGGCGGCGGGGTGTCGGCGGCGGGGGGCCCGGGCGGGGTGTCCACCAGGGGGTGGCCGGCGGCGGGCCGGTCGAAGCCGGCGGCCGGTCGCGGGCCGGGGCTGAACGCCCGGTCGTCCGGCCCGAGTCCGGGGACGGTGGGCGGCAGCGGCTCGGTGAGAAGGGCGTTCGGCAGCAGCACCACGACCCGCACCCCGCCGTACGGCGAGGGCGCCGAGCTGAGGGTGACCCGGAAGCCGTAGCTCTCGGCGAGCCGGCCGACCGCGGCCAGGCCCAACTGCGGCAGCTCGCCGAGCCGGGAGACCTCCAGGCTGCTGCCCCCGGCGAGCGCGTCGGCGGCCTTGGCGACGGCCTGTTCCGGCATGCCGACCCCGCCGTCGTCGATCTCGATGACGGCGCCGTTGTGCACCGGCATCAGGGTGACGAACACCTGGGTGCTGGGCGGGGAGTAGCGGGTGGCGTTGTCCAGCAGCTCGGCGATGGCGTGGATCAGGGCCTCGGCGGCGGCGCCGACCACCGCCGTCTCGATCCGGCTGCGCACGACCACCCGCTGGAACGGCAGGATGCGCGACTGGGCGCCGCGCACCACGTCCTCCAGCGAGACCGGTTCCGGCCAATGCCGGCCGGCCCGGGCGCCGCACAGCACGGCCAGGGTCTGGGCCAGCCGGGCCTGTTGGGCGGCGGCGTGGTCGGCCTTGAGCAGGCCCTCCAGCAGTGCCGGGTCGTCGTGGGTGCGTTCCATCTCGTCGAGCAGGGCCTGCTGGTCGTGGGCCATGACGAGGATCCGGCGGGCGACGCTGAGGAACGCCCGCTGGGTGGAGGCGGTGTGCTCCTGCTCCTGCTGGACGGCGGCCAGGTCGGCGCCCCGGCGGGAGAGTTCGGTGGTCAGCTGCTCCTGGAGCCGGGCGAGTTCGCCGTCCAGCCGGTCGGCCCGGCCGCGCTGGGTGACGGACACGGCGCGGTACCGCGCGGCGGCCACGAGGGCGAGGACGGCGAGCACGCCGGTAGCCGTTGCGCACCACTGAGTCATCGTCACGCGGCGAATTCTAGGGCGATGATCCTACGAAGGTGTGAACGGATCCCGCCAAGTGACCGGATCTCGTCAATATCGAGTCAATACGCCGTCATTCCTCCGTCGTTCGGACGCGATCCCGGGTTGCTGACGAGGTGTCCGGTCGTTCGTCCAGGGGCTTCCGGCCCCCTTCGGTGTGACGGGTGGTGGCTGGTTCGCATTCCGGGATGTGGGGGACTTGTGTGCACAGTGTTGTTGAACGTGCGACATTCGGTGCAGGTGAACCATTCCGCGGGTGCTACGGAACGGACGCCACCCGGTGCAGGAGCAGCAGCGCCACGTCGTCCGGCCGGTGCCTGCGCTCCGTCACGTTCAGGGTGAGCAGATCGGCCAGCCGCTCCAGCGCCGCCGCCGGCCCGATCCGCCCCGGACCGGCCTGCCGGGCCCACAGCTCCAGCCCGCCGAGCATCCGCTGCACCGACTCGTCGTAGTCCTCCTCGCGGTCCTCCACCAGCCCGTCGGTGTACGCCAGCAGCGTCTCGCCGCCCGCCAGCCGGTCGACCACCAGCGGGTAGGGCTGCTCCGGGGCCACCCCCAGCGGTGGGCCGCCCGGCAGCTCCAGCTCCACGGCGGCGGCGTCGGCGGTGATCCGCACCGGCGCCGGGTGCCCGGCCCGGGCCGCGGTCAGCCGACCGTCGGCCGGGTCCAGGGTCAGGTAGAGGCAGGTCGCGAACAGCTCGGTGTCCAGCTCGGCCAGCAGCCGGCTGGTCCGGGCCAGGGTGGCGGCCGGGTCGTGCCCGTCCGTCGCGTACGCCCGCAGGCCGCTGCGCAGCTGGCCCATCACGGCGGTCGCCTCGGCGTTGTGGCCCTGCACGTCGCCGATCACCAGCCCGATCCGGCCGTCCGGCAGCTTCAGCAGGTCGTACCAGTCACCGCCGATCTGCATGCCCTCGGTGCTCGGCAGGTAGCGGGCGGCACTGGCGATCCCGGGCAGCCGGGGCAGGGTGCGCGGCAGCATCGCGCGCTGCAGCTCGCCGGCCCGGTGGTGGTGGATGTCGTACAGCCGGGCCCGCTCCAGGGACTGCGCCAGGATGCCGGCGAAGGCCGAGTACAGGGTGCGGTCCTCGCGGCTGAAGGCGCGCTCGGCGGCGAAGGTGATCAGGCAGGAGCCGACCTGTCGACCGGAGGCCACCAGCGGCAGCACGGCCCAGGCGGCCGGGGCGTCCGGGCTGCGCGGCGTGCTGCCGGGCTGGCTGAACAGCGGGGCGGAGCGGGCCAGCGAGTGCTGCATCACCGGCTCGGAGAGGTCCGCCAACCGGGTCAGCTCGGCCCGGCGCGGACCGCCGTACACGGTGTGCGAGACCGGCAGCAGCCGGCCCTCGTCCACCAGGTCGAGCACGATGCCGGCGGCGCCGAAGGCCGGGCGGGCGACGTCGGTGACGGCGGTGGTGACGTCCCGTACGGTCACCGCGCGGGACAGCGCCCGGGTGAGCGACAGCAGCAGCGCCGTCCGGGCCCCGGCCGGGTCGTTCGGCGGCCCGGTGTCCCGGGCCGGGCGGTGGTCCACGGTGGCCAGCAGCCCGGCCATCCGCACCGGGCGGCCGTGCACGTCCAGCATCACCTCGCCGGACTCCTCGACCCGCGCGACCTTCCCGCCCGCGCGCAGCACCCGGTAGCCGATCCGGTAGCGCCCGCCGCTCGCCAGCGCCTCCGCCAGCGCGGCCTGCACGTCCGGCAGGTCCTCCGGGTGGACGATCCGCTCCAGCGGCGGGGCCGTCCCCTCCGGGTCGACGGGCCGGCCGGTGAGCGCGAAGGCGGCGGCGTCCCAGTGGCTCTCCCCGGTGACCAGGTCCCGCTCGAAGGCGCCGTGCCCGGCGGCCCGCACCGCGAGCGACAGCAGCGGATGGGTCGGCGCGGGGCCCGGACCGGCCGGCCGCGGGGGCGGGGCGGCGGTGTGCTCCAGCACGTGGTCCAGCAGGTGGTGCAGCCGGTGGGCGCAGGCCCCGGCGATCGTCTCCAGCACGTCCAGGTCGCGCCCCGGGACGGTGCCCCGGTGCGCCAGCGCGAGGGCCAGCACACCGATCGCCTGCTCGTCCACCACCAGCGGCAGGCTCACCACGGTGACCATCCCGGTGCCCAGGCCGGCGTTCCGGTTCGGGTAGTCGACGCTGGTGTGCTCCGGGCTGAGCAGGTACGGGCGGCGCAGCTTCAACGCCATCGCGGCGGGCAGCTCACCGGCGGGGTCGACCAGGCCGTAGCGTTCGAGCGCCCAGTCCGGCAGCCCGTGCGAGGCGGTCAGCCGGAGCGACCCGGCGGAGTCCAGCAGGTAGAGCGCGGAGCCCTCACCGGTGATCCAGCCCGGGCCCTCGGCGAGCACGGTGCCGAGCAGTTCGGCGGCACTGGTGCAGCCGAGCAGCAGGCGCACACAGCGCATCGGACTACGGGCGGGAGTGGGCACTGAATCTTCATACCCCATTTCGGCCCCGTCCGGCTCAGGGCGGGCCCCTCGCCCCAGCCGCCGCACCAGCACCGCGGGCCGGTCGTCCGCGCCGTCCTGCGCCACCCGCCCGCTGCACGGGAAGTCCGCTGCAGGGCAGGTTGGCTGCACCGGAAGTCGGCGGGCCCGACTTCCCGTGCACGCCCGAACCCGCCGCCCAGCGCGCGGCGCTCCCGCCGGCGGCGCGGAGGAAGCCGGCCGGGCCGGCTCGGTCACCGGGGCTGCTCGGTCACCGGGACTGGGGCCAGGTGCGGAGGCCGGTGGTGAGAGTGGTGACGAGGCGGTCGTGGGTGGTGGTGAGGTCTTCGGAGAGTTGGAAGGCGCCGCCGATGGAGAGGGCGGCGAAGCCGTGGGCGAGGGATCGGACGGTGCGGGCGGCGTGGATCACCTCGGAGCCGTCGAGGCCGTACCCGCGGAGGACGGCGACGATGACGCCGACGAGCCGGGTGGCCGCGCGGGTGAGGTCGTCGTCGGGCTGGGGGGCCTGGGGAAGGGCGGCGTAGCGGTGCGGGTGTTCGGTGGCGTAGGCCTGGTAGGCGCGCAGGACGGCGGTGACCGCGTCGTCCCCGCTGCGGCCGACGGCGGCTTCCGCGAGCCGGTCGGCGAGTTCCTCGGTGACCCGGACGGCGACGAGTCGCCGCAGTTCGGCGAGGCCGCCGCTGACGTGCTTGTACAGCGAGGGGGTGGCGACTCCGGCGCGGGTGGCGACGGAGGCGAGGGTGAGGGCTTCGGCGCCCTGGTCGTCGATGAGGGCGAGGGCGTGGTCGACGACCTGCTCGGGGGTCAGTCCTACGCGGGGCATGGCTTCGGGTTCTCCGTACGGCGGTGGGGGCGGGGCAGACGGGGGATCAGGCGAGTTCGGCCAGGAAGGGCAGCAGGGCGTCGGCTACGGCCCGGGGGTTGTCGGCCATCGGGTAGTGCCCGGATCCCTCGATCATGACCTTCCGCGCGCCGAGCTTCTCGGCCTGGAGTTCGGCGACGGCTTCCGGCTTCGGGAAGTCGGGGTCCTTGCTGCCCATCAGGACGAGGGCGGGGCAGCGGACGGCCGCGGTCCAGCCGATCGGCGCGGAGTCGCCGGTGACGTGGCCGCGGGTGGCGGTCTTGCGGCCGGGGGTGCGCAGGGCGGCGACCAGTCCGTCCACGTAGCCGTCGAGGTCGGCGGGGCGGGGGCCGGGGAAGGCCATCTTGCGCAGGTAGAAGCCCCAGACCCCGGGCCACTGGACCATGGCGGCGCCCATCGCGACCATGACGCCCCGCATGAGGGCGTTGGTCCGGTGTTCGACGAAGGCGTCGATCAGGGCGATCCCGGCGACCCGCTGGGGGGCGTCCCCGGCGACCTTGACGACGGTCGCGCCGGTGTAGGACTGGCCGACCAGGACGGCTCGTTCGATGCCGAGGTGGTCGAGCAGGGCGAGGACGTCGGTGGCGACGGCGGCCGGGCCGTAGTCGTCCCAGACGATGGAGGACTCGCCGAAGCCGCGCAGGTCCATGGTGATGACCCGGTGGCCGGCGGCGGTGAGCAGCGGGTGCAGGTGCCGGTAGGCGCGGCGGGAGTCGAGCATCCCGGGGAGCAGGACGACGGGGGTGCCGTCGCCCTGTCGGGTGTCGTCGTACGCGAGGCGGCCGCCGGGGACGTCGAGGTACTGGGTGCTCGGGGTGGTGCCGGTCATGGTGGGCCTCCGCTGGCTCGCTCGGTGCTGGCGATTGCTTCCGATAGCCATAAAGCTAAGGCTAATAGCCTTAGCCGTCAAGGGCCCTTCCCGGGTCCGCTCCGCTCAGACCCCCTCGACCCTGAACGGGTCGTGCTCGCTCAGCAGCTTCTCCAGCCGGGCCTGGTCGACCCGGGCGACGGTGTCCGAGGACTCCTGCCGGTCCCGGATCACCTTGGCGAGCGTGAAGGTGGAGGTGACGGTGTAGAGGAGCCCGATCCCGAGGAAGGCCCGGGTCCAGCCGCCGACGGGCAGGTAGGCGATCCCGGCGGCGAGGGCGGTGCCGGAGACGGCGAAGGAGAGGACGGCCTGGACGTAGTACGCGGCCGTGGTCCGTGACTGCATCGGTGCGTTCATGGCGCCAGGATGCGACGGGGCGGGCCGCTCGCACATGAGTAGGAGTACTCAGATGGGCCTGGCGAACGAAGGGCCGTTCGTTGACGACCGATCACCTGTTCCCCAGCAGTCCCGGACGGATGGCTTGGAATCAGGGCGTCCTAGGATTAACGTTTGATAACGCAGCGCGGTCGTCAACGCCGTACCCAGACGGCACCGTGCGCCGTCGCCTAATCCCACCGGCCGGCCTCCGGGCAGGTCAGGGAGCCGGGGAACCACGTTCCTTGGGGTGAATCGGCGGGGCCCCGGCCCGGCCGTAGGAGACCTTCCTGCTCCGAACCCGTCAGCTAACCCGGTAGGCGCGAAGGAAGGAAAGGAGCGCGCCTCCGTGGCGTCGACGCACACCCCGGCACACCCGGCCGGCCCCGCAGCCGGTACCCAGCTCCTCGACCACCCCGGCCCGGACGGCCCGGAGGCATTCGCCCCGGAGGCCGAGGCCAACCGCCACCGGATGCCGCGTCAGACCCGCGGAGCCTCCCCGCTGCTCGGCGTCACCGCCGTCGCCGCCACCCTGGGCGCCACCGGTTTCGCCTCCGCGACCCCGGCCGCCGCGCCCGCCGTCGAGGCCCCGGACGAGTCGCCGGTCGCCCTGGCCGCCGACCCCGGCCTCGCGCTCGCCGCCCGCATCCAGCAGCAGGCCGACAGCCAGCGCACCGCCGCCGAGGAGGGCGCCCGGCTGCAGGCCGCCCAGGAGGCCGAGGCCAAGGCCGCCGCCAAGGAGGCGGAGGCCAAGCGCGCCGCCGACGAGGCCGAGCGGGCCAAGGCCGCCGCCCTCACCCTGCCGGTGAAGGACTACAACCTCACCGCCCACTACGGCCAGAGCGCCCGCTACTGGGCCCACCTGCACACCGGCCTGGACTTCGCCGCCGACACCGGCACCGCGGTCTTCGCGGTCGGCCAGGGCACCATCACCTCGGCCGGCTGGTCCGGCTCGTACGGCTACCGGATCGTCGAGACCCTGCCCGACGGCACCGAGATCTGGTACTGCCACCTCTCCTCGATCATCAAGGGCTCCGGCAAGGTGACCTCCGGCCAGCAGATCGGCAAGGTCGGCGCGACCGGCAACGTCACCGGCCCGCACCTGCACCTGGAGGTCCGCCCCGACGGCGGCGCCCCGGTCGACCCGGAGACCTGGCTCCAGCAGCGCGGCCTCACCCCGTAGCCACCGCCGAAGGCCCCTGGAAACCGCCCACCGGCGTCCGGGGCCTTCGCGGCAGCTCACTCCGGCGGCAGCTGCGCCAGGTACGCGTCGATCTCGGCCGGTCCCGGCTCCGGCGCGAGTTCGGGGAACTCCTCCACCAGCAACCGCGGCAGCCCGGGCACCGTCCAGTCGCCGAGCAGGTCGAGCGCCACCTCCGCCGCGGCCGCCTCGAAGTCCTCGAAGTCTCCGGCCAGTTCGTCCGGCATCGGCCGCCCCAGCGCGTTCAGCTCGGCCAGGTTTCGGTAGCTGCGCCGCATCAGGCCCTGCTCCAGCAGCCGCCGGGCGCCGTCGGTGGCCATGCCGACCGACAGCACCCGGCCCGGCCCCCAGCCCTGCTCGTCCGGTTCGTCCAGCCAGCCGGTCGGCGTCAGTGCCTCGTACCCGGCGAGCCGCTCCTCCTCGCCCAGCCCGGCGAACCCGGCCAGCCAGCCCCGGACGGCCTCCGGGTCCGCGACGTCCACCCCGTGGGCGTGCAGCAGCACCGCGTACAGCCGGGGCCAGGTCACCAGGTCGGCGCGGCGCAGCAGGCCGACGGCGACCTCGCCCTGCCACTCGGCCTCGGCGTGCAGCCGCTCCTGGCGCTTGGCGTTGAGCCGCTTCGCCGCCCGCTGGTGGTCGACCAGCAGCCGGACGGCTTCGCCGTAGGCGAACGGGTCCTGTTCCGGGTCAGGTTGGACGTAGAGGTGGAGCCGTTCGTACAGCAGGTGCTCCACCGCGTCGGAGGTCAGTTCGGGCCAGCCGTCGTGCATCCTGCCCTCGCCCAGCTCCAGCAGCGCCAGCACCGTGCGCAGCGGCGTCTCGGCCACCGGCGCCCGGTCCTGCCCGGCCGCCCAGGCGAGCAGGTCGGCGGCCCTGGTGCGCGGGGCGAGTCGCAGGTCTTCGTCGTTCATGTTCCGAACGGTAGCCGCCGGACGGGGATAGGGTCGGCAGCCATGGTCCCCGTACGCCTCACCGGCCCCCGGCTCGCCGTCCGCGAGTACCACCACACCCCGGAGGAGGTGGACGCGCTGCACGCGCTGTTCGGCGACCCGGAGGTGACCCGCTACCTCCCCTTCGAACCGCGCGACCGGGAGACCTGCGCCGACCAGATCGAGCTCTACCTGGAGGAGGCGCTGGCGGAGGAGCGGGACACCTACCGGCTCGCCGTCGTCCGGCGCGAGGACGCCGAGGACCCGGCCGACGCGGTGCCGGTCGCACACGCCAGCCTCACCCTCGGCAGGTCCAGCTCCGCCTACCTCGGCTACGTGCTGAGCCGCCCGGTGTGGGGCCTCGGCTACGCGGGCGAGATCGCCGGACTGCTCTGCGAGCTCTCCTTCGGCCCGCTCGGCCTGCACCGGCTGGCCGCCCGGGTCGACGTGGACAACACCGCCTCGGCCAGGGTGCTCGCCCGGCTCGGCTTCCGGTTGGAGGGGCGGGTCCGGCACGACCTGTTCAAGGGCGGGGTCTGGCGAGACTCGTACCAGTACTCGCTGCTCGCCGACGAGTGGCCCGGCCGGCAGTAGCGGGGGCGGCGGCAGGGGGCCGTAGTGGGGGGCCGGGGGCCGGAAGTGGGGGGCCTGAGGGCGGGGCCGGGGCAGGGGCCGTGGGGTTAACCCCACCCCCGATCCGCCGGTCCTCCGGATGTTTGCCGGGCCGCGCCCCGGCCAGACTTGAACACGTCAGCAGGTACGAACGCGAGCACGAACGAGGGGCCGGGGGCCGGGGATGAGCAGTAGCCGAAGCACGCTGGGTCAGGAGTGGGACGCCCCTGGCGGTTACGGCGACGACGGTGCGCGCCCGGCCGGGGCCCGTCGCACCGAGCAGCCGCCGGGCTTCTGGCGGGCGCCGTTCTCCGGCCACTACTACCGGGAGGTCGGCTACGCACTCACCGGTCTGCCGGTGGCGATCGTCGGCTTCACCGTCGCGATCGCCCTGTTCTCGGTCGGGATCGGCACCTTCGTCACCGTCCTCGGCCTGCCGGTGCTGGCGGGCCTGACCAGCGCCTCCCGGGGCCTGGGTCGGGCGGAGCGGGCCCGGGTGCGCGGGATGCTCGCCCTGGACGTGCCCGGCCCGGCGCCGGTGCGCCAGGTGCGCCCGGGCAACTGGGGCGCGATCACCGCGCGGTTGGCCGACGGCCCGGGCTGGAAGGCCGCGCTGTACCAGCTGGTGATGTTCCCCTGGGCGGTGTTCAGCTTCTGCATGACGCTGACGTTCCTGGTGCTCGGCTGGGCGATGGCGCTCTACCCGCTCTACCACTGGGTCTTCCCGCGCTACACCTCCTGGCGCGGCTACCAGCTGTTCGACTTCACCGACAGCCACCACGTCCGGCACGCCTACTACGTCGAGGGCACCGGGCAGATCGCCGCCTTCTCGGCGATCGGGGTTCTGCTGATCTTCCTCACCGCGCGGATGGTCCGCGGCCTGACCGGCGTCAACCGGGCCGCCGCCCAGGGCCTGCTCGGCCGCTGAGCCCCGGCGCCCGTCCTCGCCACTCCGCTCCGCCCCCGCCCCGCGTTCCGCCCCAGCCCAGCCCAGCCCAGCCCAGCCCAGCCCAGCCCAGCCCAGCCCAGCCCAGCCCAGCCCAGCCCAGCCCAGCTCCGCCCCGCCCCCGTCCGTGTTCCGGATGCGGGCGGGGCGGGCCCGTGTTCGGATGACCGGGTGATCACCGCCCCCGATCCGGACCGGGTCCGCGCCCCGGACCAGGCCGTCCTGGTCACCTCCCGCCCGCTGGACGAGTACTGCGCCCTGTTCGGCCTCACCCGCGCCCTGCTCGCCGCCCTGCCGGGCCCGCTGCTGGACTGCCCGGGCGGCGCGGCCGGCCTGACCGCCGAGGCGCGCGAGCTGGGCTGCCGGGTGATCGCCGTCGACCCGGCGTACGCGCTGCCGCTGCCCGAGATCCAGGCCCGGGCACTGGCCGCCCGGGCCTCGATGGCCCTCGCGATGGCCGCGCGGCCCCACCTCTACCCCTCGTCCCGCCCGTACCGGCCGCCCCGCCCCGAGCGCTACCTGCGCAGCTGGGACCGCGCCCGCCTGCTGTTCGCCGCCGACTCGGCCGCCCACCCGCAGAGCTATCTGGCCGCGGTGCTGCCCCGGCTGCCCTTCGCGGACGGCGCCTTCGCCCTCACCCTGAGCGGTTACCTGATCTTCGCCTACCCCGAACTGTTCGGGCCGGAGCACCAGTTGGCCGCTCTCGCCGAGCTGGTCCGGGTGACGGCTCCGGGAGGCGAGGTGCGGGTCCAGCCGCTGAACGACGGTCACGGCCGCCGCTGCGGGCACCTGGACCGGCTGCGGTACGCGCTCGGCGAGCGCCGGATAGCCAGCGAGGTCCGCCGGGTGCCGCTCGGGGACGGCCGCGCCGGGAGGGTCATGGTCCTGCGGGCCGTCGACCGACGCCTCCGCCGGTCGTCCCCGACGACCGGCCTGTAATAGTCGCTGCCCGGCTTTGCCCCTATACTCGCCCACATGAGCGAGACCACGATCCGGCCCGCCCGGCCGGCCGACGCCGACCGGCTCACCGCACTGATCCAGGCCTCCACCGCCTACCGCGGCGCCTACTTCGCGATGATCGACGGCTACGTCGTGAGGCCCGACTACATCGAGCGCCACGAGGTGCGGATGGCCGTGGACGGCACCGACGACCGACTGCTCGGCTTCTACGCGCTGATCCACGAACCGGCCGAACTGGACCTGATGTTCGTCGCCGACGAGGCCCAGGGGCGGGGCATCGGGCGGGCGTTGATCGCGGACATGCTGGACCGGGCCCGGGCGGCCGGGATCGCCGCGGTCAAGGTCGTCTCGCACCCACCCGCCGAGGGCTTCTACCGCCAGGTGGGCGCCGAGCGCACCGGCACCCGCCCGCCGCGGCCCACGACCCCTTGGGAACAGCCCGAACTGCGCTTCACCGTCTAGGAGTCCACTCGCGGGCCGCCGCCCTGCGCGGGATCCGGCGCGGCCGCCAGCTGCGTCGGGAGGGGCCCGGGGCCCGGCGCCGCCGCCGACTGGGCCGGGACGAAGGCCGCTGCCTGCAGCCGGGACAGTATCTTCTCCGCCAGCCAACTGCGGTCCGACCCGTACGGGATGCCCCGCGGGTCGACCAACTGCGCCGCCACCGCGTCCCGCAGCCGCTGCGTCTCGGTGCCGGGCAGCCGGGAGAGCAGGCCCCGGGCGGCCAGCAGCGCGTGGTACTGCTCGAATCCCGAGCGCGGGTGCTCGATCGCGTCCAGCACGCTCGGCAGGTCCGCCAGCGAAGGGTCGCCCTGCATCAGCGCCAGCGCCTGGATCCGGCGGCCCTCGGAGCCGTCCGCGTAGAGGTCCCGCACCTGGTCGGCGGTGAGCGCCGAGCGCTTCGCGGTCGAGCGGACCTCCGCCACCACGCCCTCCGGCCCGCTGGGGGAGCCCGAGGCGGGCGGCAACTGCGCGGCCAGCGCGGCGGGTCGGTCGGCGCTGCCGCCGAGCAGCCCGAGCTGCTGCATCGCGCGCACCCGGAGGTCGTCCGCGCCCACCTTGTCGCCCCGCCGGTCGCGGTCCTGCCCGGCCAGGAAGAGGTCCAGTGCCTCGTCGGTCTCGGTCAGCACCCGCGGCAGCGCCAGCCGGGTGACCAGCCAGCCGGCCAGGAAGCCGAGAACCAGGAAGTACAGCACCAGCGCGGCCGCGAACGGCGCCGCGGCGTCCGCGCCGCCCAGCACGGGCGCCAGCGCCGAGCCGAGCTGGTGCAGCCGCTCGCCGAGCGAGCCGAGCTGGGTGAGCCCGACGCCCAGCAGCACCTTGGTCAGCCAGTCGGAGACCTGCTCCAGATTGGTGTTCGGCGCGTACGAGCCCTGCGGCTCGCCGGAGCCGCTCTTCACCCGGGGCACCCCGAACAGGAAGCCCAGCGCACCCCCGAGCACCGTCGAGGCCCCGGCGACCACCAGGCCGCCGCCGAGCGCCTGCCAGGCGTGTGCCCGGCCGAGCGAGAACATCAGCAGTCCGAGCAGTCCGGTGCCGGTCAGTACCCCGGCCGCCGTCCACTGCGCCGTCCGCAGTGCCGACGCACCGGCCCGTTGCCGCGCCTTGGTCATCGCCCACCCCCTGTGTCCGCGCCGCTCGGCCGCGCCCCGTCGTTCCCTTGGTGGGGCCGCGCCGACTCTAGCGCCGTGGCCCCACCACGGGAACGACCCGGGGGCGCCGTCGCTACGACGGGGGTGGCCGCTGAGGAGGCCGGCCCCGGAAACGCAGACGGCCCGCGGGCTGCTCCGCGACGTCGGCCCGTGCACTGGCCTGGCGTCGCGGCACCGGGGATGTTCCGGTGAGCCCGCGGACCGGGTGACTGCTGTGGATTTCGCCTGCCGGAGGCCAGGGGCCTCACCCTGCGCAGGCAGGGGCGGCTCTAGCGAGCAGCCACCTCACGCATCCTGATGGAACTCAATTCAGGATCA
The DNA here is from genome assembly GCF_055608425.1 of Kitasatospora sp. NPDC036934. NCBI lineage: Bacteria > Bacillati > Actinomycetota > Actinomycetes > Kitasatosporales > Streptomycetaceae > Kitasatospora > Kitasatospora sp. NPDC036934. The sequence goes on along the minus strand of NZ_JBVJQR010000035.1, from coordinate 21,167 downwards.
CCTCCCTTCAGTGTGTCGCCACTGTAGGCAGGCCTCTGCGGAGAGGGCAACGGATTATTCGCGGACGCCGCTCAGGCGCTCTTCACCTTGTCCTGGAACTTGGTGTAGTCGATCACGTTGTCGGCCGACGGGGCCTGGATGGTGACCGGCTTGTCGAAGTCGCTGAAGTCGATGCGGCCCTTGTCGGAGCCGGTGGTCTTCTCCAGCCGCACCGGGTAGAACTTGCCCTCGGTGGCGATGTGGAGGAGCGACTCCTCGCCCTTGTCGTCCTTCTCCTTGAGGCTGAAGGTCTTCAGCCCGTTGACGGTGCCGGCGCTGCCCTTGGTGGGGGTGCTGGAGCCGTCGTCGAGCATCTGCTTGCTCGCGTCGGAGAGCTTGCAGAAGTCGGTCAGGTCCTTCATCTTCGGGTCGTTCTGGAAGCCGGTCAGGTAGCGGCCCTTGAACAGCTCGGCGACGGCGTCGCCCTTCGGCCCGCCGAAGGTCTTCCAGAACTGGGTGTCCGGCTTGAGGAAGTACTGCTTGCCGTCGCTGATGATCTCGAAGGAGCCCATCCCGGGCATCGCCATGCTGCCCTGGCACTGGCCCGTGGAGTCCATCACCATGTCGATGGTCATCTCGCCGTCGTCGCTGGCCATCTTGCCGGCGATCTTGAGCGAGGTGGCGCCGGCCAGCGCGTCCTTGGCCTTCTTCTCGATCTCCTGGGCGGTCAGGTTGTCGGTGTCCAGCTTCGCCACGGTCGGGGTCGGCGTCGGGGTCGGCGTCGCCGTGGCGGTCGGAGTCGCGGCTGCGGCTGCGGTGGTCGCGGGCGCGGCGGCCTTGTCCGAGTCCTTGTTGTCACCGCAGGCGGCCGTGCCGGCTCCCAGGAGGAGGCAGATCGCGGCGGTGCTCGCCAGGCGCTTCGACAGCATCGAGGTCGTTCCTTATCCAGGGCACGGCCCCGCCGTCCCCCACTTGGATGAATTTTTTCCTCAGTATGGGGGAGCGCTCTGGCCGGAGATCTTGAAACGGGGTGCCGTTACCGCTTCGTGGCGGGACCGTGTTGTGGCCGTGCCGGGGAATGCGAAAGGCCCGGAGGAAGAATCCTCCGGGCCTTTCGGCTACTGAGTAGCGGGGACAGGATTTGAACCTGCGACCTCTGGGTTATGAGCCCAGCGAGCTACCGAGCTGCTCCACCCCGCGTCGGTGAACACAACACTACGGGGAAGTCGCCGAGATGGGAAATCGGTTCTTCGGGCCGCTTCGGCACCGGCCTGCGACTACCCCCGCGCCGCCCGTCTGCCGCGCCGCTCGGCGTGCCTGACGGCGCGGGCTCTGGCCCAGAGCGCGAAGCAGACCAGTGCCACGAAGCAGGGCACCATCAGTACCCCGTAGACCACCAGGAAGCCGTCCGTCCCCAGGTCGGCGGCGGCGTTCCAGGTGCCGTGCAGCGCCATCGCCAGCAGCAGTCCGGCGGGCGCGGCCAACCGGGCCAGCCAGCGCCGCCCGGTGGTGAGGGTGACGGCCAGGCCGATCCCGGTGAGCGCGGTGAACAGCGGGTGGGCGAACGGGGAGAGCAGGGCGCGCAGCACGAAGGTCTGCACGGTGCCGTCGAAATCGCGCAGGCTGGGCGGATCGCCCAGGCCGATGCTGTCCAGCCGGTTGCGCTGGTCGGTGCTGAAGGCCCGGCCCAGGTAGAGGGCGTTCTCGGTGAAGGCGAAGCCGCACGCCGTCATCCCGCCGAGCACCACCCCGGCGGCCAGGGTGCGCGGTCGGGAGCGGCGGTGCGGCGTGCCGGGGGAGGAGGGGGCCGGGCAGAGGTACGGCAGCGGCCGCAGGTAGGGGCGGAGCCGCAGTCGGCTCCGGGCGTGCGGCCCGGCGGGGCTGCGCTGGTACGGGCGGGCGCGCCGGGGCGCGGGCGACCGGTGCAGCAGCGGCGCGCAGGGGCGGCCGGAGCGGCGGCCGTGGCAGCGCAGCCGCTGGCCGAGCGGCAGGAGCAGCACCAGGAGGGCGGTGGCCTTGGCGCTCTCCTCGATCACCGGGGTGGCGATCCCGGTGCCGAGCAGCCCGCCGAGGGCGCCCTGGTGGGTGGTCAGGTAGTCGGCGGTCCAGTTGTTGGCGAGGATCGCGATCGTGGTGGCCGCGCAGGCGCCCCAGCCGAGGCAGAACACGGTGTGCCGCAGCGGTACCCGGGCGGTCAGGTTGAGCCAGGCCAGGCCGCCCAGCACGAAGGGAAGTGGCACCGTCGCCAGGCCCAGGCCCACCAGCAGCCCGGCGGTGCCGGTCTGCCGCTGGACCAGGTGCAGGATCAGCAGCCCGCAGCAGCTCAGGGCCAGGACGGCGGCCGCGGTGACCGGGGGGAGTGCCGGTGAGCGGCGACGTCCCGGGAGCTGTTCCGGGGTGCCCGGCACGGTGGCGGCGGTGGACGGCGGAGCGCCGCCGGGCCGGGGCAGCAGCCGGTCGGCCCGGCGCCTCCGGGGCCCCGGGATGGTCCGGGTGTCGCCGGGGCGCGGGCCCGTACCCGGTGCGTCGGCGGCGGTGCGGACGGTGACCCGCCCCGACCGGACGCCACGGCCGCCGCCGGACGGGCTGCCCATGCGGCACAGGGTAGGCCACGGTGGCGGCCCGTCGGGAGGAGTCGGGACGAACCGTTCGTCCCGGGCCGGACCGTCCGTACGGCCCGGCGGGGCCCGTTCGAACGGCCTCGGGCCGTCAGCGGCGGCGGAACAGCAGGTCGTGCACCACGTGGCCCTTGGCGATCCCGGCCCGCTCGAACTTGGTGACCGGGCGCCAGTCGGGCCGCGGCGCGTAGCCGGGGACGCTGCCGTCCGGGTGGTCCGCGGGCTCCAGCCAGCCGGTGCCGTCACCCTCGGGGTGCAGGTTCTCCAGCTCCGGCGAGGCGGACAGCACGGCCAGCATCTGCTCCGCGTACGGCTCCCAGTCGGTCGCGCAGTGCACCAGGGCGCCCGGGGCGAGCCGGGGCAGTACCAGGTCGAGGAAGGACGGCTGGACCAGCCGGCGCTTGTGGTGCTTGGGCTTGGGCCACGGGTCGGCGAAGTAGACCCGCAGGCCGGCCAGCGAGGCGTCCGGCAGCATGTCGCGCAGCAGGATGACGGCGTCGCCGGCGGCCAGCCGGACGTTCCGCGAACCGTCCCGCTCCAGCATGCCGAGCAGGTTGCCGTGGCCGGGGGTGTGTACGTCGGCGGCCAGGATGCCGGTCGACGGGTCGGCGGCGGCCATCGCGGCGGTGGTCTCGCCCATCCCGAAGCCGATCTCCAGGGTGACCGGCAGGCCGCCGAACAGCTCCTGCAGGTCGAGCGGGGTGCCGTCGATCGGGACGCCGTAGGTCTCCCAGCTCCGGTCCAGGGCGCCCGCCTGGGCGTTGGTCATCCGGCCCCGGCGCGGCTGGAAGCTGCGGATGCGCCGCTCCCGGTGCTGTTCCTCGGTGGCCTTGTGCGGGTACATCGGCGCGGGGTAGGCGGCCGGCGCCGCGGACAGCCGGGCGGACGGCGATTGCTGGGGGATCGGGGCGGTGGCAGTCACAATCACCCGAGTCTACGGGGCCTCGCCGGGCGCCCGAAGGGGTGTGTGACGGGGCTCATCCGCCGGCCTCCAACGCGGCCAGGGCGCGGCGTGCCACCTCCCGGCCGATCGGCAGCGAGGCCGTCGCGGCGGGGGAGGGGGCGTTCAGCACGTGCACCGTGCGGCGCGGGGAGCGCGGGTCCTCGGGGTCGAAGCCGGCGAAGGCGAAGTCGTCCAGCAGCGAGCCGTCCCGGGCCACCGCCTGGGCCCGTACCCCGGCCGGGGCCGGCACCAGGTCGGCGGCGGTCACGGCGGGCAGCAGGCGGCGGACGGCCGTGGTGAACGCCCGCTTGGACAGCGAGCGGTGCAACTCGCCGACCTCGTACCGCCAGTGCCGCCGTAGGATCCGCCAGGTGCCGGGGAAGGCGAGGGTGTCGGCCAGGTCGCGTGGGTGGACGGTGCGCCAGTCGTAGCCCTCGCGGGCCAGCGCGGGCACCGCGTTCGGGCCGACGTGGACGTCCCCGTGTATGCCCCGGGTGAGGTGCACCCCGAGGAAGGGGAAGGCCGGGTCGGGCACCGGGTACACCAATCCGCGCACCAACTCCCGGCGCTGCTCGGCCAGTTCGTAGTACTCGCCGCGGAACGGCACGATCCGCACCCCCGGGTCGTCCCCGGCCAGCCGGGCGATCCGGTCGCTGTGCAGCCCGGCGCAGTTCACCAGCACCCGGCAGCGCAGCTCCCCGTCGGCGGTGCCGACGGTCACGCCGTCCCGGCGCCGGGCGACCGTCCGGACCTCGGTGCCCGGCCGCAGTTCGGCGCCCGCCTCCCGGGCCAGCCGGGCGTACGTCGTCGCGACGGCCGGGAAGTCGCAGATGCCGGTGGTGCCGACGTGCAGCCCGGCCCGCCCGCGGACCGCCGGCTCGTAGCGGGCGATCCCGGCCCGGTCCAGCTCGGTGACCGGGATGCCGTTCGCCCGGCCGCGCTCGGCCAGCGCCGCCAGCCGGGGCAGTTCGGCGTCGTCGGTCGCCACGATCAGCTTGCCGGTGACCTCGTGCGGGATGCCGTGCTCGCGGCAGAACGCCACCATCTCGGCGGCGCCCGCGACGGCGAACCGGGCCTTGTACGAGCCGGGGCGGTAGTAGACGCCGCTGTGGATCACCCCGCTGTTGCGCCCGGTCTGGTGCGCCGCGAAGCCCTTCTCCTTCTCCAACACCGCGACCCGCAGCCCGGACCCGTCCCTGGTCAGGGCGTACGCGGTGGCCAGGCCGACGATGCCGCCGCCGACCACCACGACATCGAACCCGCCGTCCGCCACCCTGCACTCCTCGTCCGCCGCCCGAACCCTGCGGCCGATGGTGCCACGGGAGCCGGCCGCCGGCGCCGGTTTCGCGCAGGTTGCACCGGTGGCCTCCGGGCGACGTCGCCCATGCGTCTCCCCGCGCGTCGGTCGGCCCGTCAAGGCTCCGCCGCTCGGGTGCGTGGTGCGTGGTCGTGGTCCGTGGTGAGTGGTACGGGGTCCGTCGTGCTGCCACCGGCATGCCGAGGTGGGCGGCAGTGTTCTGCCGCCCACCTCGCCGTGCGGAGCCGCTCCCCAGTGGCTCCACCCCCCCCGTGCGGCCGGTGCGGTCGCGCGCAAGGCCCCCCGGCCCCGCGCGTCCACCGCCGTTCCCCCCGTCCGGCCGCGTGGTGGTGCGGCCAGGCCCCCCGGCCCGGCACGCACCATCGTGGTCAACGGCCCTGGACCTCCCAGGGCCAGCCGGCGTCGGCCCCCGCCTCCAGGAGGGGGATCAGCCGGAAGGCCGCGTCGCTGAGGCCGCCGAAGGTGTGCCGGTTGGCGACACCGCTCGGGCCGTGACCGGTGGCGTAACCGGCCAGGTTCCAGGTGTAGACGGGCACGTGCGCCGGGATCGCGTCGAGCGGGTCGCTGCCCCGGTAACCGAAGCCGGGCTGCTCGTCGGTGACGATCACCACCCGGTCGTGGCCCCGGTAGTGGGTGCGGACGGCCTGGGCGGTGTTGGTGCCGCCGAGGTCGGAGAACCGTTCCAGCACCCGCAGCACCGCCTCCCCGCGGCGGACCTCGATCACCCGGCTGCTGGAGCCGAACTCGACCAGGTCCGCCCGGGCCGCCCGCACCTTCAGCGCGGTGCCGAAGATCGCCGCCGAGTCCGCCCGGTTGAGCTGGGTCTGCGCGCTGGGCCGGTCGAACATCGAGCCGGAGCGGTCCACCAGGATCAGCGTCCGGCCGGGCAGCTCGGGCACGTTGGCGAGCGAGTGGCCGAGCGCCGTCTCCAGCGCGTGCCCCCACCGCAGCGAGGGCGCGTGCCGGTACGCCGCCAGGTAGCGGAACGGGAACTGGCGCGAGCGCCGTACCTCGCCCTGGTCGGAGATCCGCCGGGCCACCTCGGTCGCGACCGCGTCCGACACCCCGGCCCGGTCGAAGTTGCGCAGGTTCCGCACCAGCGCCATCGGGCCCATGGAGGGGATGACCGCCTCCCAGACCGGCGCGTCCAACGGGCCCTGCAACCAGCCCGCCAGCGCCTCCCAGGTCAGCCCGGCGGCGGCCAGCCGCTCCGCGCCGTCCTTCGCCGTCACGGCGGCCCGGCGCTGCTCGACCGGCAGTGCCAGCAGCTCGCGGTTGGCGGTCAGCATCCGGTCGACGGCCGGCGGGACGGCCTCCTCCGGCCGGTGTCGGCGGTCCAGCGCGTAGCCGAACAGCGCGCCCTGCCAGGGCTTCGCCGGGTCCGGCGACGGGTGGGTCAGCTCCAGCACGTCACCGAAGCGGTAGCCCTTGCTCGCGGTGTCGTACTTGAGCAGCGCACGGGCGTCGTACAGCCGCCGCACCGCGTCCGCGACACCGCGCTTGAGCGGCTTGGGCAGCGCCCGGCCGTAGCGCGAGGTCCAGTAGGCGAGCAGCTCGCCGGGCTCGTCGGCGCGCCGCAGCACGGCGTCGACCGCCTGCCGGGAGTACCCGTGGGCACCGGCGTCCAGCCGGGCCCGGGTGAACTCGGCGGCGCCGACCAGCGCGGCGGTGCGCAGCTGCGCACCGTACCGCAGCCAGCGCAGCAGCCCGAGGGTCCACTCCGGGTCGCTGACGGCGAGTTCGCGCACCAGCGCGGTGTAGCGGTCGTCGCGGGCGCCGCCGCGCTCGTAGAAGGTGTCCTGGCCGACCAGATTGGCGACGGCCAGCAGGAACAGCTCGGACTTGGCGTCCCGGACGAACCCCACGCCGCCGTTGTGGTTGGCCGTGCGCTTGCCGGTCGTGGTCACCGGTGACGTCGGAGTCGCCTTGGCCTTGCGGATGTTGAACCTGGACATGCTGCAGCCCCCCTCGGCGTGCTTGGTCGTGTGTACGGGAGGGAGGCATGCTGCGGCTGGGGGTGCCCGAGATCGTGCCGGCCGTCGAACGGCCGACATCGGCGGAGGTATATGCCTTGTGCTCTGCCGGATTGAGCTAGCGGCCGCACTCGCGCACGGCACGCCCGGGATTTGAACCCGGAACCGCAAGATCCGAAGTAACCCCCGCCTGCGCACCGGGCACTCCGAAGCGCAGCTGCCTCCCGAGATCAGGTCGGCGGCGGTGTTCAGCGGGCTCGAACCGCTACGCCGGAATACCGGCGTCTACCAGAAGTAACCGCTGCCGTCGCACCGGGAGGTGCGGAATTCTATTCACGTATGGGTGTCCAGAGTTCGAGGTCGGCTGAGGTGACGAAGCTGCTCTGCCAACTGAGCTACACCGGCACGAAAAGTACCGGTGGCGGGACTCGAACCCGCGACCCGCCCATTAGGAGTGGAAGTAACCTCTGCCTGCGCACCTGGACGAGAGAGACCTTATCCAGGCCCCTCCCGCAGGTGCATCCCATTTATCGCCGGGCATTCCGTCGGCTCCGGCGGCTCACGCCGGAGCGACGATCACCGCCCGCGCCCGCTCGGTCAACTCCCGTACCCGGCGTTCCCCCTGGAAGGGCTCCAGCCGCCGCAGCATCTCCACCACGTACTCCCGGCTGCGCTGCGAGGAGATCCGGCCGGCCACCTCGACGGCGCGTTCGCCGGCGGCGACCGCGGCGTCCAGGTTGCCCGCCTCGGCCTCGGCCATCGCCGAGACCACCAGCCGCAGGCCGTGTGAGCGGACGTAGCCCTCGGTGGGCTTGGCCAGCGCCTCGCGGGTGAACTGGCGGACCTTGGAGGGCACTCCGAGGTCCCGGAAGCACTCGGCGGCGTCGGCGGCGAGCCGGTCGTAGGCGTAGAAGTCGATCCACGCCGGATCGGGATCCCCGGCGCGTGCCCGTTCGAGTGCGCTCTCCGCCGCGCCGAGCGCCGTCGCGCACGCTGCCGCGTTGCGGGCCTTGGCCTGAGCCCGCGCCTCCACCAGGTGGAAGAAGCTCATGGTCCGGGCGGTGGCCAGGCTCCGGTTGCGCTCCAGCGCGGCCTGGGCGAGGTCGACGGCCTCCTCGGCGAAGCCCCGGTAGCCGGCCTGCAGGCTCATCGAGGCCAGTACGTACCCGCCGAGCGGCACGTCGGCGGCGGCCCGGGCGAGCCGCAGGGCCTGGATGTAGTACCGCTGGGCCGCCTCGTGCTGCCCGGTGTCGAAGGCCATCCAGCCGGCCAGCCTGGTCAGTTCGGCCGTCGCGCCGAACAGCGCCCGGCCGACCGCGTCGCTGTACGAGGCCAGCAGCAGCGGCGCCGCCTCCACCCGCAGGCACTCCGGCACCATCGACGAACGCCAGTCCCCGCCGCCGTACTTGGAGTCCCAGCGGCGGGCCTCCTGGGCGGCCTCGCGGAGCTTGACGGCGTCCGAGTGGCCGACCCGGTACGAGGAGTTCTCGCTCGGGGAGCGCGGCACCTCGCGGGCCACCGAGCCGTCCGCCGGGTTGATCAGCCAGCGGGAGACGGGCGTCGCGTAGGCGGCCACCGAGAAGGTGCCGGCCAGGCTGTCGCTCCAGCGGCCGCCGCCGGGCCCGCGCCGCAGGTCGAGGTCGACCCGGAACAGGTCGGTGGCCGAGCGCACCGCGTCGGAGACTTCGCGCGGGAAGGCCAGGCCGAGTTCGGGCGCCGGGTCGGTGTCGCCCAGGCCGATCTCCTCCAGCGGGACGGGCCGGCCGAGCTTGCCGCCGATCGCGGTGGCGATCAGGTGCGGGACGGGCCCCTGGGGGACCATGCCCTTGCTCACCCAGCGGGCCACCGAGGTCTTGTCGTAGCGCAGCGTCAAACCGCGCTGGGCGCCCAGGTCGTTGACCCGTCGGGCCAGTCCCGCGTTGCTGATCTGGGCGAGGGTCAGGAGCGTGCCGAGCCGTTCGTTCGGTCCTCGTGGGCTGACGGTCATGGTGGCGGCGGCACCTCCTGCGGCCTTGTGCGCGGGGCCCGGGCGGCACCGGGCCGTAGCTGCTGTACCTAGAGTAGTCGGACGCGTTCCGACGGTTAAGAGGCCGCATTCCGGATGGCGGGATCGCGCACCCGGCGCCGCCGTGCCGGGCCGCCGCGGGAGTTGGTCCGGACCACCCGGAGCGGGTGGGCCGCGCCGCGCGCCGGAGCGCCGTGCTCCGGTCCCGTGTTCACGTGCGCCCGGCCGTGCTCCCTGGCCCGACCGGCCGTGCGGCGATTCGCTGGTGGTCGTGGGTCGGCCCGCCGTCGAGGACCCGGCGGGCCGGGGGACGCCGCCGCCTCAATCCCCGCGGGCGGCGGTTGAGTCCGGGAGGGCATGCGGATGCCCTCCCGGGCGGGGCGACGCCTTTCGGCCATCTCGCGATGCCCATGTCAAGGGCGCCGCCCGGGCGGTCCGGGCCAGGGAGGGGGAGGCCCGGCCCGCCCGAGCCCACCCCGCGCCCGACTCCCGCCCCGACTCGTGCCCCGGGCCCGCCGAAACGGAAGCGGAACCGACAACACCGGCCCCGACGGCGGCCGGTGGTGGCACGATGTCTCCTGACGGCGCGCCGGAACGCGGGCACGCCCGGACGCGCGTGCGGGCCGCCCGGAACCGGGGCCGCCCCGGCACCCCACCCGGCCGCCCGCCCGGCGCCGGACGCGCCGCGCGAGTGCAGGTCCTCGTCCGGTGGAGGCGCGATGCGGTGGCTGACGGGCTGGAGCACGGGCGCGCCCGGGGCGGGAGCGCCCGCCCAGGAGGCCCTCGCCACGGTCGCACCCATCGCCGCCCGCCCGCTCTGGACCGGCCCCAACCCGCTCTGGGCGGTGGGCGACTGGCGCCCCGAGGAGATCCGCCTGGTCACCCTCCGCCCCGGCGCCGCCCCGGCCGTCAGCACAGGCCCGACCACCCCCGACCCGGTCGCCGACACCCCCGCCACCACCCGGCTCGCCGTCCTCGGCCACTGCGGGGCCACCGACCCCGAACTCGCCGCCGGCCTCGCCGCCGCCCGCGGCGGCGCCGTCCGCCACCTCACCGCCTGGCCCGGCAGCTACACCGTCGTGCTCCGCACCGGTACCCGCTCCACCCTGCTGCTCACCGACCTGGCCGGCGCCCAGCCCGTCTTCCACACCCCCTGGGCCGGCGGCACCGCGTACGCCACCGCCGCCCTCCCGCTCGCCGACCTGGTCGGCGCCGCCTTGGACACCGGCCACCTCGCCGCTCGGCTCGCCTGCCCCGAATCCCCGGAGGCACTCGGCACCGGCACTCCGTACCTGGGCGTCCAGCGGGTGCCGCCCGGCCATGTGCTCGCCATCCGCGGCGGCCGCCCGTACCTCGACCCCTACGACGAACCGCCCGGCGCCGAACAGCCGCGCGACGAGGCCCCAGCCGTGCGTGAACTCACCCGCGCGCTGCTGGAATCCGTCCGCTCCCGGGTCCGCACCCCCGCGCCGGCCACCGACCCCGCCGGACGCGCCCGGCTCGGCGTCGACCTCTCGTACGGGACGGCCTCCGCCACCGTCGCCCTGCTCGCCGCGGCCGTACCGCTGCCGCCGGTCCCCGCGGCCGGGCTGCCCGCGCCCCGAGCCGGAGACGCCGGTGCGGCCGGTAGCGGCGGCGTCAGGCGCGGCGCGGTGAAGGGTTCCTGGGTCCGGGTCACCGCCCAGGAGCCGTCCGCCCCCGAGCAGTTGGCCGCCGTCACGCTCGGCGAGACCGAACCGCCCACCACCCTCGCGCTCGCCCCCGACACCCCCCGGCTGCGGCACACCGTGCTCGACCCCGGCCCCGACACCCTCCCGTACGCGGTCCTGCGCACCGACCCGCAGTCCGGCCCGCTCACCGACGAGCCCGGCCCCGAACTCGTCGCCGCCGCCCGCGCCGCGGCCCGCTTCGACGCCGGCGGCACCGACCACCTCACCGGCTACGGCGCCCGCCAGGTCCTGGACGGCCACCCGGCGCGGCTCGCCGACCTCATCCGGGCCGGCCGGCCGCGCGAACTCCTGCCCCCGGTCGCCGCCCTGGCCGGCGCCGACCGGGCCGCCGTGGGCGTGCTGGCCGGCGCGCTGCGCACCCCGCTCACCGTGGTCCGGGCCGCCCACCGGCTCTCCCGGGTCCGGTACGCCGAGGCGCTGGACGAGGCGGCCGCCAAGCTCACCGCCCGGCACGTCCCGGACGGCGTCGGCACCGCGGGCGACCGCTCGGCCGTCGACCTCGCCTGGTGCGTCCCCGGCCCGGCCGCCCGCTGGCTCTCCGACGAGGCGCTCTCCTCGGTCGCCCTCCGGCTGCGGCTGGCGGCGCGCAGACCGGCGCCCGAGGAACACCCTGGCGCGCACCGTGCCCGCCACGCCCTCTACCGCCAGGCACGCTCCTACCGCACGCTCCTGCACGCCGCCGAACGGCCCGGCCAACGGCTGCACGCGCCCTTCCTCGACAACCAGGTGGTCCGCGCCGCCCGACTGCTCCCCGACGACGTCCGCCTCCAACCCGGCGCCCGGCACGCCCTCCTGCACGCCGTCCTCACCGGCGCCGGCCGCACCGACCTGCCCCCCGACTGGGGCCGCGGCCCCCGCCCCGACCGCACCGCCCCCACCCGAGCCGGCCTGCGCCTAGCCGCCGACGGCCTCGCCGAACTCTTCGACGCCCCGCTCCTCGCCGAAGCCGGCCTCATCGACCTCCCCGCCGTCCGCGCCGGCCTCACCGCCCCGCTCTCCCCGACCGCCCTCGCCGGCCTCGCCGACCTGGTCTCCACCGAACTCTGGCTCCGCCGCCTCCGCGCCCGCCGCCACGGCGCCTGCTGGACCGGCCTCCCCCACCCCCACCCCCCGGCCCTCACCTCCTGATCACCAGCCACACCGCCTCCCCACCCCCACCCGCTCACCCACCGGGCGCGCAGGGCAAAGCCCGCGCGCCCGCAACACCCCCTCCACCACCCCCAACCCACCCCCAACCCACCCCGAACACCCCCACCCGCCCGCACCCGCCCACCCACGCCCCCACCCGCCCGCACCCGCCCACCCACGCCCCCCTCCCCCTCCCCCTCCCCCTCCCCCTCCCCCACCTCCCCCTCACCCGACCAGGCGAGAGGGACGCGCTGCGGGAGGGGGCGGTGGAGGGGGTGGGTGCGGAGAGGGGCGTGACGGGTGATTTTCAGACCGCCAACGGCGCCCGGCCAACTGCCCACAGGGTCGGCGGTCCGAAAATCATCCAGCCCCCGGAGCGCCCACCCCCGGAACCGCCCCCGGCGTCACCCACCCTCCCGAAAGCCCACCCCCACAAACAGAAACCCCCACCCCCACCCCGGCGCGGCTCCAGCCGGCCCCTCCACCAGCCGGGCGATGATTACGCGGCTGTGGGTCCGCGGTGAGGAGAGTGTGCGGTGGCCGGTGTGAGCCCGGGGCGGGAGGTTCCCGTGGTGCTGTCGGTGCTGGGGCGGCCGCCGACGGGGCGGCCACCGGGGGTGCTGGCGGCGTGTGACGGGTCGGACGGCTCGCTGTGGGCGCTGGACCGGGCGATGACGGAGGCGGAGCTGTTCGGGCTGCCGCTGTACGTGCTGGCCGTGGTGAACCCGGCGCCGGCCGGGTACCCGCCGGGGATGGCGGAACTGGTGCAGGAGAGCGTGGAGACGCTGGTCGAGAGCACGGCGGACGGGCTGCGCCGGGCGGTGGCGACGGTGCTGCGGCAGCGGGTGCGGCCGTACGCGGGGGAGATGTCGCTGCACGTGGTGCTGGGCAATGTGATCGAAGTGCTGCTGGCTACGTCGACCCGGCAGCACACGCTGGTGGTCGGCACCCGGGGCAACGGGGGTTTCTCCCGACTCCTGCTGGGCTCGGTGAGTTCGGCGGCGGTGCACCACGCGGCCTGCCCGGTCCTGGTGGTCCCGGCGCCCGCCGAAGCCTGAGCCGACGGGACCGCTCCCGGTGGGCCGGTCCCGGTCCCGGCCGGCCCTGGTCTCCGCCGGTCCCGGTCCCGGTCCCGGCCGGTCCCGGTCCGGCGTAAGTGTCGGGAATGCACCGAGATGGTTCATCGTTCACCTATCTCGTACCCCACCCCCGACACGCCCCTGGAGCCCCCGAACATGAAGGTCGAGATCTGGTCCGACATCGCCTGCCCCTGGTGCTACATCGGCAAGCGCCGTTTCGAGCAGGCCCTGGCGGACTTCCCCGGCAAGGAGGGTGTCGAGGTCGTCTACCGCCCGTACCAGCTGGTCCCGGACGCACCGGCGACCGCCAGCCCGCACCGGGCCTGGCTGGCCGAGCGCTACGGCCCGCAGTCGGTCGCGATGGACGCGCGGGTGGCCGAGCTGGGCCTGGCCGAGGGCATCACGTACGACTTCGACGCGGCCCTGCACGCCAACACCTTCCTGGGCCACCGCCTGCTGCACCTCGCCGAGGCCGAGTACGGCGCGGAGGCGCAGGGCCGGCTGAAGGAGGCGCTGCTGAAGGCGCACTTCACCGACGGCGTGGACGTCGGCGACCGCGCCGCGCTGGCGGACGTCGCCGTGGCGGCGGGCCTGGACCGCGAGCGGGTGACGGCCTACCTGGCGGGCGACGAGGGCACCGCCGAGGTCCGGGCCCAGCTGGCGGAGGCCCGTGAGCTGGGCATCAGCGCCGTCCCGACCTTCGTGTTCGAGGGCAAGTGGGCAGTCCAGGGCGGGCAGGACACCGAGACCTTCCGCAAGGTGCTGGAGCAGGTCGCCGCCGAGATCGGTGAGCACCGCCCGGCGCCGGTACCGGTCGCCCCGGCCGGGGAGGCCTGCGCGGACGGATCCTGCGCGATCTGACACCGGACGACCTGGCGTCGGACGATCTGACACCGGACGGCCTGACGTCGAAGGACGAAGGGGCCCGTCCCGGGGGATCTGTCACCAGCCCCCCGGGACGGGCCCCGAGCCGTGTCCGGACGGTCAGGTGCACCTGAACCGGGCCTGCGCCCAGTCCGCGACGTTCAGCGCCGACCAGATCCCGTGCGCGGGTGTGACCACCAGCCGGATGGACTTCTGCCCGGCGAGCGGTACGTGCACCGGCACCGCGTCGTCGCCTGCGGCGAGGGTCCGGGAGCGCCACAGGGTGCTGCCGTCGCCGCCCTGGACAGTGAAGACCACCCCGCCGGGGCCCAGGGTGGCGTCGTCGACCCCGGCGACGGCGTCGAAGGAGGTGCAGCTGCGGTTGAGGTCGATCAGCGTGGTCGCCGGGGCGTGCACGGTGATGGCGTGGGGGTGGTAGTCGCCGCCGATCCAGCCCCCGTCGCGCTGCCAGAACCGGTCGCTGCCCTTCTGCCGGATGCTCGGACCCTCGGGCGGCACCCGGTTGTTGCCGGGCTTGACCACGGGCAGCGAGTCGCCCCAGAAGTCGCTGGGCGCGGGCGGGGTGGGCGTGACGATGGGCGTCGGCACCGGCGGCAGGGTGGGCGTCGGGACGTCGGGCACGTCCGGGGTCGGCACCGGCGGCAGGGTCGGGGCCGGGACGGCGGGCAGCTCGGGGGTGGGTTCGACGGGTGGGGCGGGCGGTTCGCTCCGCGGGGCCCGGGTGGCCGCCGGGGGTGGGCTCGGCTTCGCACTGGGCTTCGGGCTCGGGCTGGGGCTGCTGCTCGGGCTGGGCGCGGGCGGCTCCGGGGCGGCGCTGCTGGGCGCGGGTGCGGGGGCGGCTGTGGGGGCTGCGGGCACGGGGGCCACCGGGGCGGGCGTGACCGGAGCGGTGGTGGCCGGGGGAGCGGCGGCGGGCGGCTTGGGTTCGGGCGAGCCGGTGAGGGCGTACGCGGCCACGGCGGCGGCGGCCACCGCGACGGCGGCGGCGATCCCGGCCTTGGCGGCGGTGCCCAGCCCCTCGCCGGCCGCGGCAGCGGCCGTACTCCCGCCGGAAGCCCCGGAAGCCCCGGAAGCCCCGGAAGCCCCGGAAGCCCCGGCGGCACCGGCCGCACCGGCCGCACCGGAAACCCCGGCCGCACCGGAAGCGCCGGAGGACCCGGCCGCGGCTGCCGTCCCCGCCGCGGCCGCACCGCCGACCGCGGCGACCCCGCCCACGGCGGCCGCGGCGGCGCTGAACCCGCCGACCCCGATCCAGACCAGTACGCCGCCGGGCAGCAGCGCGCGCAGACCGGTGTTGATCTCGGTGAGTTCCAGGCAGGCCGCCGTGCAGCGGTCGCACTCCTTGAGGTGCCGTCCGACCTCGGCCGAGGCCCGCTTGCGCAGCGAGCCGCGCGCGTACGCCCCGAGCCGGTTGGCGTAGGACTCGCAGGTGCTGTCCTGGCTGCCGGAGACGTGGGCCTGGAGGAAGCCGGCGGCCAGCCGGTCGCGGGCCCGGTGGGCCTGGACGGCGGTGGCGTTGGCGGTCTTGCCGAGCATCACGGCGACGGTCTTGGGCGATTCCTGCTCGACCTCGGTGTGCCAGAGCACGACCCGGTCGTCCTCGGGCAGTTCGGCGTAGGCCTGCATGACCATGCGCTGGTCGGCCATCGCCATCGCCCAGGCGTCGGCGCCGGGGTCGCCGAGGTCGAAGTCGACCACGGCGGCCGAGCTCTGGGCGAACACCCCGAAGTCGTCGACGAGTTGTTCGCGCCGTTCGCTGCGGGTCCAGGCGGCGGCGACGTTGCGCACGGCGGTCAGCAGGTAGGCGCGGACGGCGAACTCCGGCCCCTTGCCCGCCTTGAGGGCCTGCAGGGTGCGGGCGAAGACCTCGCCGGCGAGGTCCTCGGCGGTGAAGCTGTCTCGGCAGCAGGTGCGCGCGTAGCGGCGGACGGAGTCGACGTGCCGGAGGTAGATCTCCTCGTACGCGGTGTCGTCGCCGGCCCGGACTCGGGCGGTCAACTCGGCGTCGGAGGGCGGCCGCTCGCCGTCCACCGGGTCGGCGGGGGCTGGCACGGTGGGCCGGGCGGACCGGCGGTCGCCGACGAACGCCTCGGGGGCGACCCCGCCGCGGCCGACGGGGGCCTGGCCGGGCACCCGGCCGGACGGCAGGGCGGCGGCGGAGGCGGAGAGCGACTCGCGACTGGGCATCCCGGCCTGGTCGGGGACGTGTCCGGCACCGGGACCGCCGGTGCCGCCCGAACCGGTGCCGCCCGAACCGGTGCCGCCCGAACCGGTGCCGCCCGAACCGGCGGCGGAACCCGAACCGCCTGCGGCGCCCGGTACTTGGGCGGAGCCGGCACCGCCGGGGCCCGCGGCGGACCCTCCGGCCGTACTACCGGAGAGGCCCCCGAAGTCGAGGCCGTACCCGTAGTCGTTCTGTTCCTCGGCGCTCACAACGGACCCCAGACTCCACGACAGCCCCCGTAGTGTGGCAGGGCGCGCGGGAGTGCGTAGGCGCACGGTTCCCCGAGGTGCGGCGCCGACGGCGCGCGAAGGGCGCGCATCGGGACATTGGCTCCAACCACGGGCAAAGGATGGCATAGCGCAGGGACCCGCGGTAGCCGGACCGGCCGGTACCCACTCTTCCGAGGTGCCGTCGCGGATGTGTTCGCCCAGCGTGTGGCGCGAGGTCGCACGACGTCCGCACCCGGCGCGCGTACCCTGATCGCGCGCCGGTGTCCCGCCCAACTCCCTGTGTCCGTCGGGCGCGTCGCCCGTGCCTGGTCCGACGCGTCCGTCGCTGCCCCCTCCACCAGGATGTCCCGGCGGCGGGCCGAGCCGAGCGGTCAGCGTGACCGCAGACCGTCCAGCAGTATCTGCAGCAGCCGGTCCGACGGCCCGGCGGCCGGTTGACAGTCCGGCTGCGGACCAACCGCCGTGAAACCGGCCGCCGTCGGCGCCGTGACCGAGGGCCGCGCCGCGTGCACCGGCACCGACGCGGTCAGTACCAGCACCACGTCCGAAACCGTGACCCCCGGCCGCAGCTCGCCCGCAGCACCGGCCCGCGCCACCAGGGCGGCCAACAGCTGCAGCAGCAGCCGCGGATCGGCGTCCGCCGACGACGGTTCGGCCGCCGCCCCGGCGCGCGCCTCCTCGCCCCGCAGGTCGAAGCGCACGGCCGCCGGCACCTCCGCCGCCCGCTGTTCGGGCACCCGGCCCAGCTCCTCCGCGTACTGGAACGCCTCCGGCGGCAGCAGCCGCCCGGCCCCGGTGCCGACCGCCCGGGCCAGGTACCCGGCCAGGGCGTCCCAGGCGCCGTCGCCGCCGTACAGCGACTCCCGTGCCTGCGCGGTCAGCCAGGCCACCTCCTCGGCGGCGATCCGCTGGACCAGCACCTCCTTGCTCGGGAACCGCCGGTAGACGGTGCCGACGCCGACCCCGGCCCGGCGTGCGACCTCCTCCATCGGAGCGCCGTAGCCGAACTCGCCGAACACCTCCCGGGCCGCGCGCAGCACGCTCTCCAGGTTCCGCCGGGCGTCGACCCGCAGCCGGGCCCCGGGGACCGGCGCCGCCGCCTGAGAAGGATCCGCCCGGTACGGGACGGCCGCGTACGCCATCCCGCCCTGGGGCAGGTCCAGCGGGCCGCGCTGCTCCGGCACCATGCCCTGTCCGGCGTGCGGTGTGCCCGCCCGTCCCAATGCCTGCTTCTGCTCCATCATCCCAACTCTCCCCCGCAGGCGTCCGAAACCGGACCCTGTCGTCGCCCGCCCCTGCACCCCCCGGTGCAGCTCGGCCCGGCAGAAATGACCAGATGACCCATCGCTCTGTGCCGCCCGTCCCGTTCAGGTGACCACGGTCGTGCCGCCGGGCCGCCTTGGCGTCCGGCTCGGCGCGTCGGCACCGCCCGGGGCCTCATCCGGGAACTACCCTTCCCCGGATGACTCTCCCCCAGTCGGGTTGTCGAGCCAACGCTGGAACTGGCCGTAGTGGCCGCTCCACGGTGCGTCGCCGCCGGTTGTCATGGCGGTGGCCGCTCCGGCACACAATCCGACCATAGTTCACGGCTCTTCGCGGCCGAAAGTGCGTCAGAAAGTCGCCCAGCAAGCACAACTGGTCACGGCTGCCACTTCCGTCCCAACCAGCCCCGTACGGACTGTGGACAAGACCACCTCCGCCGGTCCTTCATAGGGGGGCGTGATGGGGGGACACCCCCGGCCGTGAGGCCGGGACGAAACGTCACATCGGCAGGAGGTGCACCATCAGGATCCTGATCGCCGGCGGCGGCTGCGCCGGGATGGCCACCGCGCTCCACCTCCAGCGTGGCCTGCGGGAGCAGCTGCGACGCGGTGAAGTGGAGATCACCGTCGTCGAACCCCAGTCGTACTCCACCTACCACCCGCTGCTGGCCGAGGTCGCGGCCGGCTCGATCGACCCGCGGCACGTGGTCGTCCCGCTGCGCCGGGCCCTGCCGCACTGCCGGGTACTCACCGCCCGGGTCACCCGGATCGAGCACTCCGCCCGCCGCGCCCTGGCCGACGCCGCGGGCCCCGGCGAGACCCCGGCACCGCTCGAACTCCCTTACGACGTCCTGGTGGTGGCCCCCGGCTCGGTCTCCCGCACCGCGTCGGTGCCCGGGCTGGCCGAGCACGGGCACGGCTTCTCCACCGTCGCCGAGGCGGTGCACCTGCGCAACCACGTGCTGGAACAGCTCGACCTCGCCTCCGCCACCCGCGACCCGGCCCTGCGGCAGTCCGCGCTCACCTTCGTCTTCGTCGGCGCCGGCTACGCGGGCGTCGGGGCGCTCGCCGAGCTGGAGGACATGGTCCGGACCGCCGTACGGAGTTACCACAACGTCCGCGCCGAGGACCTGCGCTGGGTGCTGGTCGAGGCGACGGACCGGATCCTGGCCGAGGAGTCGCCCGAGCTCGCCGAGCACACCCTCGGCCAACTGCGCGAGCGCGGCGTCGACATCAGGCTGCGCACCACCCTGGCGTCCGCCGCCGGCGGGGTCGCCGCGCTCTCCGACGGCAGCCGCTTCGGCGCCCGCACCCTGGTCTGGACGGCAGGCGTCCGGCCCGCACCGATGCTGCGCGACACCGACCTGCCGCTGGACACCGCCGGCCGGGTCCGCTGTCTGGCCACCCTCCAGGCCGTCGGCCCGGACGGCCGCGCCCTGCCCGGGGTGTGGGCGGCCGGGGACTGCGCCGCCGTACCCGATCCGAACGCGGACGGCGCTCCCTGCGCGCCCAACGCCCAGCACGCCTTCGCCCAGGCCGAACTGCTCGCCCGCAACATCGCGCTGGCCCTGGCCGGCGGGCCGCACGCACCGGGGCTGGTCGAGTACCGGCCCGGCCCGGCCGCCTGCTCGACCTCGCTCGGCCTGCACCGGGCCGTCGCCCACACCCGGGGCGGCGGCCGACTCACCGGGCGGCGGGCGTGGTGGCTGCACCGGGCCCGGCACCTACGGCGGCTGCCGAGCACGGAGCGCCGGGTGCGGGTGCTGGTGGACTGGGTGCTGGGCGGGGTGTTCTCCCGCGAGGTGGTCTCGTTGGGGGCGATGGAGCACCCGCGCTCGGTCTTCGAGGGCGGTTTCGACTCCGGGCCCGGCCGGCCCGGTTAGGGGCCGGGGGCCGGCCGGGTGGCCGTTCCGAGGGCCGATCGGAACGGCGGACGGAACGCCGATCCGACGGCCACGCCGGGCGGGCGACTTCCGGAACTGGGCCTCCGCCTGACAGGATCAGCCCGAACTGGTCATTACCCCGTGTGCTGCTGCGTACACAAAAAGTGATGATATGCCTGGAAAACGAGGAAGCGGCCGTCGTTTGAACCTCATGCGCTGGAGCGCCCGGCTCACCGGAGTCCCTTGGCGTGCCGCCCCGTCCAGCGGGGCCGGCCCCGACGAGGGCACGCCCTCCACCGACGGCGTCGTCGTGCCCAGCCCCCGGGACCCCACCGGCCCCGCCCACACCGCCGAGCTCCTCGACCCGCACAAACCCCAGAACCTGCGCGAGGTCCTCAACCGCATCCCCGCCCCGGTCGCCGTCACCTACGGCCCGCTGCACCAGCTCGGCTACGCCAACCGCGCCTACCGCGAACTCTTCGGCGAGCGCCCCACCGGCCTGCCGGCGGGCGAGGCGCTCCCCGAGCTCGGCACCATGGGCGTCCTGCCCCTGATGGACCAGGTCATCCGCGGCGGCCGACCCCGCAGCGTCAAGGCCCGCTGCATCCTCGGCCTCACCGGCAACCGCTACTACAACGTCTCCTGCGTCCCGCTCGGCCCCGGCGACACCGGCGACACTCCCGCAGAGGGCCCGCCCGCCGGAGTACTGATCTTCGCCGCCGAGGTCACCGACCAGGTCCTCGCCGCCGCCCGCCTGCGCGAAGCCGAACGCCGCCAGCGCGAGGCCGCCGTCACCCTCCAGCGCAGCCTGCTCCCGCAGAAGCTCGACCAGCCCGCCGACCTCCGGGTCGCCGCCACCTACCAGCCGGGCGGCGCCGAGGCCGCGGTCGGCGGCGACTGGTACGACGTCATCGCCATCGACGGCGGACGCACGGCACTCGTCATCGGCGACGTCATGGGCCGGGGCCTGCGCGCCGCCGCCGTGATGGGCCAGCTGCGCACCGCCGTCCGGGCCTATGCCCGGCTCGACCTGCCCCCGCACGAGGTGATGTGCCTGCTCGACGGCCTTGCCATGGAGATCGACGCCAACCAGATCGCCACCTGCACCTACGCCGTCTGGGACCCGCAGCACCGCACCCTCACCTACGCCTCGGCCGGCCACCTCCCGATGCTGCTGCGCTGCCCCGACGGAACCATCCTGCGCAGCGAGGAACAGAACGGCCCCCCGCTCGGCACCGGCGGCGGCCTGCACGTGTCCCACACCCTGCGCCTGCTCCCCGGTACGACCGGCGTCCTCTATACGGACGGCCTGGTCGAACGCCGTGACGAGGACATCGACCAGGGCCTCGACCTCCTGGCCCGCACCCTCACCGGCGCGATCGGCGCCCCCGAGGTGATCTGCGCCCGGCTGCTCCGGGCGATGGGCGTCACCTCGGAGCACGACGACGACGTGGCTGTGCTGGCCTTCCAGCTACCCGCGGACGAGGGCACCGAGAATTCGCTTGCCGTGCTTGACTCGGCCACTCCAGAGGTCTAGAGTTCTTCGAGTTGCCTGGCAGGGAGCACCGGACACGCATCAGCGCGGACGGTCCCGGGGCAGCCAATCCCTTGAAACACCACTTCCGGCTCGTGCCGGTCGTTTCGCTTTGCGCGACTCGGCCTGGTGCTTATTCGGTGTGCTCGTTTTATCGGATTGCGGCTGGATTCGCTTTTCGGAGCAGGGATCGGCTAGAGTTTGAAACGTCGGACGGGGCGTCAAGCCCCGGAAGACACCGGCGAGTTGGATGAACGAAGCCCCGAAAACGGAGCGGAAAGCATCTGATAAGCTGGAAACACGAAAGAACGAAGCGCCCGGAGGGCCCGCTGGAAGGCGGTCCGAAGGAAGCGTCCGTTCCTTGAGAACTCAACAG
>NZ_JBVJQR010000034.1:0-66785 GCF_055608425.1 Kitasatospora sp. NPDC036934 | reverse complement strand
CACACCCTCCCGGTCAGTGGTGTGGTCGTCCGCGAAACGACGGTCACCCGTCGCGTCCGGCACGTACTTCACACAGACGACGATCCTCAAGCTCATGAGCGGTTTCTCCTGTCACGGGTGCACGGATGCACTGGATCCATGGCCTCAGGTCAGGCCGAGGGTACTGAGTGCCAAGCCCGACCCGGCCGCCGTTCGCGCGCCGCTAGCGCCACCTGGACCGGCAGGCCGTGTCGGATCTCTTCGACTGGCGTCAGAGGCTCCATCGAAAGAATACGGCACTCAGTACCCTTCGTAAAGGCACTCAGTACCCTACCCGGCGCCCGGCGGCCCGCCGTCCGGGCGCCAAGCGGACACAAGGTTTCCGCAAGCCCACGCCAGGTCTCGTCAATGAATCCGCCAGCCGGCCCGGGGAGCATCGGTGGCGGGGCTCGTCGACGGCCCCGACCTGCGATCAAGGAGGGGGAAGGGAATGACCTTGGTGCACGGGGAACAGGACATCACGACCACCGACGGGACGCACAACGGCCACCGCGCGGACGGGAGGCCCGGTGGCGCGGCCTGGAGCAACAACGGGCCGTGGGAGACCCTGCCGGACCGCAAGCGGGTGCTGGTCGTCGCCCAGACCATGGTGTACGCCCAGCGGCTGCAGGACTTCTACGCGCTGCTCGCCTCCGACCTGCGGATCCACGTGCAGTTCACGGTGGCGCCGCACATGTTCAACCGGGGTGCGGCGGAGGGGCTGCTGGCCCTCGGCGCCACCGTACTGCCCTGGGAGCAGGCCGTCCGGCGCGAGTTCGACCTCGTCCTGACGGCCGGCTCGCAGGGGATGGAGCAGTTGCACGGGCCGGTCGTGCGGCTCCCGCACGGGGCGGGCAACATCAAGCTGTCCCGGGGCGGCGGAGCGAACGGCGAACGGGCCGCCATCGGGTACGGCCCGGACTACCTGTGCTGGGAAGGCAGACTCGTCCCGAGCTCGTTCGCGCTGGCCCACCGCGAGGAGCTGGACGAACTCGGCCGCAGCTGCCCCGAGGCCCTGCCGATCGCGGAGGTGGTCGGCGACCCCTGCTACGACCGGATCGCCGCCGCACTACCGCACCGGGAGCACTACCGGACGGCGCTCGGGCTACGGCCGGAGGAGAAGCTCGTCCTGGTCTCCTCCACCTGGGGGGCCGGCTCGCTGTTCACCCGGCTCGACGCCGTCCTTCCCCGGCTGACCACCGAACTGCCCCGGCCGGGCTACCGCACCGCGCTGCTGACCCACCCGAACATCGCGGCGGCCCACAGCCCCTGGCAGGTGCGCTCCTGGGCGACGGCCACCGGGCGCGGGGCCGTGTCGGTCCTCCCTCCGGAGGCGGACTGGCGGCCGCTGCTGGTCGCCGCCGACTTCGTCATCGGCGACCACGGCTCGGTCACCCTGTACGGCGCGATGACCGGCGTGCCCGTGCTGCTGGCCGAGTACCCGCACCGCAACGTCAACCCCCGCTCGCCCTCCGCCCAGCTCGCCCGGACCGCGCCCGCGCTCGCCCCCGGGCACCCTCTCACCGACCAGCTCGCCTACGCCGCCGAGCAGTACCGCCCGGAGGAGTACGCGGCGATCGCCGACCGGATCAGCTCCGAACCCGGCCGCTTCGACCGCAACGCCCGCCGACTGCTGTACCGGGTGCTCGGACTCGGCCAGCCCGCGCACAGCCCGGCGGCGCCGCCGCTGCCGCTGCCGGCTCCGCTGGACGCCGTGCCGGACGGCCCGCTGGGCGGCCCGCTGCTGCCGGACTTCCGGCGGGCCGGATGACCGCCGACCTGCACACGGTCGTGCGGCTCGCGCCGGTGGCCGGCTCCCCGGCCGTGGTGTTCGAGGCGCTGGTGGTGTCCCCGGCCGGTGTCCGCCACGGGCTGCTGGTCGCCGGCCGTCCGGGCCCGGACGGGTACGACCGGCCCGGGCCCGGCTTCGAGGACGAGCACCTGGCGGCCGACCTCACCGCGTCGACGGGCTTCCGCCGACGGCGGCAGGCCGACGTCCTGCACCTCGGGCCGCTCCCCACGGCGGACCTCCACGTGCGGCTCGCGGAGGTGCTCTCGGTGCACCCCGGATGTGCGCTGGCCACCGCCGAGACCCGGACGGGAGCGGCGCTGTTGCTCGCCCGGACGGGGGCGCGGCTCGTCCTGCCCGCCCCCGGTCCAGTCGGCGGTCCAGTCGGCGGACCGGCCGGCGGTGCGGTCCGATCGCTGACGCTCGGCTCGCTGGCGCACGCATGGCTCGCGGCCGGGCGACGGCTGACCGAGCTCACCCGGATCGACGTCCTCGGGCATCCCTCCCCCGAGCCGGTGGCGGCCCGGCTCAGGACTCCGGCGCGTCGAGACGGGGGGTGACGGCAGAGTCGACGGCGTACGCGGCGAGGCGGTCCGCCAGCCGGGCTGCCTCGGCCGTGGCACCCACCTCCCGGTAGCGGGCCAGGGACTCCTCGAACCGGGCACGCGCCGCCTCCGGGCGGCCACGCCGCTCCTCGACCTGCCCCGCGAACTCCAGCGTCCGCGCCTCCCAGTGCGCCGACAGCCCGGCCCGGAAACCCGCGAGAGCCTCCGCCAACCGGACCTCGGCGAGCTCGTACGCGCCCAGCAGGCCGTGCGCCAGGCCCAGGAAGGCCGTCGCGCGGGCCGCCTCGTAGTCCTCCCCGATCGAGGACAGCTCCCGGCCCGCCCGCTCGATCGGCCCCACCGCCTCGGCCGCCCGGCCCGCCAGCAGCAGCACCTCGCCGTACGCCAGCCGGGCCAGCGCCGAACCGCGCAGGTAGTCCTCCGCCTCCCGCAGCTCCACCACCCGGTGCAGGCACTCGGCGGCCTCGTCCAGACGGCCGGCCATCCGGTGGGTCTGGCTCAGCCCGTACAGCGCGTCCGCCTGGGCCAGCGGCTGGTTCGTCGCCCGGGCCAGAGCCAGCGCGTCGGCGAACCACCGGGCCGCCTCCTCCCCGTCGCCCGCGTTCCGCAGGCCGTTCCCGCCGGAGGTCAGCATCCGCAGTTCGCCGGCCCGGTCCCCGGCCGACCGGGCCGCCCGCAGACCGATCCGGTGGGCCTCCACCCACAGCCGGGCCGGGCGCAGCCGCAGGAACAACGGCCACATGGCGTCGGCGAGTTGCCAGGCGGCAGCGGGGCGGTCCAGCTCCTCGCACCAGCGCAGGAGCTCGGCCAGCCGGTCGCGCTCCTCGTCCAGCCACTCCAGGGCGCGCACGCCGTCCGCGAACTCCCGTGCCGGGTGGGTGGATCGGGTGAGGTAGTCGCGGGCGAGCGTACGGTGGCTCGGCGAGACGACCGCCTCGGCGGCCGTGGTGGAAGCCAGGTACCAGTCGACGATCCGGTCCAGGGCGGTCCGGGTCGGGTCGGCGTCCCGGGCCTCCGCCCCGCGGGCCCGGGCGTGCAGCCGGACCAGGTCGTGGAAGCGGAACCGCTCCGGGCCCCTCTCCTCCAACAGGTGCACGTCGATCAGACCGTCCAGCAACCGGTCGGCCCCGGCCGGGTCGGTGTCCGCCAGGACGGCGGCGTTCTCCAGCGTGAACTCGGCGAACGGCAGCAGGCCCAGCAGTCCGTACAGCCGGGCGGCCTCCGGCTCCAGCACACCGTAGGAGGCGTCCAGCAGGTCCCGCACCGTCTCGCCCCCCGCGTTCAGCGCGGCCAACCGGTCGCTTCCGCGCCCGAGCAGCTCGGCTGCCGCCGCCAGCGGCTGGGCCGGGCGTGCCGCGATCCGCGCCGCGGCCAGGCAGATCGCCAGCGGCAGCCCGGCGCAGGCGTCCACCACCTCGGCCGCGGCGACGCTCTCGTCGGCCACCCGGTGCTCGCCGACCCGCTCGGCGAGGATCTCGGTCGACGCCTCCGGCGCGAGCGGCTCCAGCGCGCGGAACACCGCACCGTCTATCCCCAGACCGGTGAGCCTTCGCCGACTCGTCACCACGACCACCGTGCCGTCCGAGCCCGGCAGCAGCGGGCGGACCTGGGCCGCCGTCGAGGCGTTGTCCAGCAGGACGGCGATCCGCCGCTCGGCCGCCAGTGAACGCCACAGCGCGGCGCCCTCCGCCAGGCTCCGGGGCACCGGCGAGATCCCGAACGCCCGCAGGAACGCGCCCAACGCCTCCGCCGGATCGGCCGGCCCACCCGGCGCGTACCCGCGCAGATCGGCGTACAGCTGACCGTCCGGGAAGCGCCCGGCCAGGCCGCGCAACCACTGGGCGGCCAGTGCCGTCTTCCCCACCCCGGCCGGGCCGGTCACCACGAAGGTTCCGTCCGGCGCGCCGCCGTCCGGGCTCAACGACCGGTCCAGCGCCGCCAGATCGTCCTCTCGTCCGATCAACCGCCTTGGACAGGGCGGGAGTTGCCGTGGCCTTGGCAGCGGCGAGGCGTGCAGGTGCACCCCGCCGTTGATCGTGCCCGCCTGCACCACCGAGCCCCCGACCCCTCCGCCGCCGGTCAGCGAGTTGCGCACGACTCCGAAGGGCAGGTTGGCATCCGTCACCGGCCACCACCGACCACGGCCGATCCTGTCACTGGCTCCCCCCGCCTTCGACGAATTAACCGCGTGCATTTAGCAGATGACATGTCGTCAAGTCGAGAACATTCCCAAAGGACCATCCCCCGAACCCCATCGTGGTATAGCCGATCACCCCGAACGCATGCCATGCTCACCCGCGACACGGCAAGCTGGTAGCCAACCGGCGGGGGGCGTCACATGAAGTTCCATCTCCTGGGATCAGTTGAACTGTCGGTGAACGGAGAGCCATTGGCACTCCACTCCGACAAACGGCGCCAACTGCTGGCTTCACTGGCCCTGGAGGCCGGAAGGCCGCTCTCCCACACCTCGCTCGCGTACCGACTGTGGGACGAGGAACCACCGCCCAGCGCTCTGACCAGCCTGTACAGCCACGTTTCCCACCTCCGGGCACTACTCAGACGCGCCGCCCTGGCCACCGGAACGGAGAACTCCAGGGAAGCCCCGACGATCGACACCCGATCGCACACGTACACCCTCCGGGCCGACTCCCAACTCATCGACTGGCACCGATATCTGGACCTCTCCCAGCAAGCCGGACTTCTCGCCGAGAACGGACAGGACCACCAGGCCAGAACCGTCCTCAGCCGCGCCGAGGAACTCTGGGGCGGCGAACCCCTGGCAGGCCTGCCCGGCACCTGGGCCCGCAACACCCGCGCCACCATGGCCGACCAACGCTTCACCACCACCCTCCAACGGATCGAGATCGACCTGCGGATCGGCCGCCACCACGAACTGATCCCCGAACTCACCGCCCTGCGCGAGAACCGCCCCACCGACGAACGTCTCGCCGCCCTCCTGATGACCGCACTCCACGCAGCCGGCCGCCAGGCCGACGCCCTGGCCGTCTACCCCGCCGTCGTCCGGCTGCTCCGCGCCCACCTCGCCACCGAACCCGGCGAGGCGCTCACCCGGCTGCACCGGCTCATGCTCAACGGCGAGCCGCTGCCGGGAGCGCGGGCGCGGGTGTCCGCCGGCCCTCCGGCCGCCGCGGTTGCCGCCGCCGCTCCCGCTCCCGGCCCCGCTCCCGGCCCCGGTCCGGTGGAAGCGCCCGGACGACACCGGTTGATCGGACGCCGGGACGACCTCCGACGTGTCCTGCCCGGCGCCGGAGCCGGCCAGGGCGGGGTCGTCACCGTCTCGGCGATCCTCGGCATGCCCGGGGTCGGCAAGACCACACTCGCCCTGCACGCCGCCGACCTGATGCGCGCGCACTTCCCCGACGGGTACGTCTACCTCAACCTGCGCGCCCACGTCGGCAACCAGCCGCCGCTCACCCCCGAGGCCGCCGGCGCCCTGCTGCTGAGACGCCTCGGCGTGCCCGCCACCACCATCCCGCTCGACGCCGACGAGGTCTTCACCCTCTGCACCGAGGCCCTCTCCACCCGCCGGGCCGTCCTCGTCCTCGACGACGCCGCCAACGCCGCCCAGATCCGCCCGCTGCTGCCGCCCGCGCCGTCCGCCCTGATCATCGTCACCAGTCGCCAGCGGCTCGCCGAACTCCCCGGTTCCCGGCCGGTGTTCCTGGACGTCCTGCCGGTCGACGACGCCGTCACCCTCTTCACCAACGTGGTCGGCCCCGAGCGCTCCGCCGACCGGGACCGCGTGGTCGAGATCGTGAACCGCTGCGGGCTCCTCCCCCTCGCCATCGAACTCGCCGCCAGCCGCCTCAAGGCCCGCCCCTCCTGGACCCTCGACCACCTCGCCCGCCGCCTCTCCCGCAAGGCCCGCCTCGCCGAGATCCGCAGCGGCACCGCCAGCATCGCGCGCGCCTTCGAGGTCTCCTACCAGTACCTTCCGGCGGGCCAGCGATCCGCATTCCGCTTGCTCGGGCTGTACCCGGGACCGGATTTCGGAGTCCACGCGGCGGCGGCGCTGCTCGGACGGACGATCGATGAGACCGATGAGGTTCTTGAGGCCCTCCTGAACTGCCATCTGATCGTCGAAATCTCGCCCGAGAGATTCCAACTACACGACCTCCTGAGGGAGTTCGCGGTTGCGTTGGGCGTGGAGGAGGAGCAGTGGGAATCGGCAGTGGACCGCTTGCTCCGCTTCGCGCT
This sequence comes from Kitasatospora sp. NPDC036934, assembly GCF_055608425.1. NCBI lineage: Bacteria > Bacillati > Actinomycetota > Actinomycetes > Kitasatosporales > Streptomycetaceae > Kitasatospora > Kitasatospora sp. NPDC036934. The sequence goes on along the minus strand of NZ_JBVJQR010000034.1, from coordinate 60,194 downwards.
GCACGCGGCTGACCAGGCGGATCGCCTGCTCTATCCCCGCAGATCCAGAACCGGGCTTCCGGCGGACCACGAATTCGATGACCTGGACGATTGGTTGGGAGATATCGAGATCAATTCTCCCGCATCGGCCCGGACCTGGCTGGAGTCGGAGCACACGGCCCTGATCGCCCTGACCGCCCAGGCCCACCGGACCGGGCGCGCCGAGACCGGAGCCTGGCTCGCCCACGTCCTGGCCGGCCACCTGGACGCCGAGGCGTACTGGAGCGAGGCGCAGGAGATGCACCGGGCCGCAGCGGCCCACTGGCGGTCGGAGGCGAACGATCGGCAGGAGGCAAGGGCACTGATCGACCTGGGAGCGACCCTGGCCAACGCCTCCCGCTACGAGTCCGCCGCCGAGGCACTGGAACGCGGGCTGGCCCTCGCCCGCCGCCACGACGATCCTGATGCGACCGCGAACGCACTCAGCCTGCTGGGACAGGTGCGCTGGAACCAGAGCCGTCTCCAGGAATCGCTGGCGATCCAGGAGGAAGCACTGGGCATTCGACAGGAGATCGATGACCAGTGGAACGTCGCGCGCTGCCTGGCGAACATCGGCATCGTCCACCGCTCCATGGGGAATTACGAACTCGCGCTGGGCGCCTACAACAGGGCCTTGCCGATTTCCCGAAAATTCAGCGACCGGGTTTTCGAGCTGCGCATCCTGAACAACATCGGAGATCTCCAGCTCATCTCCGGAAACACGTCGGCGGCGCGCCACACATTCGAGCAGATCCTCCACATCGGGCACGGCCACATATCCCAGTTCGACCTGTCCGTCGTCCACGTGAACCTGGCCGCCACCCTGGAAATTCCGGCGGAACTCGACTGCGCACTCTCGCTGTATCGGTCGGCATTGGAGACCTTCCGATCGGTCGGCAGCGTCCGTTACGAGGCGGACGCCATCAACGGCCTAGGCTCGGCGTACCTCTCCGTCGGCCGGCACGAGGAGGCGCGCGACCAGTACGTCGTGGCCCTCGGCCTCGCGCGATCCATCGGCACGGCCCGGGAAGAAGCGACCGCCCTGCGGGGGCTCGGCCAGTGCGAGGCGGCGCTCGGAAACGCGGACAACGCCATCGAACATTTGCTCGCAGCCGTCAATCTTGCCGAGTCCGTCGGTATCGCCGATGAGGCGACCCAGGCCCGCATGGCACTCGTCGAGCTTCGCGCCCATCAAGCATGACAATCGCATTTTGCGTAAAACTTGCAAACGGCTAAGATCCCCAGGCGTCGGCAGATCTGCCGACGCCCCCTTAGGCCTGCGAGTTACTCAGGAGTAGCGAATGTCAATAGGTCGTGAACCCACCTTCTGGGATATCCCCATCTGGTGTTAAGCACCTAGGGCGACGGCCGCCTCTCCCGTGTACACGCTGAAAGTCAACGACTCCTGAAGGTACAGCTGTACCGAGTCCGCGTCGTGGGAGAGGTAGCCCACCGAAACGTCCTGCCCGAGGAAGAGCTCGAAGTCGCCGCCCCGGGTGGAGAGCAGGAAAGCGCCCTCGATCGCGGGGGCCCAGATGATGTCCCCGTCGAGCAGCCGGGCCAGGTGATTGTGGATCGGGTACCCGTGATCACTGCGTTCGTTCACGGCGGTGAACGCCTCCGCGCCGAGCAGGAGTGAGTACGGGCCGCCGACGCCCGCGAGGCGGAGGGCGGTGAGGGCGCGGCTGACCGCCTCGGGGGACTCCCTCACGTCGCCCGGGAGTTGGACCGGCGGGTTGCTGGAGGCGGCGCGGATGCCCTCGATCTCGGCAGCCCGGTAGCCCTCGAAGACGGCGCGGTCCTCGGCGCGGGCGAGGGTGCGGGCCGCCTCCTTGACGGGCTGCCAGTCGGAGTCCCGGGAGCCGCGTTCGACATCGTCGACGGCCGCCCGGCTGACGGTGAACGGGACGCGCAGCTCGACCACCGGGCGGGCGGCGCGGGCGTGGGCCTGGACGCCGTCGAGGGGTGGTTCGATGCCGGTGAGGTGCCCGGTGCCGACGGCGGCGAGGGTGGAGCCGCCGGGGCCGTTGAGGTCGACGACCCTGCGGCCGGCGATGTGCAGCTTGAAGGTCTGCCGGGCCTCCTCCTCGATCTCCTCCCAGGCGGCGGTGGAGACGGGGGCGAGCTCGCGGTGCAGGTTGTTCATGGCGCTGGTCCTGTTCAGGAGGTCGGCTTGAGGCTGCCGATACCGAGCGAGCCGTCCGGACGGACCCGGTCGTCGGCGGCGGCCGGGGCGGCGGCCACCACGGCGGCGGGCGGCGGGGAGTCCAGGAGGTCGGCGGTCGGGACGAAGAACAGCGAGCCGGTGACGGCGGTGGAGAAGTCGAGGAGCCGGTCGGTGGTGCCGGACGGCCGGCCGATGAACATGTTGCGCAGCATCTCCTCGGTCACCTCGGGGTCGCGGGCGTAGCCGATGAAGTAGGTGCCGAACTCGCCGCCCCGCTCGAAGGAGCCGAAGGCCATGTTGAAGCGGACGATCTTCCGCTCCTCGCCGTCGGGGCCGGTGATCACGGTGAGTGCAACGTGCGAGTCGGCCGGTTTGGCGTCGTCGTCCAGCTCGATGTCGGTGAGCTTGGTGCGGCCGACCGCCCCCTCCTGCTGCTCGGTGCTCAGCGCGTTCCACTTGTCCAGGTCGTGCAGGTACTTCTGGACGATGACGTAGCTGCCGCCGGCGAAGTCCGGGTCCTCCGGCCCCACCACGGCGGCGGTCTCGGCCGCTCGGCCCTCGGGGTTCTCGGTGCCGTCGACGAAGCCGAGGAGGTCCCGGTCGTCGAAGTACCGGAAGCCCTGGACGGAGTCGACCACGGTGGCGGCCCCGGCGAGGCGGGTGGTGAGTTGGCCGGCGAGTTCGAAGCAGAGGTCCATCCGCTCGGCCCGCAGGTGGAGCAGCAGGTCGCCGGGGGTGGCCGGGGCACGGTGGCGGGTACCGGCCAGTTCCCGGAAGGGGTGCAGGGCGGCGGGCCGCGGGCCGTCGAAGAGGCGGTCCCAGAGTTCGGAGCCGATGCCGGTGACGCAGGTGAGGCCGCCCTCGGGGGCTCGGAAGCCGACGGCCCGGCGCAGTCCGGCGAGGTCGGGCAGGAGGTCGCGGACGGCGTCCTCGCGGCCGGGCTCGACGGTGAGGACGAGGAAGATCGCCGCGCCGGTCAGCGGGGAGAGGACGGCTTGCGGTTCGGGCGGCGTACTCACGGCTGCCGCCTTCGAGAGCGCGTGCACAGGGCACGACGAACCGGAACCAATCTGATCATGCCAATGATTACATCGCATAGCAGACAAATCGGCGCGGCCGACACACATCCGAGAGGCCCCGTCGGAGGGCGGTCCGACGGGGCCGTTGGAATGAACCGCCTCGCCCCCAGAGCGGGAGGTCCTAGACCCGCAGCGCCGCCAACTGCTCGGCGAACGGGACCACCTGCTCCGGCGCGGCCGCCACCGCCGCCGGAGCGCGCCCGGCCAGCAGGGCCGCCAGTTCGCCCGCCGCACGGTCGATCCGGCCCGGCAGGCCGTCGGTGAGGGCGTCCCCGGTCGTGCCCCAGTCGTCGGTGGCCGCGTACACGGCGGTCGGCAGCACCACCGCACGCAGGTAGCTGAACAGCGGCCGTACGGCGTGCTCCAGGGCGAGCGAGTGCCGGGGCGTGCCGCCGGTGGCGGCTATCAGCACCGGCTTGCCCGTGAGCGCGTCGTGGTCGATCAGGTCGAAGAAGGACTTGAACAGGCCGCTGTAGGAGGCGGTGAAGATCGGCGTCACCGCGATCACCGCGTCCGCCTCCGTCACCGTCCCGATCGCGTCGCGCAGCGCTGCGGCCGGGAAGCCGGTGACGAAGTTGTTGGCGATGTCCACCGCGAGGTCGCGCAGTTCGATCACCGTGACCTCGGCCTCCCGCCCCTCCCCCGCGAGCCGGCGCACGGTCGACTCGGCGAGCCGGTCGGCCAGCAGACGGGTGGAGGACGGCTTGCTCAGCCCGGCACTCACCACAGCCAGCTTGAACACGGTCACCGGGAGACCTCCTCCTTCTCATGGGCGTCCTGAGCGCCACTGACGTCCTGGGAGCCCTGGGCATCCCGGGCCGCGACCAGCGCCGCGTGGGTCGGCCCGTCCGGCACCTCGGCCGGGCGGCCCTTGGCGAACTCGGCGCGCAGCACCGGCACGACCTCCTCGCCGAGCAGGTCCAGTTGCTCCAGCACCGTCGTCAGCGGCAGGCCGGCGTGGTCCATCAGGAACAGCTGGCGCTGGTAGTCGCCGAAGGTCTCGCGGAAGGTCAGGGTCTTCTCGATGACCTCCTGCGGGCTGCCCACGGTCAGCGGGGTCTGCTCGGTGAACTCCTCCAGCGAGGGCCCGTGCCCGTACACCGGCGCGTTGTCGAAGTACGGACGGAACTCGCGCACCGCGTCCTGGGAGTTCCTGCGCATGAACACCTGCCCGCCGAGGCCGACGACGGCCTGCTCGGGAGTGCCGTGGCCGTAGTGGGCGTAGCGCTCGCGGTACAGGTCGACCAGCTTCTGGAAGTGCTCCTTGGGCCAGAAGATGTTGTTCGCGAAGAAGCCGTCCCCGTAGTAGGCGGCCTGTTCGGCGATCTCGGGGCTGCGGATCGAGCCGTGCCAGACGAACGGCGGGACGCCGTCCAGCGGGCGCGGGGTGGCGGTGAAGCCCTGCAGCGGGGTGCGGAAGCGGCCCTGCCAGTCGACCACGTCCTCGCGCCACAGCTGGTGCAGCAGCGCGTAGTTCTCGATCGCGAGCGGGATGCCCTGGCGGATGTCCTTGCCGAACCACGGGTAGACCGGGCCGGTGTTGCCGCGGCCCATCATGAGGTCCACCCGGCCGTCGGCGAGGTGCTGGAGCATCGCGAAGTCCTCGGCGATCTTCACCGGGTCGTTGGTGGTGATCAGCGTGGTCGAGGTGGAGAGGATGATCCGGTCCGTCTGCGCGGCGATGTAGCCGAGCATGGTCGTCGGCGAGGACGGCACGAACGGCGGGTTGTGGTGCTCGCCGGTCGCGAAGACGTCCAGGCCGACCTCCTCGGCCTTGCGGGCGATGGCCACCATCGCCTTGATCCGCTCGTGCTCGGTCGGGGTGCGGCCGGTGGTCGGGTCGGGGGTGACGTCGCCGACGCTGAAGATTCCGAACTGCATGCTGTTCACCACACTCCAGGAGGTCCCAGGTAGTCCAACTTTCAACCACCCTAGCACCCGGGTGCGGATCCTTGTTCCCGCCGACAATGGAAGGCGGGGCGGCGGCGACCGACCACGGGAGCGGGCCCCCCGGAAAGGCGGCCGACGATGGCGCCGTACATCGCGGTGAGCGCGCTGAGCCACGAGGGCCTGGTGCGGGAGCACAACGAGGACAGCCTCACGGTCGGCCCGTGGACGCTCTGCGCGACCGTGACCACCAACCCGCAGACCCTGCTCTTCCCGCTCGGCCCGCCCTGCGTCGTCGCGGTCGCCGACGGCCTCGGCGGCCACCCCGGCGGCGAGGTGGCCAGTGCGCTGGTCGCCCGCCGGCTGGCCGCCAGCGGAGCCGCCCTGAACGACGAGGAGACCGTCCGGGAGGAGCTGCAGGAGTGCAACCGGGCGGTCTACGCGGCCACCGCCGGGGAGCCGGAACTCGCCGCCATGGGCACCACCATCGCCGGGCTGGTGCTGCTGCCCGAGCAGGTGGTGGTCTTCAACGTCGGCGACAGCCGGGTCTACCGGGTCACCGGGGACGGGCTGCACCGGGTGAGCGTGGACGACAGTCCGCCGCTCCCGCCCGGCCGGCGCACCACCTCGGTGGTCACTCAGACCCTGGGCGGCTCGCTCGGGCTCACCTTCGTCGAGCCGCACGTACGGGTCGCGCCGCTCGCGCCCGGCGACCGCTACCTGGTGTGCAGCGACGGCCTGACCGATCCGGTGCCCGAGGAGGAACTGGCCGGACTGCTCGCCCGTCCGGACGAGACCTCCGACCGGGCCGACGGGAAGGCCGCCTTCGAGCTGTGGAAGGCGGCGGTCGAGGCGGGCGGGCCGGACAACATCACCCTGGCACTGGTGCGGATCGGCGCATAGCCGGGCACGCAGCCGAGCGCACAGCCGGGCAGGCAGCCGGGCGCGGTTCGCACGGAAACGCCCGGAGGCCGTGCTGACGAGTCGTCACCACGGCCTCCGAACAAGTGCGTCGAGCCGCTCGCGCGGCGGCGTCGGCTACTTGCGCAGCAGCAGGATCACCCCGGCCATCGCCAGTCCCACCAGCACGGCGGCCGCGCCGTACGCCAGCCGGTGCGCCTTGAGCACCGGCAGGAAGCGGTCCGCCGCATAGCGGCCCGGGCCGGTGAGCGCGAGGGCGGCGGCGCCCGCGGTCAGCAGCAGCACGTACTCGTTGCCCTTCGGGGCGAAGAAGCCGCCTCCCCAGGTGACGGCGATCGCGTTGACCATCGTGCCGACGATCGCGGCGCCCGCCAGCGGGGTCAACAGGCCGGCGGCGAGGCCCAGTCCGCCCAGGGTCTCGGTCAGGCCGGCGACCACGGCCATGGTGTTGCCGGCCGGGTAGCCGCTCATGGTGAAGAACTGACCTGTGCCGTCGATCCCGCCACCCCCGAACCAGCCGAACAGCTTCTGACTGCCGTGCGCGGCCATGGTCAGGCCGAGCACCAGGCGCAGGAGCAGGAGTCCGGCGTCATAGGCGTGCGGAGAGGTGGTCGCGGACCCGGAGCCGTCCCGGGCGGGGCGGGCGGTGGGGCTGGTGGCGGCGGTCGTGCTCGGGCTGCTGCTCGGCATGCGCGTCTCCATCGATCGGGGTCGGTCGTAGGGCTGTGGATGGTGGTGCGGCCGGGCAGGCTGTGGCGTCCCGTGCCTGTTGTTGAAATTTGAACCGGCCGCTCACCTGACCGTATCGTGAAGTTCGAATTTGAACAACCTGCGCCTGGTGAACGACTCGCGCGCCCCACCGGGACCGGGGCAGGGTGGAGACATGGCTCAACGCAGGCAACACCAGCGGGCCGCCCGGCCCGGTACGCCCTATCCCGAGGCACTCGCCGCCTTCGACGAGCGGGTCCGGCTGGTCCCGCCCGACCGGTGGGACGCCCCCACCCCGTGCGCCGACTGGTCGGTCCGCGACCTTGTCAACCACCTCACCGGCGAGCAGCTCTGGATCCCCGAGCTACTGATGGGCGCCACCCTCACCGAGGTCGGTGGCCGCTTCGACGGCGACGTGCTCGGCGAGGACCCGGTCGCCGCCTGGACCTCCGCCGCGGAAGCCGCCCGACAGGCCTGGGAGGTGCCCGGCGCCACCGAGCTCACCGTCCACCTGTCCTTCGGGGACGTCTCCGGGCAGTACTACCTGGACCAGCTCACCACCGACCTGGTCGTCCACACCTGGGACCTCGCCCAGGGCATCGGGGCCCGCACCCGACTCCCGGCCGCACTGGTGGACTTCGCCCTCGGCCAGTTCGGCGACTACGGCGACCTCTCCGGCAGCGGCCTCTTCGACCCACCGCTGCCGGTCCCCGAGGACGCGAGCCCGCAGACCCGGCTGCTGGCCCTCACCGGGCGCCGCGACGGGGGCTGAACCGAACGGGACCGGCCCGGACAGGCCCGGACAGGGGCCCGGACCGGGGGTTCCGCCCGGCAGCGCCGGATACTGGACAGTACGGGGGCCAGTCCTGATCCCGGACGAGAGGCGGGCGCGCCATGAACCGCAGGCCGGACATCCTCGGGGAGTTCACCGCCGACCACAAGGCCATCACCGAGCTGCTCGACCGGACCCAGGCGGCCCCGGCCGGCTCGGCCGAGCGCGGCGAGCTGGTGACCAAGCTGACCGACCTGCTGTTCACCCACTGCGCTGCCGAGGAGGAGCACCTCTTCCCGCTCGTCCAGCACGACGTGCCCGAGGGCGGGGCGCTGGTGTTCCGCAGCATCCACGACCACCTGGCGATCGGGCAGCACCTCGCCGACCTACAAGGACTCGGCCCGGCCGACCCCGCCTTCGGCACCCTGCTCAGCGGCCTCGCCGGCACCCTCCGACGGCACCTGACCGACGAGGAGGAGGTGCTCTTCCCCGCCGCCCGCAAGGCCCTGCCGGCGGCGGACCGCGCGGCCATGGGCGACCGGCTACGGGCGGAACGGGCCGAAATCGGCCACGCGGAACGGTCCGCCGGGCCGACCTGACCCGCCGCACGGAACGACCCGCCGCAGGGAGTGCCCCCCGGGCGGACCGACCCGCCGGCTCGGCCCCGATCAGCCCTTCGGGCTGATCACCGCGAACCGGGCGCCCTCGCGGTCCCGCAGCCGGGCCACCCGGCCGTACGGGGTGTCGAAGGCCGGCCCGACCGCCGAGCCGCCCAGCTCCACGGCCAGGGCCAGCGCCCGGTCGGTGTCCGGGACGGCGAAGGACACCTCCCAGTGCGGCGGCATGCCCGCCGGGCCGCTCGACTGCTCCTTGGCCAGCGCCGCGACGCTGTGGCCCTCGGCGCGCAGCACCACCCGGTCGTGCTCCCAGCGGACCTCGAAGTGCCCCGGGTCCCGGTCGTCCCAGCGGAACACCTCGCCGTAGAACAGCGCCGCCGCGAACGGGTCCGGGGTGCGCAGCTCGATCCAGACCGGGGCGCCCGGCAGATCCAGCTTCCGGGCGCGGCCCAGCGGGCCCTCCCAGATGCCGAACACCGCCCCGGCCGGGTCCGCCGCGAAGGCCACCCGCCCGGCGTCGAAGGCCAGCGGGCCGACCGCCAGGGTCGCACCGCGCTCCCGCACCGCGTCGGCGACGGCGTCGGCGCTCTCCGTCCCGAAGTAGCTGGTCCAGGCCACCGGCACCGCCCCGAGACCGGCCACCCCCAGCCCGGCCACCGCCTCCCCGCCGACCACCGCGTGCACGTACGGCCCGAAGCGCTCCGGCGCCGACTCGAACTCCCAACCCAGCAGCGGACCGTAGAACCCCTTGGCGCCCTCCAGATCCCCGGCCATCAGGCTCACCCAGCACGGAACGGCCGCCACACAGCGCCGGGCGGCCGTCTCCTCGCCGCTCATCGCGAACCTCCTCGCCCACCCGGCCGCCGGGCCCCTCCCGACTCCCACGACCCACCGGCCGCCCGGGACGCCCACAGCCTAGGCCGACGGAGGGATCCGCCCCGGGAAGGCACGGCCGGGCTCAGCGCACCCAGTTCTTCAGCGGCTCGGGGTCTCCAGAGCGACGCCGACCCGCCCACCGGGGCAATGAGAACACCGGCGAGTGGTTACGGGGCGTCTGGCCTCCGACGACGGCCAACCCCACCGACACACTCCCCGATGTGACTCAGGTCACATCGGGGACGGAAATTACGGGGACAGATTCCCCGTTTCCGAGTACGTTGGAGAAAGCGGGGAGAATTTCCCCGGTATCCTGGAGGAGCAGTCGCCATGACCACCGTCGCCGCAGAGCCGGCCCGTTCCACGGGGAGTGTGCGTACGCCGAAGTTGCGTGCGGACGCCAGCCGGAACCGGGAGCGGATCGTGCTGGCGGCCCGGGACGCGTTCGTCGAGCACGGTGCCGAGGTGCCGCTGGACGAGATCGCGAAGCGGGCGGGGGTCGGCAATGCCACGCTGTACCGGAACTTCCCGGACCGCACGGCGCTGATCCAGGAGGTGGCACTGCTCGTCAAGACCCGCATCCTGGCCCTCGCCGAGAAGGCGACGGCCGAGGCGGACGCGGGCGAGGGCGGCGGTCCGTTCGAGGCTCTGCAGCGGTTCGTGCACGCGACCGTGGCGGAGAAGGTCGGCGGGCTCTGCGCCGTCTTCACCAGCACCGTCGACCCGGACGACCCGGAGTTGACCGAGACGCGGGAGCGCCTGCGGTCCGCCGTGAGCGGACTGATGGAGCGCGCCCGGGCCACCGGCGAACTGCGGTCCGACGTCGATCACGGGGACCTGTTCGTCGCGATCAGCCAGCTGTCCCGGCCGCTGCCGGGTACCTCCTGCCGACTGCTCGACGAGTTCGTCCACCGCCACCTGCAACTGTTCCTGGACGGCCTGCGCGCGCCGGCCCGTTCGGCGCTGCCCGGCCGGGCCGCGACCTTCGAGGACTTCCGCTCCCGGGACTGACCGATCCATCCGGACCCGACACCACTGATCCGACCCACCAGCACCCCGCCCCCGCGCGGCTGACCGGCGCCGTCGCCGGACGCCTCCGGGCGCCCTCGCACCCGTACGGCAACCTGTCGTTCCCGTACGGCAGTTGACCGTTCTCGCACACCTCGCACCGTGAAATGGGTACCCCCATGTCTCAATCCGACGCCGCCCCGCAGGCGACGCTGCCCGATCCCCGGCGCTGGAAGGCGCTGATCTTCATCGGCCTCGCCCAGCTGATGGTCGTCCTCGACGCCACCATCGTGAACATCGCCCTGCCGTCCGCCCAGACGGACCTGGGCATATCCGACGGCAACCGCCAGTGGGTGATCACCGCCTACGCGCTGGCCTTCGGCGGCCTGCTGCTGTTCGGCGGCCGGATCGCGGACCTGTGGGGCCGCAGGCGGACCTTCATGGTCGGTCTGACGGGCTTCGCCCTCGCCTCCGCGCTCGGCGGCTTCGCGGTCAACACCGCGATGCTGCTCGGCGCCCGCGCGCTGCAGGGCGTGTTCGGCGCGCTGCTCGCACCGGCCGCGCTGTCGCTGCTCGCGGTGACCTTCACCGAGGCCAAGGAACGGGCCAAGGCCTTCGGCATCTACGGGGCGATCGCCGGTGGCGGTGGCGCCATCGGCCTGATCCTCGGCGGCGCGCTGACCGAGTACCTGAACTGGCGCTGGACCTTCTTCGTCAACATCCCGTTCGCCATCGCTGCCATCGCCGGCGCCGTCCTGGTGATCCGCGAGCCCGCCGGGGGCCGCAACCGCAACAAGCTGGACATCCCCGGCGTGCTGCTGGTGACCACCGGTCTGGTCTCGCTGGTGTACGGCTTCACCCGCGCCGAGTCCAGCGGCTGGACGGCCGGCAGCACCCTGTCGCTGTTCGCCGCGGCCGTCGTCCTGCTGGCCGCCTTCGTCCTGGTGGAGCTCAAGGTCAAGGCCCCGCTGCTGCCGCTGCGCGTGGTGCTGAACCGCAACCGCGGCGGGGTCTACCTGTCGCTGGGCATGGCCGTGATCGGCATGTTCGGGCTGTTCCTCTTCCTGACCTACTACCTGCAGGTCGTGCGCGGTTACAGCCCGGTGCTGACCGGTGTGGCCTTCCTGCCGATGGTGGCGGGCATGATCACCGGCTCCACCCAGATCGGCGCCCGGCTGATGACCCGGGTCCCGGCGCGCTACCTGATGGCGCCCGGCTTCCTGACCGCCTCGGTGGGCATGTTCCTGCTGACCCACATCGGCCTGGACACCTCCTACCCGGCGCTGATCCTGCCCGGTCTGGTCCTGATGGGCCTCGGCATGGGCACCGCGTTCATGCCGGCCATGAGCCTGGCCACCCACGGCGTCCAGCCGCGGGACGCGGGCGTGGCCTCGGCCATGGTCAACACCTCGCAGCAGGTCGGCGGCGCCATCGGCACCGCGCTGCTGAACACCATCGCGGCCAGCGCCACCACCAGCTGGCTGACCTCGCACGCCGCCGCCATCGCCACCGCCGCCACCCCGGAGGCCGCCAAGGCCGTGCAGTTCCAGGGCATGGTGCACGGCTTCTCGACCGCGATCTGGGTGTCCTTCGGGATCCTGGTGGCGGCCGCCACGGTCGCCTTCACCTTCATCAACGCCGGTCGACCGGGTGCGGCGGGCGCCGGCTCGGACGCGGGTGCGGCGAAGGTCGACGAGGTGCCGGTGCTGGTGCACTGACCCTCTCGGGCCCCTGCGGGGTGCCGCCCTTCCACGGGCGACTCGGGTGCGAACGCGGCCCGTCCGGTGTCTTCCACGACACCGGACGGGCCGCTCGCGTTGTGGCGGGTCGCGCGCAACAGCGGCTTCCGCCCCCTCCGATAGAAGCGGGGATCACTCCCCGGTATGGTGACCCCAGCATGAAACGGGGAACCCTCCCCGCTTCCTTCGGACCCGAGGTGCGTGGACATGACGCGGAATCAGAACCCAGGACGGGGGCGGCGGGCCGCCGACTGGGCGGACGGCAGGCTGGGGATCCACACCCTGACCCGGGCCAACCTGCGGAAGATCTTTCCGGACCACTGGTCCTTCATGCTGGGCGAGATCTGCCTCTACACCTTCCTGATCATCATCCTGACCGGTGTCTGGCTGACCCTGTTCTTCAAGCCCAGCATGGGCGAGGTGGTCTACAGCGGCTCGTACGTCCCGCTCAAGGGCGTCCCGATGTCCGAGGCCTACGCCTCCACCGTGGACATCAGCTTCGAGGTGCGGGGCGGGCTGCTGATCCGGCAGATCCACCACTGGGCGGCGGTCGTCTTCGTCGCGGCCATGTTCGTGCACATGATGCGGGTGTTCTTCACCGGCGCGTTCCGCAAGCCGCGTGAGATCAACTGGGTCTTCGGCTTCCTGCTGCTGTTCCTCGGCATGCTGGACGGCTTCTTCGGCTACTCGCTGCCGGACGACCTGCTGTCGGGCACCGGCATCCGCTTCATCGAGGGCGTGGTGCTGGCCCTGCCGCTGGTCGGCACCTACATCCAGATGTTCCTGTTCGGCGGGGAGTTCCCGGGGCACGACATCGTGCCGCGGTTCTTCACCATCCACGTGCTGCTCGTCCCGGGCATCATGCTCGGCCTGCTGGTGGCGCACCTGATCCTGGTCTTCCACCACAAGCACACCCAGTGGGCCGGGCCCGGCCGCACCGAGAAGAACGTGGTCGGGATGCCGCTGATGCCGGTCTACACGGCCAAGGCCGGCGGGTTCTTCTTCCTGGTCTTCGGGATCATCGCGCTGATGTCGGCGGTCGCCACGATCAACCCGATCTGGGCCTACGGCCCGTACCGTCCGGACCAGGTGTCGACCGACGCCCAGCCGGACTGGTACATGGGCTTCGCCGAGGGCCTGATCCGGGTGATGCCCGGCTGGGAGATCGGGATATGGGGGCACACCCTCAACCTCGGGGTGCTGATCCCGTTCACGCTCTTCCCGGTGATCCTCGGCGCGATCGCGGTCTACCCGTTCATCGAGGGCTGGGTGACGAACGACGGACGGGAGCGCCACCTGCTCGACCGGCCGCGCAACGCGCCCGTGCGCACCGCTCTCGGCGCGGCCTGGATCAGCGTCTACCTGGTGATGCTCGCGGGCGGCGGCAACGACCTCATCGCCACCCATCTGCACCTGTCGCTCAACACCATCACCCACGCGGTGCGGATCGGCTTCTTCGTCGTCCCGGTGGCCGTCTTCGTGGTCACCAAGCGCTGGTGCCTGGGCCTCCAGCGACGGGACCGCGACAAGGTGCTGCACGGGCGGGAGACCGGTGTCGTCAAGCGGCTGCCGCACGGCGAGTTCACCGAGGTGCACGCCGGGCTCGCGCCCGCCGAACTGCACCGGCTCACCGCCCACGAGCAGCCCCGCCCCCTCGAACTGCCGCCCGCGGTGGACGAGAATGGAGTGGCCCGGCCGACGGGCGCGCTCACCCGCACCCGCGTACGGCTGTCCCACGGGTTCCACGGCGAGCACGCCAGAATCGCCAAGCCCACCGCCGGGGAGTACCGCGAGCATCGTGAGATCACCCAGGGCGAGGGCCACGGTCACCACTGACCCGCCCCCCGACAGAGGGAGGAGATCATGCCCGACCGAACCGAGCAGCTCGCCGACAGCAGGTACCTCCTGCTGACCACCTTCGCCGACGACGGCAGCCGACTGGACTCCCAGCTCTGGGTGGTGCCAGACGGCCCGGCGCTCGGCGTCTGGACCCCGGCCCACTCCGGGGAGGCCGAACGGATCCGCCGCCACCCCCGGGTGCTGATCGGCCCCTGCGACGCCCACGGGCGGCCGACCGGCCGGCGCCTCCCGGCCCGTGCCCGGCTCTGCGACCCCGACGCGACCGCGCGCTACCGCACCTCACTGATCAACAAGTACGGCCTCACCGCGCTGATCGTGCTGGCCCGCAGCCGGTTCCGGGTCGGACTGGCCGGGACGGTCGGGATCCGGATCACGCCGAACGAGCTGGAACAGCGGCTGGTCGGGCCGGAGTGGCGGCCGCCGGGCACGTACTGCGTCAACTGACGCCCGCCGTGAGGCCGGGACCGTGCGGCGGGGACCGGTCCGTCAGTCCCCGCCGTCCGGCGCCCGGGCCAGGTCCCCGGGCTCGCAGGCCTCCCGGCCGGTCCCCACGTGCACGACCTTGACCGCCCGTTCGGGGCCGCCGGGCACGACCTGCTGCTCGCGCCCGCAGCGCGGGCAGATCAACGGGATGCGCGCGCGGCTCGGGTCCCGTCCGGCCGGGTCGCCGCCCGGGTGCGGGGCGGTCACGAGAGCGGGTGGGTCGGGACCGGGCTGACGTCCTGGATCTCCCCGTGGGCCTTGGAGAGCAGCTGCGAGGCGAGGTCGTTGAGTGCGCGGGCGCCCGCGATCTCCTCGCCGACCCGCAGTTGTTCCGGGTCCGAGGGGTGGCGGCTGCTGTGGCCGTGGGCGCGCAGTTCACTCCCGTCGCCGAGCCGGAGCAGGGCGGCCGCGGTCGTCCTCGGGCCGTCCTCGCGGAACTCCATCTCGATGTGCCAACCGACCAGAGTCTGCATGGCGGATCACCTCCATCGGTTACTCCTCCAGGGTGCGCCGCACCCAGCGTGAACACCAGGCCAGCCGGACCGGGGGCGGGTTGAACGCGTTCAACAATGCCGCGTAGAGTCATCGACGCACGGGATTTGAACGGGTTCAAGAGGAGGGTGTCCGCCATGGGCGAGGGCACGACGGAACTGGTCGACCTCCTGGTCCTGCTCGGCATGGGCGCCGTCCTGCCGCTCGGCCTCGCGCTCGTCGACGAACCCGGGCTGGCCCGGATCCGCCGGCTGTGGCCGCTCGCGGCCGTCCCCGGGGCTCTCTCCCTCTGGCTTCCGCGCGGCGCCCTCGCCGCCGGCACCGCGGTCGTCTACGCCCTCGGCACCCTGGCCGTCGCCCTGCACGCACCCCGGCGACTGGCCCGGACCCGCTCCCTCGTCCCCGCCGAGATCGCCGTGCTCACCGCACTCGCCGCCCCCTCGGTGGCAGGGGTCGCGCTGGTCGCCGAACGCTCCGGCTATCCGCTGTTCGGCTTCGAGCCACACATCCTGGCGCTGACCGTCCCGCACTTCCACTACGCCGGATTCACCGCCGCGCTGATCGCCGGACTGGTCTGCCGGGCCTCGGAGCCCGGTTCCCGAGCGGCCCGCTGCGCGGCCCTCAGCGTCCCCGCCGGCACCCTGCTGGTACTCGCCGGGTACTTCCTCGGCAACTGGTGGCAGTTCGCCGGAGCCGTCGTCCTCAGCACCGGGATGTGGCTGGTCGGCCTGGTCAGCTGGCGCGAACTGCGCCCCCGCACCGCGGACCGGACGGCCGCCCGGCTGCTCGCCCTCTCCTCCGCCGTGCTGGCGCTCACCATGCTGCTCGCCCTGTGGTGGGCGCTCGGCCGGGCCGCCGGACTCCCCCACCCCACCCTGGGCTGGATGGCCGCCACCCACGGCCTCGGCAACGCGCTCGGCTTCGCCCTCTGCGCACTCCTCGCCTGGCGCCGGACCACCACCGCGAAGGACCCCCGATGAACGACTACAGCTACCCCGAGCAGGGCGCCAGCCGCACCGGTGAACTGCCCACCGGCTACCGCCACCTGCGGCACCGGGCCCGCATCGGCCACGGCCGCGCCGCCCTGGACGTCGCCGGGGCCGCCCTGCTCGGCTGGCGGATGCACCGCCTGGCCGGCGTGCGGATCGACGCGGAGGCCGAGGAGGCCGCCCCGGGCGTCGCCGTCCGCTGCGCGATCGGCGTCGGCCCGCTGCGGGCGGGCGCGCCCAACCGGGTGCTGGCCGCCGTCAACGGCCCGGACCGGTACGGCTTCACCTACGGCACCAGGCACGGGCACCTCGGCCGGGGCGAGGAGACCTTCCTGGTCGAACTGGCGCAGGACGGGTCGGTCTGGTTCAGCGTCACCGCGTTCAGCCGGCCGGTCGCCTGGTGGGCCCGGCTCGCCGGTCCACTGTTCCCGCTCCTCCAGCGCGCCTTCGCCCGCCGCTGCGGGCGGGTGCTGGCCTCGATCGCGGCGGACGCCGGATAGCCGGGCCGTACCGTTCCTGCGCGCGGGTGCCGGTCCCCTGCCCGTGCGTGCGCCGCACGGCTTCGAGCCGAAGCCGAGGGTCGGCTGGAGCCGGACCTGACGGCGGGAGCACATGGCCGGCGACGGCTGCCCGATCCGCGCTGGCCCGCCCACCTGGGCACGGCCCGGGTCGAGCGGCTGGTCACGTACGACGGGCCGCACCCGCTGTCCCGAGTCGGGCCGGTCGCACTCAGGTGTGGTGCGCGGGGACGGACACCAGCAGGGCACCGGTGTTCTGCACCCGCACCTCGAAGTGGTCGATGTCGCCCGGCTGGAGGGCCGCGCCGCCGGTGGTGCGCAGCGTGCCGGCGCCGTCGCCCGGCCGGCCGTAGCCGTCCGCCGGGACGCTCCAGGTGGTGACGGTCTGCTGGTCGCCGCCGTGCGAGACGGCGACCAGGCGGCAGGTCAACGGGCCCTGCACGCCGGATAGTTGCAGGCTGACCTGGCTGCCCCAGGTCTTGCCGTCGACCCCGACGGTGGCCTTGGCGCCGGTGGCCGGGTCGGTGGCGCCGAATTGTTCGGCGACGGCGACCACCGCGGGCGTGGAGTCGGCGGTGAGCACCGCGGCCGTGATGGCCGGGCCCGCCACGACCGCCGCGGTGGCGGCCAGGGCGAGCACCAGCCGCCGCACCCGGCCGCGCCGCCGGCCGGCCGTCACCTCGGCGACCAGCCGGTCCAGGACGCGCCCGTCCGGAGCCGGCGCGGGTTCGGCCGGGTCCAGTCCGGCGGTCTTCGCCGATGTCACGTACTCGGCCAACAGCGGCTCGACGAAGCCGAGTTGGTCCACCTGCCCGGCACACTGCGGGCAGTGCGCCAGGTGCCGTTCGAAGGCGGTGCGCTCGGCGGGCTCCAGCAGGCCGAGGACGTACGCTCCGACGTCCAGGTGCTCGGAGCCACCGGGCGGCCCTTCGGGCAAGCCGGGGGTGGAGTCGGGCCGGTCGGTCACGATGTCACTCCCCGTTCCTCCAGCGCGAGCCTGAGCGAGCGCAGTGCGTAGAACACCCTCGACCGGACCGTCCCGGCCGGGATGCCGAGCTCGACGGCCGCCTCCTTGGCGGTGCGGCCCTTGAGGTAGGTCTCGACGATGATCTCCCGGTGGGCGGGCGAGAGGTCGGCGAGCGCGTCGGCGACGGTCATCATCCGCAGCGCCTGGTCGATCTCGTCATCGGCGGGCAGCTGTTCCAGGACCGCCGCGTCCACCTCGCGCGGGCGGGCGCCGGCGCTGCGGTGGCCGTCGATGACGATCCGGCGGGCGACGGTGACCAGCCAGGGCCGCAGCGAGCCGGCCTGTGGGTCGAGCCGGTGGATGTTCCGCCAGGCCCGGACCAGCGTCTCCTGGACGACGTCCTCGGCCCGCTGCCGGTCCCCCGCGACCAGGTGGAGCACGAAGCCGAAGAGCGGACCGGCGTGCTCGCGGTACAGGGCCCGCATCAGCTCCTCGTCCGCGGCCCCCGGGCCGTACCCGGCCCGGCCGCCGCCAGGGTGCTCCTCGGTCACCACTTCATCGTTGCGCAACCGGGCCTCCCGGTCCAGGGTGGTCGGCGATCGACGGCATCAGTACCCCGGTGCCGGGGTGCTGGGCTGCGGGGTGGGGGTGGCGGGCGCCGGAGTGGCGGCCGGCATCGCCTTGCCGCCGGTCGGGGTCACCGCGAACCACTTGCCGGCCACGCCCTCGCCCTTGGTGTCACCGGGCTTGCTGTCCGGCGAGTATCGGTAGACCGGCCAGCCGTTGACGGTGACCTGCTTGGTGCCGTCGTCGCGGGTGAAGCTGCCGACCAGCTTGCTGTCGATGCCCTTGACCGTCACGTCGCCGCCGGCGTGCTCGGGCGGCCACAGGGAGGCGCAGCTACCGTTGCAGTAGGAGTCCGAGGGGTTGTTCTGGTCCTGGTCGAAGCGGTAGAGCGTGAAGCCCGCGCTGTCGGTGACGATGGCGCCGAGCTTGGGGTCGTGGGCGGTCTGCAGGGTGGCGGCGGCCGGGGAGCCGGAACCGCTCGGCGGGCCGGGCGTGCTCGATGTGCCGGACCCGGAGGACCCGCAGCCGGCGATCAGGGCCGCCGCGGCGAGGCCGGAGGCGGCGAGCACGGCGGCCCGGCGGGTACGGGGGGTGCTGCTGCGCATGGGGAGCCTCCCGGGTCGGTGAACGAACTGGACACCCCTCTGTACGGACGGTGGCGGCCGGGTGCTCAATCCGGGCCGACCCCGGAATACCCCGGCGGGCATCACCGTTGTCGCGGGCAGACGATCTGTACCGCCACCACCTTCGGAAGGGAAGGATCCGCGAGATGAGCAACATGGTCGAGCTGACCAAGGAGAACTTCGACGACATCGTCCCGGGCCCGGAGGGCAAGGACTTCGTCTTCATCGACTTCTGGGCCGGGTGGTGCGGGCCGTGCCGCCAGTTCGCCCCGGTGTACGAGAAGGCCGCGGAGCGCCACCCGGACCTCGTGTTCGCCAAGGTCGACACCGAGGCCCAGCAGGAGCTGGCCGCCGCGTTCGGCATCCAGTCGATCCCGACGCTGGCGATCGTCCGCGAGGGCGTGCTCGTCTTCTCGCAGGCCGGCGCGCTGCCGGAGCCGGTGTTCGAGGACCTGATCGGGCAGGCCCGCAAGCTGGACATGACCGAGGTCAAGCGCAAGGTGGCGGAGGAGCAGGCGGCCGGGGGCCAGGCCTGAGCCATCCCGCTCTGTTCTGTTCCGTTCTGTTCCGGGGCCCGGGGAGCCGCTGCTCCCCGGGCCCCGGCCATGCGGTCCCGGCCCGCCGTCCGGCCGTCCGGAGGGCGGGAATCCGGAGGCGGGAGCCCGAAGACGGACCCTAGAGTCACCGGTGACGGATCCCACCGTGGAAGGAGCGGTGCACCATGAGCACGTTCGTACTGGTCCCCGGGTTCTGGCTCGGCGCCTGGGCCTGGGACGAGGTAGCCGCACCGCTGCGCGCTGCCGGGCACGGGGTTCATCCGGTGAGCCTGCCGGGCCTTGCCGAACGGGCGGGCGAGCAGGGCGAGTTCGGGCTGGCGGAGCACATCGCGGACCTGGCCGGGCTGCTGGTGCGCGAGGACCTCTGGGACGTGGTGCTGGTCGCCCACAGCGGCGCCTGCGCCCCGGTGGGCGGAGTCGCGGACCGGCTGCCGGAGCGGATCCGGCGGGTGGCTTACCTGGACAGCGGCCCGATGGCCGACGGCACCTCGGTGTACGACCTGTGGCAGCCCGACTTCCAGGCGGAGGCCGACGCCACCATGGTCGACGGCCGCCTCCCGATGCCCTCCTGGGAGTACATGGCCGCCCACGGCTCCAGCACCGAGGGCCTGGACCCGGCCGCGCTGGGGCGGATCCGGGCCCGGCTCACCCCGCAACCGGCCGGGACGTACCGGGACGCGCTGCGGCTGACCGGCGCCGGGGCGAAGCTGCCGCAGGCGCTGATCTCCTGCTCCTTCCCTCTGGAGCAGGTCCGGGCGCTGATCGCGGCCGGTCACCCGTGGTTCGCCGGGCTGGACGGGCCCAACTGGGAGCTGCGCGAACTGCCCACCGGGCACTGGCCGATGTTCTCCCGGCCGGCCGACACGGCGGCGCTGCTGGCGGAGCTCGCGGCGATCTGACCCGCTCCGCGTGTTCGCCCGCGGGGCCCGCCCCGGGCAGGATGGAGCCCACGTCGGCGGCCCGCGAAGCCGCCCCGGCGTGGACAGAGCGCACGGACCCGCGAGACCACGGAGGACGGGACATGACCAGCAGCACCGCCGAGGAGTACGACGTCATCGTCCTGGGCGCGGGCCCGACCGGCGAGAACGTGGCCGACCGGACCGTCGCCGCGGGCCTGCGCACGGTGATCGTGGAGGCCGAACTGGTCGGCGGGGAGTGCTCGTACTGGGCCTGCATGCCGAGCAAGGCGCTGCTGCGGCCGGTGGCCGCGCTCGACGACGCCCGCGCGGTCGGCGGCGCCCGCGAGGCGGTGGGCGGCGGGCGGCTGGACCCGGCGGCGGTGCTGGCCCGGCGGGACTCCTTCGCCTCGCACTGGAAGGACGACGGCCAGGTGCAGTGGCTGCGGGACACCGGCATCGAGCTGGTCCGCGGCCACGGCCGGCTGGCCGGCGTGCGGACGGTCACGGTGGAGGCGGAGGACGGCACCGAGCGGGTGCTCACCGCCCGGCACGCCGTCGCCGTCTGCACCGGCAGCCGGCCGGTGCTGCCGGCCGCCGTGGCCGGGCTGGCGGAGGCCCACCCGTGGACCAACCGGGAGGCGACCGGCTCGCCGACCGTCCCCGGGCGGCTGGCCGTGGTCGGCGGCGGGGTGGTCGGGGTGGAGATGGCCACCGCCTGGCGGGCGCTCGGCTCCGAGGTGGTGCTGCTGGTGCGCGGCGACGCGCTGCTGCCGCGGATGGAGCCCTTCGCGGGCGAGCTGGTCGCCGACGGGCTGCGGGAGGCCGGGGTGGACCTGCGCTTCAGCACCGAGGTGACCGCCCTGGAGCGCGGCGGGGCCGACCGACCGGTGGAGCTGACGCTCTCCGGCGGCGAGCGGCTGACCGCCGACGAGGTGCTGTACGCGACCGGACGGGCCCCGCGCACCGCCGACATCGGGCTGGAGCAGGTCGGGCTGCGGCCGGGCGGCTGGCTGGACGTGGACGACAGCTGCACCGTGCTGGGCGTGGACGGCGAGTGGCTGTACGCCGCCGGGGACGTCAATCACCGGGCGCTGCTCACCCACCAGGGCAAGTACCAGGCCCGGATCACCGGGGCGGCGATCGCCGCCCGCGCCCAGGGGCGCGCACTGGACACCTCGCGCTGGGGCGTGCACTCCGCATCCGCCGACCTGGCGGGCGCGCCGCAGGTGGTGTTCACGCAACCGGAGGTCGCGGCCGTCGGCCTGACCCTGGCCGAGGCCGAACGGCTCGGGCTGCGGGTCAAGGCCGTCGACCACGAGATCGGCAACGTCGCCGGGGCCTCGCTCTACGCCGACGGCTACCGCGGCCGGGCCCGGGCCGTCTTCGACCTGGACCGGGAGGTGATCGTCGGCGCCTGCCTGGTCGGCCCGGCCGTCGCCGAACTGCTGCACTCGGCCACCGTCGCGGTGGTCGGCGAGGTGCCGATCGACCGGCTCTGGCACGCCGTCCCCGCCTACCCGACGATCAGCGAGGTCTGGCTGCGGCTGCTGGAGGGCTGCCGGGGCTGAGCCTCCCCCGCCCGGGGCGCGGCGCGGCGAGATGTGACCACCGGTGGACGGCGGGACACTGGCTGGTGGGGCGCGTCCGCCGCGCCCGGGGGGCCGTCCCGGGGGCCGTGCTCGTGATCAGGTGGTGTGAGGCATGACCGAGGTGTTGTTGGCCGTCGGAACCGAGAAAGGCCTCTTTCTCGGCCGCAGCCGCGACCGGCTGGACTGGGAGTTCAGCGGGCCGCACTTCCCGATGAACGCGATCTACTCCGTCTCCATCGACCGCCGCGAGGAGCGGACCAGACTGCTGGTCGGCGCCGACAGCAGCCACTGGGGGCCGTCGGTGTGGCGCTCCGACGACCTCGGCGCCAGCTGGTTCGAAGCGCCGCAGCCGGCGATCCGCTTCCCCGAGTCCACCGGCGCCTCGCTCACCAGGGTCTGGCAGCTCCAGCCCGCCGGGCCGGAGGATCCCGGGGTGGTGTACGCGGGCACCGAACCCGCCGCACTGTTCCGCTCCACCGACGGCGGCGAGACCTTCGCCCTGGTCGAATCGCTCTGGAACCACCCCCAGCGGCCCGAGTGGGGCGCCGGCTACGGCGGCCAGGGGCTGCACACCATCCTCACCGACCCGCGCGACCCGCAGCGGCTGCTGGTCGCCGTCTCCAGCGGCGGCGTCTACCGCAGCAAGGACGGCGGGGACACCTGGGCGCCCTCCAACACCGGCCTGCGCGCCGAGTTCTTCCCGGAGGAGAAGCAGTACCCCGAGTTCGGCCAGTGCGTCCACAAGATCGCCCCGGACCCGGTGCACCCCGACCGGCTCTACCTGCAGAACCACGGCGGCGTCTACCGCAGCGACGATTGGGGCGAGAACTGGCGCTCCGTGGCGGACGGGCTGCCCGCCGAGTTCGGCTTCGCCGTCGCCGCCCACCCGCGCCGGGGCGACACCGCCTACCTGTTCCCGCTCGGCGGCTCGGACGACCGGATCCCGCCCGGCCGGCGCTGCCGGGTCTTCCGCACCACGGACGGCGGCACCAGCTGGCAGCAGCTGGCCAACGGCCTGCCGGGCGAGGACCACTACGGCATCGTGCTGCGCGACGCCCTGCGCACCGACGACGCCGACCCGGCCGGCATCTACTTCGGCAACCGGACCGGCGACGTGTACGGCAGCCGCGACGAGGGCGAGACCTGGTCGCTGCTGATCTCCCACTTGCCGGACGTGCTCTGCGTCCGTGCGGCGGTGGTGAGTTGAGCCCCACCGGGCGGTGACCCCGGCTCGGGACGCAGCACCCCGCCGAACGGGACCCGCCGGCCGAAAACCTGTTGCCGGGACACTCCGACACGGTGAGCATGGGCCGCCGACGAACGATCTCGCGAAGTGGGGTGGGCCATGCCCGAAACGGACTGGGTGGTGAGGCACGACGGCGACGGCGTACCGGTGCTGCGGTACCAGGTGGGCGAGCGGGACGGGCGGCCGTGGGCCGACCTGCTGGAGGTGCTGGACGAATCGGCGGACGCCGCCGAGTACATCCGCGCCGAACTGCCCGGCTGGGTGGTCTCCGGCAGCCCCGAACTCGGGCAGCGCCTGCTGGCACGGGGAGCGACGGCCCTGCGCCACGCCCACACCTTCGGGCGGGACCTCCGTGCCGACCCACCGCCCGCCGACTGGGCCGGGGTGCCACTGCGCGAGGGCCTGCGGGCGGTGCCCTGCGACCGCGCGCCCGAGGAGCTGTTGGAGTCCTGGCGGGCCGCCTTCGACCCCACCCACGTGGACCGCTTCCACGGCGACGACAGCCGCGCCCTGGCCGAGCGCATCGGCCCGCTCCTGGCCGGGAAGGCCGTCGGCCCGGTGCTGCCCTCCAGCCTGCTCGCCGTGGACGCCGAGGACCGGGTGGTCGGCGCCGCCGTGCTGACCGACCGCGACGGCCTGCCCTGGGTCGCCGAGGTGTTCCGCCACCCGCGGCGCGGCTACCGCGGCCTCGGCGCCGACCTGCTGCGCCGGGCGGTCGCGGACGCTGCCGGGCGCGGGCTGGCCGAGGTGCAGCTGGCGGTCACCGAGGGCAACCCGGCCCGCCGGGTCTACGAGGCGCTGGGCTTCCGGCTGCGGGCGACCTCGCTGACCGTGATCGTGCCGGACGCCGCCTGGGTGTACTGACCACGGAGGTGGGTGACGGAACTCGTGGCGGCGTGATCGACGCCACCCCCGACTGCCGAAAACGCGCTGGTCGGAGCCGCTGTGTAGGCTCATCCATCATGGCGAGGGTGACACGGGACGATGTGGCGCGGGTGGCGGGGACGTCCACGGCTGTCGTGAGTTATGTGATCAACGACGGTCCGCGTCCGGTGGCACCTGCGACCCGGGCCCGGGTGCTCGCCGCGGTGGAGGAGCTCGGCTACCGGCCCAACCGGGTCGCCCAGGCGATGGCCCGGCGGCGGACCGACCTGCTCGGGATGGTCGTGCCGGACGCCCGTCAGCCCTTCTTCGCCGGGCTGGCCCACGCCGTGGAGCAGGCCGCCACCGAGCACGGCCGGCTGCTGCTGATCGGCAACTCCGACTACGCCGACGAGCGCGAGGCGCACTACATCCGGGCCTTCCTCGGGATGCAGGTGGACGGCCTGATCCTGGTCACCCAGGACCCGGCCGCCCCCGGACTGACCGGCTTCGACTCGGCCGACGGCACCCCGGTGGTGCTGCTGCACCACCGTACGGAGAGCGCAGGCGGCGTGGCCGTGGTGGCGGACGACGAGGGCGGCGCCCGCGAGGTGGTCCGCCACCTGCTCGGCCACGGCCACACCGAAGTGCACTGCTTCGGCGGCACCCTGGCGCTCAGCCCGCTCGACCCGGTCACCGGGCGGACGACCGGCTGGGCCGCGGCGCTGGCCGAGGCCGGGCTGTCCACCGACGGACGGCTCACCCCGGCGCCCTTCGACCGGGTCCGGGCGCACGCCGAGGCGCTCACCCTGCTCGGCCGGCCCGACCGGCCGTCCGCGGTGTTCTGCGCGACGGACGACCAGGCGATCGGCCTGCTGCGGGCCGCCGACGACCTCGGCATCCGGGTGCCGGAGGACCTCGCGGTGGCGGGCTTCGACGACATCGCCGAGGCGGTGATCGCCGGACCGGCGCTGACCACCGTCACCACCGCCCAGGACGAGATGGCCCGGGCCGCGGTGGACCTGGTGCTCGGCGGGGCGGAGCGGCGCGCCGCCGGGGCCCGGACCTTCCCGGCCCGGCTGGTGGTGCGGCGCTCCTGCGGCTGCCCGGCCGGATCCGCGGCCGGACAGCCCTGAGCCGTAGGTCGGTTCAGCTGGAAGGCCGTGCGTCAGTTCAGCTGGAAGTCGGCCTCGACCGGGTAGTGGTCGCTGGGCGCGTTGGTGTCCGGCGAGCCCGGCGCCCAGCCGGTCTGCGGGTCGAAGTCGATCTTCACGGTGGACATCGAGGCGGGCACCGGGCGGCCCGGGGCGTTGAGGTAGCCGATGTAGTCCAGGTCGTCCCGGTAGTCGGTCGGGAAGGTCTCCACGCCCGCCATGTACTGGCACCAGGAGGAGACCGGGCAGTCCATGGTGGTGCGGGCCTGGTTCGGGTCGGTGGCCGGGGTGCCGAGCACGCCGTTGACCGCGTTCTGGGCGTTGGTGTAGTCGCCGCGGGCCTGGCCGTGGAAGTACTCGACGTTGAGGTCGCCGCCGATCAGCACCGGGGCGCTGCTGCCGACGATGCCGTCGACCCAGGCGCGGATCTCGGCGAGCTGGCCGAGCCGGGTGGACTGGGTGGTGTCGGTGGAGGTGTCGGCCTCGTCGGCCTGGAGGTGGGTGCCGACCACCCAGGCGGTGCCACCGTTCTTGTTCACCTGCACCAGCGCCGCGCCCTTGTTGGCGTGGTAGTCCCAGGTGCCGTAGGTGGAGTTGCTGAACACGTGGGCGTACTGGGCGGTGATCGGGTACTTGGAGAGGATCATCGTGCCGCCGTTGATGACGAACCACGAGCTGGAGCAGTTGCCGCTGACGCCCGTCCAGCCGCCGCCGGAGCAGGTCTGGCCGACCACCGGGGTGCGGTAGGGGTAGAGGTCGGCGAGCTTGGCGTTGATGTCGGCGGTCGAGCTGTTGTTGAACTGCTCGTCCAGGACGACCACGTCGGCGTTGTGCTGCCGGACGATCTGCTCGATCACCGGGGTGCGGCGGGCGGCCTGCTCGTTCTGGGTGCTGTCGACGACGGCGGTGCCGAGGTCGACGTTGAACGCGAAGACGGACAGCCTGGTGGGGCTCGCCGCCGTGGTGGCGGACGCGCTCGGGGCGGTGCCGCCGAGCAGCAGTGCGGCGGCGGCCGCCGAGGTGAGGGCGGTGGCCGTACGACGCGAGAGCATGGGCGTTCTCCTGGGGGTCCGTCAATCCGGTGGGGCCCGGGCGGGCCGGGGTGGCCGGCCGCCGGGGATTGGCGGGGGAACGCTAGCTACTGCCCGGTACTTCGGGAAGAACGCCAGGCGATCAGTTGCGATCGCTCCTGTGGCGGCGAGATGTCTGTACAGGTCAGGGCCGTCGACCGACAAGATGTCTGTACACCCTTGCACCGGACGGCTGCGGTCGAGTGACGACCGGTCAGCCGTCCGACAGTTCGTCCGCGAGCAGGTCCATCAGCAGGTTGTCGTGCCAAGTGCCGTCCGAACCGCGCTCGTACTGGCGCATGGTGCCGACCGGGCGGAAGCCGACCTTGGTGTAGCAGCGGATCGCGGCGAGGTTGTCCACGGCCGGATCGATCACCAGCCGGTGGTAGTGGCGCTCGTGCACCAGGTGCCGGGCCATGGTGCGCACGGCGTCGGTGCCCAGGCCCAGGCCGTGCACCGAAGGGTCCAGGAAGATGTCCATCCCGGCGTGCCGGTACTCGTCGTCGTTCTCCGCGTACCACTGCACGGCGCCGACCACCCGGCCGCCCACGTCGATCGCGAAGGTCTCGGTGTCGGGCGATTCCAAGTCCCTCGCGACCTCGTCCACCAGGTCGTCACCACCCCGCCAGCGGGCGAACACCTCGGGCGTGCTGCGGATCGCCACCAGCGCCGGGATGTCGTCGGCGGTGGCCGGGCGGAGGGTGACCAGGGTGCCGTGCAGAATCGTCCCCATATGGGGCATGTTGGCACGGAAAGCCGCGCCGGTCGAGCGGTTTGGCGGGCGCCCGGGGCGGGCGCCGGGGCCGCCGGTCGGGGTGGGACGCCGGGGTGGACCGGGGGGCGGACCCCGAGGTGGGGCGGGCTACCCGACGGGCTGGGTCCGGTCACCGAGCGGGCCGAGCCAGACGGCGGTGACGGCACTTACGCAGCGGGCGCCGCAGTGGTCGTCCGGGACGACCAGCTGCGGGCCGGCCGCGTCCAACGGGGCGCCGTCCATGCTGGTCGCGAGCAGGATCCGGCGGCCGCCGAAGTCCGGGTCGATCTCGGCCCAGGAGACCACCGCCCGGTGGCCGTCGGCGCCGACCACGTCGAGCAGGAAGCGCAGCCGCTGCTTGCGGCCGGAGAAGTCGATCCGGGGGCGGGCGGCGAGCAGGACGTCCAGCAGGGCCGGGCCCTCGTACCCGTGACACTGCTCACCCTCGGTCAGGCAGTCGAAGCTGACCTCGACCCGGTGCGCGGGGAGGGCCCGCAGCTGCTCGACGGTCAGCTCGGCCGGCTCGTCGAGGTGGCCGTGCAGCCGGACGGTGGGTCTCGCCGGGGTCACGCCGGGTCTCGCCGGGGTCATGGCACTCCTTCCTCCCGGGCCGCGCCACTGCGGCCCGGGAGGAGGACTACCCGAGGGGGAGCTCCGACATTCGCAGTTACGGCGCTGAATGGCCCTTTTCGGCGGCAGCTGCAATGGTATGGCCGACTTTCAGCTCGCACCTGAGATGTCAGTCGCGGGGAGTGCCGGAGGAGAAGGCCCGGCGCGCCCCGCGCGCCGATTGAAGCAAGGCGGCAATCGGGTGGACCACCGGATCCGAGCACCGGTCGCGCGGCCCTCCACTGGATGATCCGACAAGAAGGTTCACCGTTGCTTTGCTGGCATTTACGATGCCCATGCGCTACTAGGCCTCTCGTCTGCGAGATAACTAAGGCGCGAAGCACCAGGGCGACACCCGGGCGAGAGCGAGCGAGAGACGATCGTCGGCGACCTGCTGAACCTCGACGACCTGTCCATCCGGCTGGCCTGGGGCACCCCCGACGTGCTCGACCGCCCGGTCACCGGCGTCAGCTCCACCGACCTCCAGGACCCGGCCCGCTACCTCCAGCCCGGCGAGCTCGTGCTCACCGGCCTGGTCTGGTGGCAACCCGCCGACGCCTCCGACGCGCTGCGCATCGCCACCGCGCTGCGCAGCGCCGGAGTGGCCGCGCTGCTGGCCGGCGAAGGCATCCACGGCAGCATCCCGGACGGCCTGACCGAGGCCTGCCGCACCCACGGCATCCCGCTGCTCGCGGTGCCCGCCGGGGTGAGCTTCCGGGCCGTCACCGACCGGGTCCACCTGCGGCTCTGGGGAGATCTGCGGGCCGGGGCGCAGGACACCGCGGCGATTCCGGGGACCGTCCGGAGCGAACTGCTCGACCTGGTCCGCACCGAGGCCGGGCCCGACGAGGTGCTGGCGCACGCGGTCGGCCGGCTCGGGCTGCCCGACGGCTCGATCGCCACCACCGGCGGACGGCCCGTCGCCGGTGCCCCGAGCATCCCGACCCCGGTCACTCGGGGCGGTCGGGGCACTCGGGGCTGTCAGGGCGGACCGGACCACCAGGGCGCTAGGGACGGCCAGGGCGGGATCGGGCTGCCGGTCGGGCCACAGGACGGCTCCCCCTTCGACGGCTGGCGGCCGCAGGCCCACCTCCACACCCCGGCGGTCGAACCGGCATTGCAGGGCCTGGCCGAACTGCTCGCCCCGGTCGCCGCCCGCGCCCGAGCCGCGGCGGGCGCCCGACGGCGGGCCGCCGGGCGGCTGTTGGACGCCCTGACCGACGATGCCGGACTCGCCGAGCCGCTCGCCGCCTGCGGGCTGGCCGAGGCCGGCCCGCTGGTGGCCGTCACCGCGCGGATCGAACCCGGCCGGTCGGGCGACGAGGTACCGGCCGGATGGGCGGTGCACGCGCTGGCCGAGGCGCTGCAACCGCTGGGCGCACCCCACGCGGCGGGCACCGACCGCACCGGGCGGAGCGCCGCGCTGGTGGCCGCGCTCACCGCCCACGACGCGGAGAACACCGTCTCGCTGCTGGGCACCCTGGCGGTGTCCCTGGACCACGACGGCTCCTGGGAGCGGACGGCGGAGTCCCTGCATGATTTCATCGGGTCGTGCGAGAGCCAGGGCTCCGCCGAGTTCGAGAGCCACTGTTGCTCCATTTGTGGCGACGATGTCCTCATCCGCGGCTGAGGATTTCCGGGGAATTCGGGAGCCACCGATGGAGTGATATCCGCCCCCCTTACCGACAGTTCGGGAGTGGGGCGAGCAGCAGGGCTTGAACTGGTCGCTGTGCCCATGGGGCGTCGACCTCATCACAGCGAGAAGGCTGCCCACGCAGGGGCCCTTGCCAGAGCACGGCCCGACCGGAGCGGGCACAGGAAGTCGGGTCGGCGACCAGGGAGGATCCCTAATGTCGACGACGTGAGGAAGGACGTCCCGAGGGATGTCCGGAGAAGAGTCAGGAAGGGCCCCGCGTGCTGGAGTCGCTCAACGAGACCCTGGAGTACATCGAGGAGCACCTGCGCGAGCCGATCGACGTCGCCGAGTTGGCGCGGACCGCGCTCACCTCGGAGTACCACCTGCGGCGGATGTTCTCCGCGCTGGCCGGGATGCCGCTGTCGGAGTACATCCGGCGCCGGCGGCTCACGATGGCCGGTGCCGAGGTCGTGGCCGGGCAGCGGACGCTGCTCGACATCGCAGTGCGCTACGGCTACGGCTCCGGTGAGGCGTTCGCGCGGGCGTTCCGTGCGATGCACGGGGTGGGACCGGGGGAGGCGCGGCGTGACGGTCTCGCGCTGCGGTCGCAGCCGCGGATGTCCTTCCGGCTGGTCATCGACGGAAGGAGTTCCATGCAGTACCGGATCGTGACGAAGGACCGGTTCGCGGTGGTGGGCCGGATGGCCACGGTTCCACAGATCAACGAGGGGGTGAACCCGCACATCATGGAGATGATCAAGGCTATCGATTCCGACACCATGGCCAGGATCGCCTCGTTGTCCGACCAGGAGCCCACCGGCGTGGTCTCGGTCACGTTGCCGCACGACGAGGACAACCACCAGGAGGGCAGCCCGCTCGACTACTACCACGCAGTGGTGGCCGACGCGGGGCGTGCGGAGAGCGCGGACGCCGTGGGGCTGGACGTGCTGACGCAGGACGCCGGAATGTGGGCGGTGTTCACCTCCGTGGGCGAGTTCCCGGCCGCGTTGCAGCGGATGTGGGGCGACGTCTACAGCGAATGGTTCCCGTCCAACCCCTACCGGCACCGGCCGGGCCCGACCCTGCTGAAGGTCGGGACGGACCCGGAGGGCAAGGGTGCCCTCGCGGAGCTCTGGGTCGCGGTCGAGCCGGAGGACTGACCGAGCTGCCGACCACGCCGAGGGCCGCTCAGCAGACGGGGCTGAGCGGCCCTCGCGGCACGCTTTAACCCGTTGGCAGGGTGTCAACCGCCAAGGCGGCCGAATGGAGCAAC
This sequence comes from Kitasatospora sp. NPDC036934, assembly GCF_055608425.1. NCBI lineage: Bacteria > Bacillati > Actinomycetota > Actinomycetes > Kitasatosporales > Streptomycetaceae > Kitasatospora > Kitasatospora sp. NPDC036934. Next base: position 30,255 of record NZ_JBVJQR010000034.1, on the reverse strand, counting down.
CGGGACATTAGGCCGAGGCCGGCATGTCGCGCACCGCCCGCCAGGTGGCTCCCGAACTCGCCGGAGAATCACTGGCTCCCAATGCCGCCGGAGACCTGGCTCCCATCAACAACCCCGGAAGAATCACCCTGCACGTCCACGTCAACACGGTGCACTACCGGATCCGCCGGATCGAGGAGCTGACCGGCCGCAACCTGGCCCGGCTGCGGGACCGGATCGACCTGCGGGCGGCACTGCTGTGCGCGCCGGGGGCGGCTACTCGGTGATCGGCCGGCCGGCGAGCAGTCCCCGGAGGTACGCCGTGTTCGTGGAGGCGCAGCAGATCAGCACGGGTTCGTCGCCGTCACGACATTCGGCGACGGACCAGAGGCCCTTGATCCCGTCCGGGTCACCCTTCTTCCGCGCCCGAACGGTGACCAGTTCCAGCCGGTCGAGCGGCAGCGGCAGGTTCCGCACGTCGTCGCCCTCGTGCGGGCCGACCACGAGCGCGGCGACCGAGGCACGCAGATAGCGGTCACCCGGGCGGCAGTAGGACCCCCTCCCGAAGACTCGCCCCTCGAACGCCACCACCCTGCCCGCCTTGAAGTCCGCCCGCTCGGCCGTCTCCCTGCCGCCCACGGGGCCGAGCGCCAGCACGTCCGTCACCACTTCCAGGATCTCCCCGAGCATCTCCGTGCTCCCCCTCCTCCGACTTCGCGTTCGAACCATTCGATCACGGACGGCGCGACCCGCGAACCCCGCTTCGCAAACCGGCGGAAAGGCGCGGGCGGAGTTCGAGCGGGCGGCGGAGCCGACCCGCAACGAGCGGGAGCTGCTGCAGGAGCGGGCGGCTTCACCGGGGAGCCAGGGGCTAAGGCGTTTCGTCCTGGCGCAGGCGGGCGCTGACCGCGCCGAGGCCCTCGGCGAGGACGGCGAGCTGTTCGCGGGTGAGCACGTCGATCAGAAGCTCGCGCACCAGGGCGACGTGGCCGGGGGCGGCCTGGCGCAGGGTCTCCCGCCCGTGGTCGGTGAGTTCGGCGATCACGCCGCGCACGTCGCTGGGGCAGGAGCGGCGGCCGACCAGGCCCATCCGCTCCAGCTGGGTGACCTGGTAGGTGAGGCCGCTCTTGGAGGTGACCAGCTTGTCGGCGAGTTCGGTCATCCGCAGCGAGTCGCCGGGGGCGGCGGAGAGGTGGACCAAGATCTCGTACTGCTGGTGGGAGAGGCCGGAGTCGTCCTTGAGCTGTCGTTCCAGCCGCCGGTTGAGCAGGTTGCTCGCGACGACGAAGCCCCGCCAGGCGGCCATCTCGTCCTGGTCGAGCCAGCGGGGTTCGTTCAGTGAGGACATGGAGCGGAGTCTACTCCTGTTGTTCAAATTCGAACGAAGGTGTACCGTCGCGAGATAGAGGTTCAAATTTGAACTACTCACTGGATCCCTTGAGGAGGACGCCATGAGCACCGCGGCCCCCGAGCGCATGCCCGCCCTGTACCTGTCGCACGGCGCGCCGCCGCTCGCCGACGACCCGATCTGGCCGGGCGAGCTGGCCGCCTGGTCCGCCGACCTGCCGCGGCCCAAGGCCGTCCTGATGGTCTCCGCCCACTGGGAGGAGGCCCCGCTGGCCATCGGCGCCGTCACCACCGTCCCACTGGTCTACGACTTCTGGGGCTTCCCCGAGCACTACTACACGGTCCAGTACGCCGCCCCCGGCGCGCCGGAGCTGGCCGAGCGCGTGCGCAAGCTGCTGCGCGCCCCCGGCACGCCCGTCCAGGACATCCCCGACCGCGGACTCGACCACGGCGCCTACGTGCCGCTGGTGGAGATGTTCCCGGCGGCCGACATCCCGGTGCTGCAGATCTCCATGCCGACCCTGGACCCCCAGCGGCTGCTGGAGATCGGCCGCCGGCTCGCCCCGCTGCGCGACGAGGGCGTGCTGATCATCGGCAGCGGCTTCTTCACCCACAACCTGCGGGCGCTCAGCAGCGACGGCCGGATCACCTCGGTGATGGCCGAGTTCGACGACTGGGGCAGGCGCGCCCTGGACGCCCACGACCTGGACGCGCTGCTCGACTTCGAGCACAAGGCACCGGCCGGACGCCTCGCCCACCCGCGCACCGAGCACTTCGCCCCGCTGTTCGTCACCCTCGGGGCCGGCGAGGCCGACCTCGGCAGCCAGCGCAGCGTGATCGACGGGTTCTGGATGGGGCTGGCCAAGCGGTCGATCCAGCTGGGCTGAACGAGTGTGCCAGGGCGTGGCTCCCGTCCACGTCGGTCACAGGGCGCAGCAGGTGAAGCGCTCGCCGATGTGCTCGGGCTGCTCGATCTCGTCCACCAGGGCGACCGCGTAGTCCGGCACCGAGATCCGGCTCTGCCCCGCGGCGTCGGTGAGCAGCTGCTCCAGGCCCGTCCGGTAGCGGCCGGTCCGCTCCCCCGGGCCGATCTCGGCGGCGGGGCTGAGCACCGTCCAGCGCACGTCGGAGACCGTCCGGTAGTAGTCCAGGGCCGCGCCGTGGGCGTGCATGATCTGCAGGATCGGCTCCGGCAGGCCCGGGATGTCCCAGACCCGCACGCCCGGCGCGGTCTCCAGGCTGCCCGCGCCGCCGACCGCGACCAGCCGGGGCGCGTCGCCGGCGAGCGCCCGCAGGCCCTCGACCAGCGAGCGGGCGGCGGGTTCGATCAGCGCCAGGTGGCCCGGGCCGTCGCCGCCGCCGACGGCGCTGACCAGGACGTCCCGGCCGGCCGCCACCCGGGCCACGTCGGCCGGGTCCAGCACGTCGCCGCCCTCCAGGGCGGCGGCCTCACCCCGGTAGCGGTCCGGCTCGCGGACCACGGCGGTGACCTCGTGCCCGCGGGCCGCAGCCTCCGCGACGACGGCGCTGCCGATGGTGCCGTTGGCGCCGATCACGGCGATTCTGGCCATGGGGTACCTGCCTGGTGCTCGGAGGCGTCGCCTCGTTGGTGTCAGACAGGGTCGATTATCGGCCGGACCCTCGGCGAAGGCCCGGCCACAGGGCCAGGAGACTCGGGCGGTGGCGCGGAGCTCAGGCGGCGCCGGTGGCGATCCGCTCGGCCTGGCTGCGCTCCACGCACAGCTCGTTGCCCTCCGGGTCGGCCATGGTGACCCACCCGGTGCCGTCCGGGCGGCGCTGGTCCGACACCACGGTGGCGCCCAGGGCCAGCAGGCGCTCCACCTCCTCGTCGCGGCTGCGGTCCTGCGGCTGGAGGTCGAGGTGGACCCGGTTCTTCACCGACTTGCCCTCGGGCACCTGGATGAAGAGCAGCGAGGCGCCGGCGGAGTTCACCACCGCCTCGGGGTCCCCCGGGTTGTCGTCCTCGGCGACGGTGCCGTCCAGCACCTGCGCCCAGAAGCCCGCGAGGGCGAACGGGTCCGCGCAGTCGATCGTCACGTGTCGCACCAGAGAAGCCATGCGCCCACTCTCACCCGCGCCGATCGACCGTGTCCAGCCTTTTCCGGGAGTGCCGGTGACCGTCCTTCGGGTACGGCGGGAAGGCCGGAACGATCTCCGCGAAGGCGTAGCCGCTCTTCTCCGCGACCCGGCAGGAGGCGTGGTTGTCGCCCTCGTGCAGCAGGTCGATCCGGAGCAGGCCGTCCCCGGCGAAGACCTCGAAGGCCCAGCGGGTGAGACCCTCCACCGCGCGCGGGGCCACGCCCCGGCCGCGCGCCGCGGCCACCGTCCAGTAGCCCACCTCGGCCCGCTCCCGGCCCGGGGCGCCGCGCTTGAGCACCACGTTGCCGACCAGTGCGCCGGCGTCCAGGACGGCGAAGGCGTACCGGGTGCCGGCCGCCCGGCCCTCGTACTGCACCGCCAGCCAGTGGGCGGCCTGTTCGGCGTCCCGCACCGGGGACCGGGTGAAGCGGCGCAGCGTCTCGTCCCGGTAGGCCTCGATCAGGGCCGGGGCGTCGGCGTCCTCGAAGGGGCGCAACAGCAGGCCGTCCGCCGTCGGACGGGTGGTCAGGTGGTTCACAGGTGATCTCCCGCTCTGGTCCGTTTGCGATCCCTACGGACGAGCTGCAGGTGCCCCGCGGTTGCGGCTTGACCCTGACACTGGCGGCAGGGTCGGAGGCTTGCCCCATGAGCGGAGAGAACGAAGCGGGAACGGGTCGGGTCGTGGTGGTCACCGGGGCCGGGACGGGGATCGGGCGGGCGACCGCGTGGGCCTTCGCGGCCGAAGGGGCCCGGGTGGTGGCGGTCGGGCGGCGCCCCGGACCGCTGGCGGAGACGGCTGCCGCGTATCCGGGGCTGATCGAGCCACTGGTCGCGGACATCACCGCGCCGGACGCCCCGGAGACGGTCGTCGGTGCGGCCGTGGAGCGGTACGGGCGGCTCGACGTGCTGGTCAACAACGCCGGCATCGTGCACAGCGAGCAGCGCCTGGGAAGTTACGAACGGGCCGGCGTGGAGCGGCTGTTGGCCACCAACCTGATCGCCCCGGTGCTGCTCGGACAGGCCGCGGTGCCGGCGCTGGGCGCGAGCCGGGGGGTGGTGGTCAACGTGAGCACAGCCGTCGGACAGCGCGGCTGGCCCACCAACTCGGTGTACGCGGCGGGCAAGGCGGCGCTGGAGACGATCACCCGCAGCTGGGCGGTGGAACTGGCACCGCGCGGCATCCGGGTGGTCGCGGTGGCGCCCGGGGCGATCGACACCCCGATCGGCGAACACTCCGGCTTCAGCCCCGAGCAGTCGGCGGCGATCCGCAAGTGGCAGCTGGAGATCACCCCGCTGAGCCGGATCGGCCGGCCCGCCGAGGTGGCCTGGGCGATCACCCAACTGGCCTCGCCGCAGGCATCGTTCGTGACCGGCGTAGTGTTGTCCGTGGACGGGGGCGCGCTGGTGGCCTGAGGAACGGACGGGGGGGGAGCCGCAGTGCGGATCGGTGAACTGGCACGGCGGACGGGCAGTACCGCCCGGGCGCTGCGGCACTACGAACAGGCCGGGCTGATCGAGTCCGAGCGGGCCGCCAACGGCTACCGGGAGTACCGGGATTCGGCGGTCCCGCGGGTCCGCAACATCCGCGCGCTGGTCGCCGCCGGGCTCACCATGGAGGACCTCCGGCCACTGCTCGGCTGCCTCGACGGGGACGTGCTCTCCCGGCCGCCGTCCGAACAGGTGCTGGGGATCGTCCGGGAGCGGCTGGCGGCCCTGGAGCGCCGGATCGCCGCCCAGTCCGAGGCCCGGGACCGACTGACGGCCGCCCTGGCGGCGGCCGAGCGGATGCGTTCGGACGGGTGACACCCCCGATCGGGGGTGTGCACGCGGTCCACCGGAGAGGACAGTGGGCGCATGCAGATTCCACTCTCCGTGATGGACTTCCTCGACCGGGCCGAGCTGGTCTACGGCGACCGGGTCGGGATCGTCGACGAACCGGTGCAGCCGGCCGAATCCTGGGGCGACCTCAGCTACCGGCGGGTCGCCGAACTCGCCCGCGCCCAGGCCGCCGGACTGGACCGGCTCGGCGTCGGACCGGGCGAGCGGGTCGCGATCGTCTCGCACAACTCGGCCCGGCTGCTCACCTCCTTCTTCGGGGTGAGCGGCCACGGCCGGGTGCTGGTGCCGGTCAACTTCCGGCTGCGGGCCGAGGAGGTCGCGTACATCGTCGAGCAGAGCGGCGCCTCGGTGCTGCTGGTCGATCCCGAACTGGCCGACCCGCTGCACGGAGTGGTGGCCAAGCACAGGTTCGTAATCGGCGCGGACAGCGACGCCCTGCTGTACGACTTCGCCAACCCTCCCCGCCGGTACGCGATCTCCGAGAACGACACCGCCACCATCAACTACACCAGCGGAACCACCGCCCGCCCCAAGGGCGTTCAGCTCACCCACCGCAACGTCTGGCTGAACGCCACGCTGATGGGCCTGCACTACGGCGCGAACGACCGGGACGTGTACCTCCACACCCTGCCGATGTTCCACGCCAACGGCTGGGGCCTGCCGTTCTCGCTCACCGGGCTCGGCGCCCGGCACATCGTGCTGCGCAAGGTGGACGGCGCGGAGATCCTGCGCCGGGTCGAACGGCACGGGGTGACCTTCCTGTCCGGCGCGCCCGCCGTGGTGCAGATGGTGCTGGACGCGGCCGCCGACTGGGACGGCCCGGTGCCCGGCCGGGACCGGGTGCGGATGATCGTCGCCGGCGCGCCGCCGCCGACCGCGGTGGTGCAGCAGGTCGAGGAGCAGCTGGGCTGGGAGTTCATGCAGCTCTACGGCCTGACCGAGACCTCCCCGATCGTCACCGTCAACCGCTCCCGCGCCGAGTGGGACGCCCTGCCGGCCGCCGAACGGGCCGAGAAGCTGGTGCAGGCAGGCGCCCCGGCGCTCGGCACCCGACTGCGGGTCGACGCCCAGGGCGAGGTGCTGGTGCGCTCCAACACCGTGCTGGACGGCTACTGGCAGCAGCCGGAGGCCACCGCCGAGGCGCTGCGCGACGAGTGGTTCCACACCGGCGACGGCGGCACCCTCACCGACGGCCAACTGACCATCTCCGACCGGAAGAAGGACGTCATCATCAGCGGCGGGGAGAACGTCTCCTCGATCGAGGTGGAGGACTGCCTGTACAGCCACCCGGCGGTGGCCGAGGTCGCGGTGATCGGGGTGCCGCACGAGAAGTGGGGCGAGACGGTCAAGGCGCTGGTGGTGCTCCGGGAGGGCCAAGAGGCCGTCACCGAGGCCGAGTTGATCGCGCACTGCAAGCAGCGGCTGGCCGGCTACAAGTCGCCCACCTCGGTGGAGTTCCGGGCGGAGCTGGCGCGCACGGCCACCGGGAAGCTGCAGAAGTTCCGGCTGCGCGAGCCGTACTGGAGCGGCCGGGAGCGGCAGGTCAACTGATGAGCCCTGTCTCGCGTGCGGCGAGGGCGAGTTCGGTGCGGTTGCGGACGCCGAGCTTGTGCATCGCGGACTTGAGGTAGCCGGTCACGGTGTTGCAGGTCAGGCCCAGGTGGGCGGCGATCTCCGGGTTGGTCCGGCCGGTCGCCGCCCAGCGCAGCACCTCGTGCTCGCGCCGGGTCAACGGGCTCGCCGGTGGTGTCCGTCGGGGTTTCGCACGGTTCCAGGCCGCCGCTCCGGCCAGCGCCCGGGTGGCGGCCGCGGCCAGCTTGCCGACGGCGGAGATCCGGACGTCCCCGAACGGCACCACGGTGCGCAGCGAGGCGTACACCACGCCGTGCACGGTGTCGCCGTCCAGCAGCGGGACGGTGAGCATCGCGTACAGGTCGTCGGCGGCCACGGCCGCGTCGTACTGGTGCGAAATGTTCGTCGCCGCACGGTAGTCGGGCACCCAGGTGGGCGCGCGCTCGGCCAGCGCCCGGCCGCCGAGGCCCAGGCCGGCCGGGACGGGAACGTCGTGCAGCAGGTCCGCCCGGGTGCCCGCCCAGTGCCGCAGCACCATGCCGTCGCTCCCGGCGGCACCCCCGGGCAGCGGCTCGGGCACGCCGACCAGGCCGACGTCCACGCCGCACTCGGCCACCACCCGGCGGGCGAGGTCGCCGAGCACGGCGCGCCGCACCAGCTCGGCGGCGCGCGCGGCGAGTTCGGGGTCGTCGGGGGCGCCGTTCGGCACGGCGGTGAGGGGGTCCACGGCCCTGGTCATCGCGGAATTGTCACATGCGTCGGGGCCCGTGGCGAGAGTTCTGACGTGCGTGTTCCCCGGATCGGCGGGCGCCGGCGCCGGTCGGGGCGTAGGGTGCGGCCGCAGGCTACCGGTGGGTAGCAACTGCCCCGACCGGAGAAGGGGAAACCGATGACCGACCCGAACGCCCCGGACGACGTCCTGCACGGCCTGTTGGCCGACCTGCGGGCCGAGAGCGCCGCCCTGGACGCGCTGGTGGCCGGGCTGCCCGCCGAGGGGTGGGCCGGGCCCACCCCGGCCGAGGGCTGGACGGTCGCGCACCAGATCGCCCACCTCGCCTGGACCGACGACTGGACGGCACTGGCCGCCCGCGACCCGGAGGGCTTCACCGCCTCGCTCGGCGGCCGCTTCACCGAGCTGCTGGCCGCCGGGGCCGACCCGGTCGAGGAGGGCGCCCGGGAGTGGGCGGCCGCCGAACCCGCCGCCCTGCTCACCCGCTGGCGGGCCGGTCGGGAGGAGGCGCAGGCTGCTCTGGCCGCCGCCCCCACCGGCGTCCGGCTGCCCTGGTTCGGCCCACCGATGAAGCCCGCCTCGATGGCGACCGCCCGGCTGATGGAGACCTGGGCACACGGTCAGGACGTCGCGGACGCGCTCGGCGCGACCCGGGAGCCCACCGACCGGCTGCGGCACATCGCCCACCTGGGCCTGCGCACCCTCGGCTTCGCCTTCGCCGCCCACGGCCTGCCCGCGCCGGAACAGCCGGTACGGCTCGAACTGACCGCGCCCGACGGGGGTTCGTGGGCCTTCGGCCCGGCGGACGCGACCGACGTGGTGACCGGCCCGGCCCTGGACTTCTGCCTGCTGGTGACCCAGCGCCGTCACCGCGACGACCTCGCCCTGACCGCCACCGGCCCGGTCGCCACCGCCTGGCTGCCGATCGCCCAGGTCTTCGCCGGCCCGCCCGGCAAGGGGCGGGCGCCCGGCACCGGAGCCTGAACGGGCCCGGAGCCCGAACGGGCCCGGGGCGGGTCCGCGCATGGACTGCGAGGTGGCCGAAGGCACCTACCGGAGAGGCACCATGAGCTTCTACGAGCGGCACCGCCGTTCGACTTCGACCTGGACCTGAGCGGGCTGGTGCGCTACCCCGACCGAGTGGTTCAGTGAGTGGTCCAGGGCTGCGGCAGTCTCAGAACCCGATCCGCAGCGGGGTGAGCCGGGTGGCGATCAGGTTGGTGGCGCCGCGATCGCGTTCGATGTGGCCGTGCACCAGCAGGCCGGCCCGGTCCAGGGCGGTGCGGCGCTGGGTCTCCCAGACCGGGCGGTTGCAGATCACGTTGATCAGGCCGGTCTCGTCCTCCAGGCTGAGGAAGAGCACCCCGCCGGCCGTCGGCGGGCGCTGCCGGTGGGTGACCAGGCCGCCGACCACCACCGCCGTTCCCGGTGGCACGTCCGGGAGTTGGGCGGCGCTGAGGGCGCCGCCGCGGTCCAGGTGGGCGCGCAGGTGCTGGAGCGGGTGGCTGGTGGCGGAGGTGCCGGTGGCCCACAGGTCGGCGATGGTCTCCTCGACCGGACTCAGGCCGGGCAGCTCCGGGGCCTCGGTACCGGGCGTGGTGCCGGGAAGCAGGTCGGCCGAGATCCCGGCGAACGCGCCCGCCGCCCACAGCGCCTGACGCCTCGTCAGGCCGAAGCAGCCGAAGGCCCCGGCCGTGGCCAGCGCCTCCAGGACGGGCGCGGGCAGGCCGGTGCGGCGGGCGAAGTCCTCCAGGTCGGCGTACGGCTGCCCGGCCGCGATCGCCTCGGCCTGCGGGGCGCCGATGCCGCGCACCGTCTCCAGGCCGAGCCGGATGGCCGGTTGCGGCCGGCCGGCGGTCAGCGGGGGCGCGGGCGTCGGGCCCCGGTAGGGCTCCAGGGTGGGGCGCGGTCCGCTGGCGTTGACGTCCACCCCGCGCACCCGGACGCCGTGCCGCCGTACGTCGGCGACCAGGCTGAGCGGCGAGTAGAAGCCCATCGGCTGGTTGGCCAGCAGGGCGCAGGTGAAGGCCGCCGGGAAGTGGTGCTTGAGCCAGGCGCTGGCGTACACCAGGTAGGCGAAGCTGATCGCGTGGCTCTCCGGGAAGCCGTAGTTGGAGAAGGCCTCGATCTTGCCGTAGACGTCCTCGGCGACCTCGGCCGGGATGCCGCGCTCGGCCATCCCGCTCAGCAGCCGTTCGCGCAGCCGGGCGACCCGCTCGTGGGAGCGCTTGGCGCCCATCGCCTGGCGCAGCCGGTCGGCCTCGGAGGGGCTGAATCCGGCGCAGTCGATGGCGAGTTGCATCATCTGCTCCTGGAACAGCGGCACCCCGAGGGTCTTGCCGAGGGCGTTCTCCATCAGCGGGTGCGGGCAGCCGGGCGGTTCCACCCCGGCGCGGCGGCGCAGGTACGGATGGACGGAGCCGCCCTGGATCGGGCCGGGGCGGATCAGTGCGACCTCGACCACCAGGTCGTAGAAGTGGTCCGGCTTGAGCCGGGGCAGGGTGGCCATCTGGGCCCGGGACTCGACCTGGAAGACGCCGACGGTGTCGGCGCGGCGCAGCATCGCGTACACGCCCTTGTCGTCGTCCGGGATGGTCGCCAAGTCATAGTGCAGGCCGTGGTGTTCGGCGATCAGGTCGCAGGCGTCGTGCAGTGCGGCGAGCATGCCGAGGCCGAGCAGGTCGATCTTCACCAGTCCGGCACCGGCGGTGGACTCCTTGTCCCACTGCAGGACGGAGCGCCCCGGCATCCGGGCCCACTCGGTCGGGCAGATCTCCCCGATCGGCTCCTTGGTGAGCACCATGCCGCCCGAGTGGATGCCCAAGTGGCGGGGTAGGCCATGGAGTTGGCCGGCTAGCGAGAGGACATCGGCCGGGATGACGGCGTCCGCGCCGGGGGCGGAGCGGAAGTCGGTCTGCCGGCTGAAGGCATCCACCTGACCCTGCGGGTAGCCGAGCACCCGGGCGGCGTCGCGGATCGCCAGCCGGGGGCGGTAGGTGATCACATTGGCGACCTGGGCGGCGTGCTCACGCCCGTAGCGGCGGTAGACGTACTGGATGACCTCCTCGCGGCGGCGGTTCTCGATGTCCAGGTCGATGTCGGGCGGGCCGTCCCGGGCGGTGGAGAGGAAGCGCTCGAACAGCAACCGGTAGTGGATCGGGTCGACGGCAGTGATCCCGAGGGCGTAGCAGACCGCCGAGTTGGCGGCCGAGCCGCGGCCCTGGCACCAGATGTCCTGGCTCCGGCAGAAGTCCACGATGTCGTGCACGATCAGGAAGTAACCGGCCAGGTCGAGGTCCTCGATCACGTCCAGTTCCTTGGCCAGTTGGCGGCGGGCGGCGGCGTTGCCCGAGCCGAAGCGGGCCGGGCCGCCGGCCGCGACCAGGGCGCGCAGGTGGCCGATCTCGCTCTCACCCTCGGGGACGGGGTAGCCGGGCAGTTCCGGGTCCAGCTTGGCGAAGTCGAAGGCGCAGGCCCGGCCCAGTTCGGCGGTGGCCCGCTGCACGCCGGGGAAGCGGGCCAGCCGGGCGGCCATCTCGCGGCCCGAACGCAGGTGCGCGGTGCCGGACGCCCGCGTCCAGCCGGCCGCTTCCTGCAGGGTGCGGCGCTCCCGCAGGGCGGCCAGGCTCTGCGCGAGGCGGCCTTGGGCGGGGCCGGCGTGGTGGGCGTTGGTGGAAGCGACGGCGGGGATCCCGAGTCCGGCGGCGAGCGCGGCGAGGGCGTCGTTGCGCCGGTCATCGCCGGGCAGCCACTGGTCGATCAGCTCGACGTACACGTTCTCGCGGCCGAACGCCTCGGTGAGGGTGTGGAGTCGACGCTCGGCGTCGCCGGTCGCGAGGCCCGCCGGGACCCGGCCGAGGCGGCAGCCGGTGAGCACCGCCCAGTGGCCGCCGTGCGCCCCGGCGAGCGTCGCGAGGTCGTACGCCGGGCGGCCCTTGGCGCCGCCGGCCAGTTGGGCGGCGGCGATCGCGGCGGAGAGGCGGCGGTAGCCGTCCGGGTCGCGGGCGAGGACCAGGAGGTGTTCGTCCGAGTCTTCTTGACTGAGCGTCAGTTCGGCTCCGAAGGCGGTGGCCACGCCCGTCCCCCGGGCCGCCTCGGCGAGCCGGACGGCGCCGTAGAGGCCGTCGTGGTCGGTGACCGCCAGGGTCTCCACGCCCAGCCGGGCCGCCTCGGCGACCAGGTCCTCCGGGTCGCTGGCACCGTCCAGGAAGCTGAAGGCGGAGTGGACGTGCAGTTCGGCCCAGGGTTCGTCGCCGTCGCTCCCGGCCTTCGCCGCAGGGGGTTCCCCGTCGGGACGGCGCAGCGGGACGACCGTGCGGTCCGGCGCGGCGCCGGTCAGCCGGCGGTGCAGTTCGCTCCAGGGGAGGGTGGGGTGGCTGGTGAAGCCCATCGGGGTTGCCTTCGTCGTTCTGGTGCTGGTTCTGCTCCCCCCGGGGGGCCGGAGCACCGGGATCACGCGGAGCACCGGGATCACGCGGAGCACTGGGAACGCCGGGATCGCCGGGTCACCGGGTCGCCCGGCTCGTCGGGATCCCCGGCTCGTCGGGATCCCCGGTCAGTCGTAGCCGGCCTCCAGGTACCACCCACCCCCCTCCACGGTGAGCAGCAGCGCCCGGCCGCCGTCCACCACCACCTGGAACCGGGCCCGGCGGCGGGCGAGCGACTGGTCCCACCAGTACTCGACCGCCGGCCAGGGCCCGGTCCAGCCCGCCACCCGTTCCTCGCGGCCCCCGACCACGACCAGGGCCGGCCGGGCCGACACCCCCGCCCGGCCGTCCACCGTGACCGGCCGGCCGGCCTCGTCCAGCACCCGCACCGGCGCCGGCTCGCGCAGCACCACGGCCGGCCAGAGATCCTCCGAGCGCTCCGCCAGCCGCCCCGGCCAGGGCGCGTCCGCCGGGGCCGCCGCCTCGTACGGCTCGCCCCACGGCACCCGGACCTGCTGCTCGCCCGGGCCGCGCCCGCCGGCCGGCTCGATCCGGCGCAGCCCGGCGTGCCCGAGCACCGCCTGTACCCGGGCCACCGCGCGCTCCACCCGGTCGTCCGCGACCGCTTGGCCCCACAGGGCGAGCTGGCGGCCCTGGTCCGGGGAGAGGCCGTCAGGGGCGAGCCGGAGCAGGGCGAAGCCCGTGCCGCCGTCGCTGAAGGTGCCCGTGCCGCCGTCGCTGAAGGTGCCCGTGCCGCCGTCGCTGAAGGTGCCCGTGCCGCCGGTGGTGAAGGTGCCCGTGCCGCCGGTGGTGAAGGTGCCCGCGCCCTGCCAGGCCTGGAGCTGCCAGCGGACCCGTTCGGCCAGCGCCGTCGCGGACAGTCGGCCCTCGTGCCGCCACAGCCGCGAGACCGTCCGGCCGTCCGCGCAGGCCACCTCGACGGCCACCCGGCGGCAGGTCAGCCCCGCCCCGGCCAGCCGCTGGTGCAGCTGCTCGGCCAGCGTGCGGGCGACGAACACCAGCGGCTCGGCCAGCGGCTCCGGCGGGTCGAAGCGCTGCTCGACGGCGAGGTCGGGCTCCGCGTCGCGCGGGACCAGCGGGCGCGGCTGCAGGCCCCGGGCCAGCCGGTGCGCGAGCGTCCCGGTCGGGCCGAAGCGGTCCGCGACCGCCTCGGGCGGCAGCGCGGCGAAGGCCCCGACGGTGGGCAGGCCGAGCCGCCCGAGCAGTTCGGCCAGCGGCTCGTCGCCCAGCGCGCCCACCGGGTAGGGGGCGAGGAACTCCGCCGTGCGCCCGGTGGGGACCAGCACCCCGGCGCGGGCGGCGAGCACGGCGGCGAACAGGCCGTCGGCGACGCCGATCCGGGCGTGGGGGGTGGTGGGGTTCGGGTGGGGTTGGGGGTTCGGGTTCGGGTGGGGGTGGGGGTCGGGGTGCGCTTGCGGTTGGGGCTCGGTGGGCTCGGTGGGCTCGGTGGGCGGCGGTTGGGTGGCCTGGGGCTCGGTGGGCACCGTGACCGCGCCGGGGACGGCGTCCGGGACGGGCGGTCGCCCGAGGGCGTCCGCCACCGCCGTACCGACCAGGGCCGCCAGCGCCTCCTCGCCGCCGAAGTAGCGGCCCGGGCCCTTCACCGGGATGGCGCACAGGCCCGGACGGATCACCTCCACCCGGGGCGTGAACGCCTCCACCGCCGCGACCACCGGCTCGAAGCGGCGGGTCTCCGCCTCCGGGTCGCGGTCGCGCAGCTCCAGGTCCGGGCAGAGCCGCTGGGCCAGCTTGAGCCGCTGCCCCTGCCGCACCCCGGCTGCCCGGGCGCCCGCCGAGCAGGCGAGGATCCGCCCGCCCTCGGTCACCGCCACCGGGTCGTCACCGGTGACGGCCACCACCGGCCAGTCCGGGCACCAGACCACCAGCACCCGGGGGGTCCGGTCCTCGTCGGTCGTCGTCGGCACGTCACACCACCGCCGCCACGAGCGGTGCCGCCGGTTCGGCCACGGACCGTGACTGCTCCCGGACCGGGCGCACCGCGCCGTTCTCGTCCGGGAGCCAGAGCCGGGCCGTCCGGCCTCGCACCGCCGAGCCCCGGCCCTCGGCCACCACCTCCACCTGCCGCCCGGCGAGCTGCCCGTGGCCGTCCCCCAGCCCGAACCAGCGCCCGGACCGCACCCCCAGCCGCAGCACCGCGCCCGGCCACGGCCCGGCCACCAGCAGCACGCAGCCGCTGCGCCGCAGGACGGCGGCCAGCCGGGTGGCCAGCTTGGGCGGCACCGGCCCGTCCGGGCGCAGCATGATCAGTTCGACCGCGCCGGCCAGCACCGACACCACCTCGGGCCAGTGCTGCCCCGGGTCGTCCGCGACCAGCAGTCGGCGGAGGTCCAGCCCGTAGCCCTCGGCGGCGGCGAGCCCGAGGTCGGGCAGTCCGACCGCCGCCGCCCAGCCGCCCCCGGCGTCCCGGACCCCGGCAGCCAGCGCCAGCAGCAGTCCGGCGTCCCCGCCCGCGACCGACACCGCCGTGCCGCGCCGCAGTCCGCCGTCCGGCAGCACCTCCCGCAGTGCGGGCAGCACCGGCACCAGCCCGCGCCCGGTCGCCGGCCGCCCGCCCTCGGGCACGGCAGCCGGAAGCGCCGCCGACCGTAGCGCGGGGCGTTCGGGCTGCTCAGCGGCAGATTCGAAAACAGATTCGAAAACGGGCACAGCCCCAGGATCGAACATCCGTTCGCAAAGATTCAAGTCCACCCCATCGCCCCCACCCGTCACACTCCGTGTTGACCGCGCCGAACGCGCGAACTCCCTTGGGCCGATCGGGCGACCGACAACCCTTTTTTCCTTGACAACTTTTTTTGTCGGATGAACGCTGGAACGGTGCTGGACGTCGCCGTGATCGAAGAACCCGCCGCGGCCGAGGCCTCCCTGGACCCGATCCGGTCCCGGATCCTCGCCGCCCTCACCGAACCCGGCTCGGCCGCCAGACTGGCCACCCGCCTCGGACTGCCCCGGCAGAAGGTCAACTACCACCTGAAGGAACTTGAACGGCACGGACTCGTCGAACTCGCCGAGGAACGCCGCAAGGGCAACGTCACCGAACGGGTGTACCGCGCCACCGCCGCCTCCTACGTGATCTCCCCCAGCGTCCTGGCCGCCGTCAGCCCGGACCCCTCCCGTGCACCCGACCAGCTCTCCGCCCGCTGGCTGCTGGCCCTGGGCTCCCGACTGGTGCAGGAGGTCGGAGCCCTGCTGACCGGCGGCTCCCGGGCCGGCCGGCGGGTCGCCAGCTTCGGCATCGACGCCCAGGTACGGTTCGCCTCCGCGGCCGACCGGACGGCCTTCGCCGAGGAACTGGCCCAGGCCGTCGCCACCCTGGTCAGCCGCTACCACGACGAGTCCGCCCCCGGCGGCCGCAGCCACCGGGTCGTCGTCGGACTGCACCGGATCCCCTCGGCACCGCACCCCGACACCGAGGCCCACCCCCAGGCAGACCCGGCCGCAGCCCCGGCCGCCGATCCGGCTGTCGATCCGGCCGCCGCCACGCCCGAGCGAGGAGACCGGAGATGACTCACTCGTTCGAGATCGAACTGGAGACCACCCTCCCGGCCACCCCCGACCAGGTCTGCGAGACGATCGCCACCGGACCGGGGCTCGACTCCTGGTTCATGGGGCGCAACGAACTCGACCCGCGCGAGGGCGGGACCGCCAGCATGGAGACCGGGGGCCACCGCGCGGAGGCCGTCATCACCGCCTACGAGCCCGGCAAGCGGCTGGCCACCCGCACGACCACCGCCGAGGACGGCCGGTTCATGGCCTTCGAGTACCTGATCGAAGGCCGCGACGGCGGCAGCACCGTGCTCCGCGTCGTCCACAGCGGCCTGCTCGGCGACGACTGGCAGGACGAGTACGACGCGCTGCGCCGCGGCTGGCCGTTCCACCTGCACACGCTCCGCCAGTACCTCGCCCACTTCCCCGGACGCACCGGCACCCCCGTCTTCGCCGCGGCCCCGGCGGCCGGGCGACCGGACCCGGAGGTCCGGAGCACCCTCGCCCACGCCCTGGCACTACGACTCCCGGTCACCGTCGGCGCCCGGGCCCACGCCGAGCCGGCAGGGCTGCCGCCGCTGGACGGCGAGGTGGTCTGGGCGGACGGCGAGCGCTTCGAACTGCGCACCGCCGAAGGGCTCTACACCTTCCACCACGGCGCGGGGACGGTGCTGATGTGCCATCACCTCTTCGGGCCGGGGACGGCGGACGGGGTCGGGGGTGGGGCTGGAGCTGGGGCCGGGGCGGGGGCCGAGGGTGCCTGGCAGCGGTGGCTGGCCGGGCTCCTCGCCTGACGTTGCTCCCGCTGCGGCAGCCGCGGAACGGACAGAACGGCTGGCCCGCCTGAACAGCTGACCGACCAGAACCGACCCACGAGAACCGACCCACGAGAACCAACCCACGAGAACCGAGGAACCACTCATGCGCACCCTGATCAGCACCGCCTTCATCTCGCTCGACGGCGTCGTCGAGGCCCCCGGCGGCGAACCCGGCTACCGGAACTCCGGATGGACCTTCAAGGACGTCGAGTTCCTCCCCGAGGCCTACGAGATCAAGGGCCGGGAGCAGGAGGAGGCCACCGCCATGCTGATGGGCCGGGTCAGTTACCAGGCCTTCAGCCCGGTGTGGCCGGACATGGCGGAGTTCGCCCGCTACAAGACGCTGCCGAAGTACGTCGCCTCCACCACCCTCACCGAGGCCGACCTCGTCCCGAACTGGGGCGAGACCACCATCCTGCGCTCGATCGACCAGGTCGCCGCCCTGAAGGAGACCGATGGCGGCCCGATCATCCTCCACGGCAGCGCGACCCTGAACCACGGCCTCTCGGACGCCGGCCTGATCGACCGCTACCACCTGCTCGTCTACCCCCTGCTGCTCGGCGCCGGCAAGCGCCTGTTCAGCGCCACGGACAAGGACGCCCAGAAGCTGGAGCTGGTCGAGCACGAGGTCTACGGCAACGGCCTGCAGAAGCAGGTCTTCGACGTCGTCCGCTGAGCGGGCACTCCTCCTGCTCCCTCCGCCCCTGGCGGCCGGGCCCGTCGCGGACCGCCGGAGGCGGTGGGCCCCGGACCGGGGCACGGCAGTGGTCCGGCGGCCCCGACGGCCCTGCCGATCCGTCCGAGGGCAAAACCGGTGGACAGGTTGGCGCAGGTCAACAGACTTGCCCCATGACGGCGAACGACGACAAGAACGACCTGCGGATCTACGTCCAGGACGCCCGCGACGCCCTGCTGTGGAAGCTGGACGGCCTCTCCGAGTACGACCTCCGGCGACCGCTCACCCCCACCGGAACCAACCTGCTGGGCCTGGTCAAGCACGTCACCGGGGCCGAGGCGCTGTACCTCGGCGAGACCTTCGGACGCCCCTTCCCCGAACCGACCCCGCTGTGGATCGTCGGCACCGCCGAGCCGAACGGCGACCTCTGGGCCCGGGCGGACGAGAGCACCGAGGAGATCCTCGACCGCTACCGCCGGGTCTGGGCCCACTCGGACGCCACCATCGAGGCGCTGCCGCTGGACACCGTCGGCCGGCTCCCCTTCGGCAACCGCCCGGAGCAGACCCTGCACCGAGTACTCGTCCACGTGATCGCCGAGACCCATCGGCACGCCGGCCACGCCGACCTGGTCCGCGAACTCATCGACGGCGCCACCGGGCAACGATCCGACGGCGCCAACACGGCCCCCGGCAACGCGGCTTGGTGGCGGGCCCACTACGACCGAGTGGAGCGGGCCGCCCGGGAGGCGGACGGGCGGGAAGCGGACGGGCGGGAAGCGGACGAGCGGGAAGCGGACGGGCGGGCGTGAGGGGTTCGGGAGCGGCAGGCATGGCGGACGGTGGGGGCATGGCGAGGTGGTGGGTGTAGTGGGCATGGGGCAAGGAGTCAGGACGGCCGTCCGGTGTGAGGACTGCGGGGGTGTCGCCGTTCGGAGCGCCGGGCAGTTCCTCCACGGTGGAGGGGAGTTGTGGTGGGACGCCGAAATCCACCGTCCTGCGGACTGAACATGTGCGAGCACTCGGGCCCGGAGCCCGCACGAAGGACGTTCGCGCCGCACTGCTGGCCACCCACGGACCGGCCCGGCTGCGGCTCTCCGGGCCGCTCGGCGCTCCGGCGGCTGCGCTACGGGTGCTGCGCGAGGGATTCGGGGGCTCACTTCGAGCGGTGCGCGAACTGTGTGATGAGCTGCGGGAGTTCGGACTGAGCGGGACGGCCTTCGAATGACGTGGTGGCGGGTTCGGCCGGCCGAGCGGGCGGTCGTGGCGGAGGCCGAGGAGGGCTTCGGGCGGGCGTACCGCTACGTGGGGCCACCGGAGCTGCGGCCGTCGACGACGGGTGGGTGCGAGGGCTTCGGCGGTCAACCGGTCCGGACGGCGGGCGAGTTCGCCGCGTGGGCGGAGGCGCGGGCGGCGGCGGAGTCCGTGGAGCCGTTCACCTTCGTGGTGGACCTGGGCGGGGCGCTGCGGCTCGCTCCGCGTCGCAGTGAGCATGTGGTCTGCGCGGGCGGGGAGTCGGTGCTGAGCGCCGGGGAGGTCGGGTTCCGGCGGGCGGACGGCGGGGGCCGGGACGTCGGGTTCCGGCGGGCGGACGGCGGGAGCCGGGAGGTCGGGGCGGTCAGCAACCTGTCCACCGGCTACTGCCCCGACGTCACCTCCTGGCCGGCCGTCGCCTCCGCCCTCGACCGGCTCGGACTGCCGCACCCCGGCGGCTTCACCCACGCGGTGGTGTTCCGCCGCTGTCCGGGGTGCGGGCGCTGCGGCATCGTCCGGGAGGGGCACTACGTCTGCGTGTTCTGCGACGGGGACCTGCCGGAGCGGTGGAACGTGGACGACCCGGCGCTGCCGTAGAGCCGCTCTGGGCGTCGCCCGGCGCAGCGGGGCCGTCGCCCTGGCCTGGCTGGCGGGTGTCGGCCCGGCTGGTGACCTGGCTGGCGGCCGTCGGCCCGGGGAAACCCCCGTGGCACTGTCGGATCGGCCCGCTAGGGTCAGGGGGTCAGGGGGAACGGTGAAGGGCGGGGCGCGTGGGGTGTGTGCGAGTGGCCGGGGTTCCGGGCGGGGTGGTGCACGAGGGGAGCCGGGAGTTCCTGGTGCGGGAGGGACTGCCCGCCGCCGGGGCGTTCCTGGACTTCGGGGTGCTCGACGGCGGCTCGCTGAAGGCCTTCCCGAGCACCGGGGCGGAGCGACTCTTCGTTCTCGGGGAGACGGACTACTGCATGCCCTTCGCCGCCCTCGGCAACCTGGTGCTGCTGGACGGGACGACCGGTGAGGTGTTCCTCGGCAACGGCGGCCCCCGGCGGGATCCGCTGGCCTCCGACCTCGCCGCGCTGGCTGCGCTGATCCGAGAGGTGGAGGCGGTGGGCGAGGCGGCCCTGCGCCCGGACGCGCTCGACGGGCGGCGCGGGCCGGCGGTGGTGGCCGAGGTGCTGGCCGGGGCCGAGCGGCGGATGAGGGACATCGATCCCGCACTGTTCGGGCGCGCCGCCGCGCCGGACGCCACGCCTGAGGCCGCGCCCGATGTCGTGGACGCCTTCGTACCTGACGCCGTGGATGACGCCACGCGCGACGCCGGGTACGGCGCCGTGCCGGCGCACTGGGGGACGGCGCTGCTGGTGCGGGCGCTGGCCTGGGGCGCGCTGCCCGGCGGGCCGGGCGGGCCCGCGTACGAGGTCGGCCCGGAGCTGGTGGCCGAGCTGGCGGCGCTGACCGACGAGGACGGCGGTGCGGGCCTGGTGCACCGGTTCCGGCCGGAGGGGCTGCCCGCCGCCCTGGTGCACGAGCCCACCCGACGGCTGCTGACCGAGGTCGGGCTGCCGCTCGGCGGGGCGATGTTCGGGGCGTGCCAGGAGCCGCTGGTCACCATGGCGGAGGCCTACCCCGAGTACTTCGACGGCGAGGAGGAACGCCCCTACCAGCGCGACTACCTCGCGCTCGGCGACTGGCCGACCGACCTCACCATCGCCCTGGACGGCGCCACCGGCCGGCTCGAACTGCCCGACTGGTACGACGACGGCCAGCCCGAGGCGTACCTGAACCGCGACCTGTCAGCCCTGCTCTACGCCCTGTGGACGTACGAGCGGCTGCGCGCCGAGTGGGAGCACTGGGAGCACGGCCGGGGCCGGGACACCTGGGCGGTGTTCGATCCGCAGTCGCTGCTGAGCACCGTGGTGGACCGGCTGGTCGAGGGCGTCGACCCGGAGGCCTTCGCCTCGCCCGGCCGCTCCTGGCGGCTGCTCGCCGAGGACGGGCACATGGGCGGCCTGCTGGGGTGATCGGGCCGGGGCCGCCCCGGGGAGCGGGGCTGGGTGGCCCGCGCGGTCCGCGCCCGGCCGGGACCGCCACGCCGGTACGCTGCCCCGGTGACGAACATCCGTACGGCGGCCGGGCGAAGACAGCTGATGCTCCTGGGCATCAGCGCCGTCCTCTCCCTCGCCTCGGCGGGCGGGCTGTACGCCCTGCTGTACGTACGGTCGCTGGACTACGGGGAGCGCTGCGAACGCGGCCTGGTGTCCGGCGGTGGGCGGTTACTGGAGACGGGGGCGTCCTGGCTACCGCCGGACGCCTGGTGCCGGTTCGAGGACCGGAGCCTGTCCACCACCCCCTTCTGGGCGCTGCTGCTGTTCTACGCGTTGCTGACCGTGGTGGTCTGGTCGCTCACCTCACTGCTGCACACCGTCCGTCCGCGCACCGACCCGGGGCTGGACTGGCAGCCGGGGCACGGCGTCGGTCCGGGGCGGTAGGCGGGCTGGTAGGCGGAGTGGCAGGCGGGCTGGTAGGTGGGCGGGGCGGTGGGTGGGGCGGTTCGCTACCGTGGTGGCGCAGTGACCGGGACGGCGGCGGCGCTCGCCGTGGCCGAACTGCCGCTCAGCCCCAAGGAGAGCGCGGCGATCTCGCCCTCGGAGACCTTGCCGCGCCGGTTCCACTCCTCTCCCGCTTGGGCCGCCCCGATCACGGCGGCGGTGCCGAGCCGGCACGGGTGCGGGACTCTCCCCGGCGGCGGTTCAGCGCCCGTACAGCGGACGGCAAAAGGTACGGCCAAGGCCGAGCCGAGATCGATGGGCAAGGCTCGGCCAAGGTCGGCGGAGAAGGAGCACGGAACATGGACAGCAACGGCGCCACGGCGAGCCACTACCTGGCATTTGCGGAGCGGGAGGCGCGCGGCAACTCGCCGATGTACCGGGAACTGGCCGAACGGACGGCCGGGAACCAGGAGTTGATCGACTTGCTGGACGGACTGCCGACCCCGAAGCGGCAGCCGAACCTGCTGTTCGGTGCGGTGCGGCACCTCGGCGGACCGGTGACGGACGGCTGGCCGGCCTTCCGCGACTGGACGGTGACGCGGTGGGCCGAGGTCTCGACGACGATGCTGGAGCGGCGCACCCAGACCAACGAGGCGGGCCGCTGCGCCACCCTGCTGCCGCTGCTGGCTTCGCTGCCGCAGCCGCTGGCGCTGATCGAGGTGGGCGCCTCGGCGGGGCTCTGCCTGTACCCGGACCGGTATCGGTACCGGTACCGGTCGGGGTACGCGGGTACGGGCGGTACCGGCGGTACCGGCGGTGAGGTGGAGGCAGTCGGTGAGGTGGAGGCAGTCGGTGAGTTCGGGGCCGAGGGGAGCCCGGTGACGCTGGACTGTTCGGTGAGCGGGCCGGTGCCGATGCTCGACGCCCTGCGGGAACAGCTGCCCGAGGTGGTGTGGCGGGCCGGAATCGACCTCAACCCGCTGGACGTCCGCTCCGAGGACGACATGCGGTGGCTGGAGTCACTGGTCTGGCCGGAGCAGACCCACCGTTTGGAGCGGCTGCGCGGCGCGGTCCGGATCGCCCGGGCCGAACCGCCGCTGCTGGTGCGCGGCGATCTCAACGAGACCGTACGGGACTTGGTGGCGCAGGCACCGGCGGGCTCGACGCCGGTGGTGTTCCACAGCGCGGTGCTCGCGTACCTGTCGCCGGAGGGACGGGAGGAGTTCACGGCGACGATGCGAGAGCTGCCCGCCCGCTGGATCTCCAACGAGGCGGTCTCCGTCCTGCCGACCGTCGCGGAACGCCTCCCCCACCCGGCCCCGGCCGGTTCCGGGCTGTTCGCCCTCGCCCTGGACGAGCGGCCGGTCGCCTTCACCGGGCCGCACGGGCAGTCCCTGGAGTGGTTCGCCGAGGACGGAGACCGATTCGCCGCCCGCGCTTGAAGCTGCCGCAGCGGCAGCTTCTACCGTCGTGAGCGGGGCCGGAGGAACCGGCCCCGGTCCGAGCGAACGTGCACGTCGATGGACGTGGGACGAGACCCGGAGGACGGGATACGAGAGGGGGAGAGGAGATGGCAGAGGAGACGGCAATGGCCTGGCCGATCGCGGAGGTCGCCCGGATGTCGGGCGTGACCGCCCGGACCCTGCGGCACTACGACGAGATCGGACTGCTGCCTCCCGCCCGGATCGGCTCCAATGGGCATCGCTACTACGAGGAGCGGCAGTTGCTGCAACTGCAGCAGATCCTCGTCCTGCGGGCGCTGGGCGTGGGGCTGACCGAGATCTCCCGGATCATCGGCGACCAGGTGGACGAGTTGGAGTCCCTGCGGGGCCACCACCGCCAACTGGTCGCCGAAAGCGACCGGCTCGACGCCCTCGCCGCCACCGTCTCACGCACGATCGCCGACCTGGAACGCTCCCGGAAGGACGGCACGCCCATGACCGACATCAACCGACCCGAGAACCTGTTCGAAGGCATCCAGCCCGCCGACATCGACGTCAGCCTGCGTGACTTCCCCGAGCACGCCGAAGCGGCCCGGCAAGCGACCGCCGCGATGACCCCGGCCGAGATCGAGGCCGGCCAGCGCGAGCGGACCGCACGGATGGTCCGCCTGGCGGAGCTGATGGCCGCCGGCCACCCGGCCGATGCCGAGCCCGCCCAGCGCATGATCGACGAGGAGTACCGGATGCTCAACGGGCTCCGCGCGGTCCCGCCGGAGGAGTACCTCGCCATCGCGCGCTCGTGCACGGAGAACGAGCAGTGGAACGCCGCATACGAGGCCATCGCCCCGGGCCTGGCCGCCTACCAGCGCGCCGCCATGGAGGCGTACGCGGCGGCACGGCGCTCCTGAGCCGAGCTCTGGGTCCGCTTCCGGAGGGGCGGGCCCATCGGGGCGGCCCGGCGGAGGGGGCGAGCTCGGAAACCGCTGCCCTCTCCCCCGCGGTCACTCCGTCCCCACTGTCACTCCGTCCGCAGCGCCGTGACCGTCCGGGTGCGGGCGGCCCAAGCGGCCGGCAGGAGGGCGCCGAGCAGCGCCAACACCAGGCCGCCGAGTATCAGCGGACCCACCACCGACGGGGCGAACACCGTGAGGTCCTCGTCCGGCACCCCGATCCCGGCGGCGCGGGCCATCGCGGGCATCACCAGATGGTGCACCGCGATCCCGATCGGGACCCCGATCAGCCCGGCCAGCAAGCCGCTGCCGCAGACCGAGGTGAGCACCATGCCGACGGTCTGCCGGGGCGACATCCCGAGTGCCTTGAGCACCCCGAGGTCGTGCACCCGTTCCCTGGTGTCCAGCAGCACCGTGTTGAGCACCCCGAGCCCGGCCACCACGGAGAGCAGCAGTGTGAGCATGCCCGCCAGGGTGTTCATCGCCAGCACCACGATGTTGAGGTGCTC
This sequence comes from Kitasatospora sp. NPDC036934, assembly GCF_055608425.1. NCBI lineage: Bacteria > Bacillati > Actinomycetota > Actinomycetes > Kitasatosporales > Streptomycetaceae > Kitasatospora > Kitasatospora sp. NPDC036934. The sequence continues at coordinate 6,604 of NZ_JBVJQR010000034.1, read as the reverse complement.
CTCTCCGGGGTCGGCGCTCAGCCCCATCGGTTCCACCACCGCGTCCAACCCGTCGGCGTAGCCCTTGGCGTCGGTGCCCTGGGTGAGGTCGATGTGGAAGGAGAGCGCTTCGGGGTGGACCGCGCCGCCGAGCGGATCCAGCGAGGCTCGGTCCATGAACAGCAGGTCCTCGACGGTCAGGACCTCGCCGGTGATCTTCGCCGGGGTGCTGCGCCCGTGGTCGGTGAGGGTGACGGTGTCACCGACCTTCGCCTGGTTGGCCCGCAGGAAGGCCGCGCTGACCACCACCTCGCCGGGGCCGTGGAACCAGCGACCCGTGACCAGCTGGAAGCCGCTCCAGGAGGCATCGCCGGTGAAGGCGACCAGCTGGGAGCGTCCGGTGTTCCCGGCCACGGTGGCCGAGGTCGGCACGCTGCTGTACCAGGCCCGGGTGCCGGGGCGGGACTCGATCGCCTTCTGCACGGCCGCCTCGTCCACGTGGTCGACGGGCTTGGAGCCGTCGAACGGGGCCTGGACCACGACCTTGCCCCCGCGGTCGGCCGTCAGGCCGTTCTGGAGCGAGCCCAGGGAGAGCGTCAGACCGACGCAGAGGGTGACCCCGACCGTGCCGAGCACCACCGCGGCCGCGGTGGTCGCCGAGCGGCCCGGCCGGTTCAGCGGGGACGCCAGCCCGAGGCTGAGGGCGCGGGGCACCGGCAGCCGGCCGATCAGGTTCTGCATCCGGGTCGGCAGACCGGCCGCTGTGGCCCGTCCCGACGCGCCCCCGGCGGCATGCCGCCTGGAGCCCGGCACCGTCCGGCCGACCGCGAGCGCCTCCACCGTGCGCAGCCGTCCGGCCCGCAGCGCGGGCACCAGCGCGGTGCCGGCCACCGCGCCCAGGGCCACCACCGCGACCACCACGTCCACCCAGGTCGGGATGCCCAGCAGCCCTCCGCGCAGCGCCTTGTGGGCGATTCCGAGCACCGGCACGGACAGCAGGTTGCCCCCGACCACGCCCAGCGCGGTGCCGATCCCGGCGGGGATCAGCGCCTGGCCGACGTAGGCGCGTGCCACCTGGGCCGGGGTGAAGCCCAGGGACTTGAGGATGCCGATCCGCCGGGTGGCGGCGCTCACCGCGCCGCTGACCACGACGCCGATGATCAGCACCGACATGGCCAGGCCGAGCACCCCGAAGGCGGTGACGAAGGGGACGAAGGTCGAGGCCGTCCGGTTCGCCTCCGCCTGGGCGGGCCGGTTGGTGGTCACCTTGATGAGCGCGCCGCTCGGCACCGCGGCGGCGATCGCCGCGTGGTCGGCCTCCATTTCGGCGTCGCTGCCGGCGTGGGCGAAGCGGTAGAGGTACTGGGCGGCGGGCGTGGTGCCCGGTGCCGTCAGCCCGGCCACCTGTTCGGGGGCGACCCAGCCGTCCGCGCTCCAGGAGACCGAGTCGGCCAGGCCGACGACCTTGAGCGTCGGGTGCCCGGGCAGATCAGGGAACTGCGCGCTGTCCCCGACCGCCAGCGGTGAGTGCCCGTTCAGGAACACCACCTCGCCGGGGCCCGCGACCCAGCGGCCCATGGTGATCCGCAGGTCGTCCATCGGGCCGTCCTGCGCCCGGCCGACCAGCGTCATCGGCGGCAGCAGGCTGCCGGCCGGCGGGATCCTGGTGTCCTGGCCGGCCCGCGGCTGGAGGGTGACCGCCGGGTAGGGCCCGGACGAGGCCGTCACCCCGGGCGCGTGCGCGGCCGTGGCGAGTTGGGCGGTGCTCGCCTTGGTCTGGTCGTACAGCACGTTGAGGTGCGCGCCGTGCTGGTCGGTGAAGGAGCGCTCGTACGGGGCCTGGGCTGCGACCAGCAGCCCGAGGGCGAGGATGCAGGCCGTCACGGACATCATCGTGGTGAGCACCATCACCAGGGTCTGCACCCGCTTGCGGCCGACCCCGGCCCGGACCACCTTTCCCATCGCGTTCATGCGCCCGCTCCGCTCCGGCCGCCGGCCACCTGGGCGCCGGCCGTGTCCCGGATCAGGCGGCCGTCGAGCAGCTCGATCGTCCGGTCGGCGCAGGCCTCGGCGAGCGCGGTGTCATGGGTGACCAGCAGGATCGTCTGGCCCTCCGCGTTGAGCTGGCGGAGCAGGTCGCGGACGTCGGCGGCGGAGGCGCTGTCCAGCGCCCCGGTGGGTTCGTCCGCCAGCAGCAGCGGCGGGCGGTTCATCAGCGCCCTCGCCACCGCGACGCGTTGGCGCTCACCGCCGGAGAGCCGCCCCGGGAAGGCCTTGGCGTGCCGGGCCACCCCGAGCCGCTCCAGCAGCTCCCCGGCCCGGGCCCGGGCCTGCTCCCGCCGCATCCCGGCGAGTTGGGCCGGGAGCAGCACGTTGTCCTCCACGTTCAGGTCGTCCAGCAGGTTGAAGAACTGGAACACCATGCCGATCCGCGTCCGCCGGTACTCGGCGAGCGCGGCCTCGCCGAGCTCGTGGACGGCCACGCCGTCCACCTCGACTCCGCCCTCGCTCGGGCGGTCGAGGCCGGCGATCAGGTTCAGCAGCGTGGACTTGCCACTGCCCGAGCGGCCGAGCACGGCCAGCGCCTCTCCGGCCCGCACCTCGAGGTCGAGTCCGGCCAGAGCCGGACGGGCGGCGTCGGTTCCGTCGTACGTCTTGCTGACGCCACGGATCCTGATGATCGGCGCGTTCACGGGCCCTCCACGGTTCGCGGTCCGGCGCCGGGGAGACCCGGGCCGGCTGACGGGACATCACGCTACGAATCCGCGACCGGGTGCGGGCAGCCGTCTAAGCGGCGTCCTGGGGGTGTATCCAGATACACCTCGAACTGGGTGTTCAGGCCTAGAGCTTCGGGCTTGCGGGCGGGGCAGACTGACTCAGCGAAAGATCGGGACAGAGGCCGACGGGGTCTTCGGAACCCAGGCTTCGAGCCCTCGGCGGGGCTCAGGACGGAGGGGGCGCGACATGAGGGCAGAAGAGATCGGCCGGGCGGCCCGGCGGGTGGGACGGGCCTGTGCGGACGGCGCTCGCGCCTGGTACGTGGTGACGTTGGCCGTGACGGGCCTGATCTCGCTGCTGGCCGGACCGGTCCTGCTCGGCGCCGCGCTGCTCGGGCCCGACGAGTCCCGGCCGTTCGGCCTGGGCGGCCCGCTGATCCTGGCGGTGCCGCTGGGCCCGGTCGCCCTGTGGGCGCTCTGCTGGGCCACCGGCGGTGGCGGTCGGGCGATCGGAGCCGTCCTGTTCGCCCCCGGCGCGCTCGCGGTGACGGCCACCCACCTGTACGGCGGCGCCGCCCCCGGCGGGCGGTCCGTCTCGCTCTGGCTGGCGCCCTCGCTGCTGGTGCTCGGGCTGTTCGGCGCACGCTGGATCGCCACCGAGACCCGGCGGGTCGTCGACCGGTGGAGCGGGCAGCCGATCCCGGTGCCGTACCGCCGCCCGACCGGCGGGGGCGGCTCCTGGGAGCGGCTGCGGTCCGGCGGCTGGCTGACCGACCCGGCGACCTGGCGGGACCTCGCCTGGGCGTTCCTCAGCGGACTCACGGTACTGTTCACGGCCGCGACCGTGCTGCTGGCGCCGGTCGCCATGGAGATCTTCGGGCGGAACGGGCTGCTGTTCCCGCTGGTGATCGTCTACGGCATGGGTGTCTGGATGGCCCCGTTCGCGATCCTGTGGGCCGCGCCGCCCGTACTGCGGATGCACGAGAAGGCCGCACGGTCCCTGCTCGGACCGTCCCGGCGGACCGAACTCGCCCGCCAGGTCAGCCACCTGTCGCGCACCAGAGCGGACACCATCGATGCCGGGGCGGCCGAGCTGCGCCGGATCGAGCGGGACCTGCACGACGGCGCGCAGGCCCGGCTGGTGGCGCTGGGCATGCTGCTGACCGTCGCCGAACAGGTGAAGCACGATCCGGAGGCCCTCGGGCCACTGCTGGTCGAGGCCCGGACCTCTTCGGTGAAGGCGCTGAGCGAACTGCGGGACCTGGTCCGGGGCATCCACCCACCGGTGCTGGCCGACCGAGGCCTGGCCGACGCTGTGGAGGCGACCGCGCTGGACCTGCCGCTGCCGGTCACCTTCGCCGGCAGCCTGCCCGGCCGGGCCCCGGCTCCGGTGGAGTCGGCCGCCTACTTCGCGGTGAGCGAACTGCTGGCCAACGCGGTGAAACACTCCGGGGCCTCGCACGTATGGATCGAGATAGGGCACAGTGACGGGCTGCTGCGGATATCGGTCACCGACGACGGGCGCGGAGGCGCGGACCCGTCCCGGGGCACCGGCCTCAGCGGAACCGAACGGCGACTGGCCGCCTTCGACGGGGTGCTCGCGATCAGCAGCCCGTCCGGTGGACCGACCATTGTGAACCTGGAGATCCCGTGCGCGTTGTCATCGCGGAAGACCTCTTCCTCCTCCGGGACGGGCTGACCCGGCTACTGGAGGCCAACGGCATGAAGGTCACCGCGGCCGTCGAGAACGGCGAGCAGCTGCTCACCGCGGTGGCCGCCGACCGGCCCGACATCGCCGTGGTCGACGTACGACTGCCGCCGAGCTTCACGGACGAGGGGCTGCGCGCAGCACTGGCGGCCCGGCAGGCCCACCCGGGCCTGCCCGTGCTGGTGCTGTCGCAGTTCGTGGAGCAGCTCTACGCCCGCGAGCTGCTGGCGGGCAGCTCGGGCGGCATCGGCTACCTGCTCAAGGACCGCGTGCTGGACGGCGCGCAGTTCCTGGACGCCATCCGGCGGGTCGCCCAGGGCGGTACCGCGATGGATCCGGAGGTGATCACCCGGCTGCTGACCCACAACTCCTCGGCCGGCCCGGTCTCCACCCTCTCCCCACGGGAGCGGCAGGTACTGGGGCTAATGGCAGAGGGCCGCTCGAACGCCGCGATCGCCCAGCAGCTGGTGATCACCGAGCGAGCGGTCGCCAAGCACACCGCGTCGATCTTCGTCCGGCTCGACCTCCAGCCCTCCGATGACGACAACCGTCGTGTCCTGGCCGTCCTGGCCTACCTCAACAACGCCTGACAGTCCCCGATAACGATCGCCTGACAGCCCTCGATCCCCAGCCACACTCGACACCACCCCGCCCAGGAGACACCCAATGTGACCGATCCCTGACAAGTGACGGGCGACCTTCCGCCGCAGGGGGGTTCGCCCGCCACCGAACGGGTCATCTACGCTGGTGAGGTGCTCATCCTTGTTCGCCGCCGCCACGTGGACCTGCTCCGCGTGACGAGCATGTCCTGTCGACGCTCCGGCTGAACCTCGCGCCACCCACCCTCATGGCGGCCCCGAGCGGCCGCCACCACCTCCCGGCTACCGGAGCACCCGCCGCACCAGGCGCGGCTCCGGCCTCCCCTGGTCGACCACCGGGACCAGCCGGGACGAGACCAGCGGATGTCACACATGACGCAGCAGCACACGCCCATATCCGGAACCAGCGCCACCCCGGAGCCTCGCCCTGAGACCGGCCCCGAGACCGGCCCCGAGACCCACTCTGCGGCCCGCCTCCCGGCAGGTGCCGAAGCGGGTGCCGCAGCAGGTCCAGGGACCCACCCCGACGCCCTCCCGGTGATCGACCTCTCGCTCGCCGACGGCAGCCCGGAGGACCGCCGCCGGCTGCACGACGAACTCCGCACCGCGGCCACCGGCGTCGGCTTCTTCCAGCTCGTCGGCCACGGCATCACCCCGGAGGAAACGGCCGCGCTCACCGGAGCCATGCGCGCCTTCTTCGCCCTCCCCGAGGCCGACCGGCTCTCCGTGAGCAACCTCAACTCCCCCCACTACCGCGGCTACACCCGTACCGGCGACGAGCGCACCGGCGGCAGCCAGGACTGGCGCGACCAGCTGGACATCGGCGCCGAGCTGCCCCCGCACGCCCCCGGCACCGGCGAGCCCCCGTACTGGTGGCTGGAAGGCCCCAACCAGTGGCCGGCCGCGCTCCCCGAACTGCGCACCGCCGCCCTGGGCTGGATCGACCACCTCGGCACCATCGCCCAGCGCCTGCTGCACGAACTCCTCGCCTCGATCGGCGCCCGCCCAGACTTCTACGACGACGCCTTCGCCGGCCACCCCCACCTGCGCCTCAAGCTGGTCCGCTACCCCGGCACCGCCCCGGACGGCGCCGGTCAGGGCGTCGGCGCCCACAAGGACTACGGGTTCATCACCCTGCTGCTCCAGGACACCGTCGGCGGACTCCAGGTCGAGCGCCCGGACGGCACCTTCCTGGACGTCCCGCCGCTCGACGGCGCCTTCGTGGTGAACCTCGGCGAGCTCCTGGAGGTGGCCACCGACGGTTACCTCAAGGCCACCAGCCACCGGGTGGTCAGCCCGGCTGGAGCCCGCGAGCGCTACTCCGTCCCGTTCTTCTACAACCCCCGGCTCGACGCCCACATCGCGCCGCTCGACTTCCCCCTCGCCCACCACGCCCCCGGTGCCACCGAGGACCCGGCCAACCCCCTCTTCGCCGACTTCGGATTCAACGAGTGGAAGGGCTACACCCGAGCCCACCCCGAGGTCACCCGCCGCCACCACGCCGCCCTCGCCTGACAGTGAGGATGTGACGTGATGATGTTGCCGGTGGGTCTGACCCTCCGCCTGACTGACGTCTCGACTGTCCTGTTTGGGATTTGTCG
>NZ_JBVJQR010000033.1:0-73790 GCF_055608425.1 Kitasatospora sp. NPDC036934 | reverse complement strand
AGGAATCTCCAACCCCGATCAAGCGATCGAGGCCGGGGATGTCAACATATCTGGCGTTGACTTTTGGCACGCTGTTGAGTTCTCAAGGAACGGACGCTTCCTTCGGACCGCCTTCCAGCGGGCCCTCCGGGCGCTTCGTTCTTTCGTGTTTCCAGCTTATCAGATGTTTTCCGCTCCGTCTTCCGGAGTTTCATTCATCCGATTTGGCTTTCGCCTTTCGGCGCTCCCGAACTCTATCAGAGTTTCTCGGTCCGTTTTCCCGGCCGTTCTCGAATTCGCATTCGTATTCGAGGACCGCCTTGGGGCTCGTCCCGTGGGGCAACCCGGAGAACATTACGCACCGGGTCGCCCCACGTCAAACCAGCCTCAGCAGGTCAGGACGGGCTTCGGCGACGAGGCCCAGGGCCGAGGTCAGACCTCGACGACGACCGGCAGGATCATCGGCCGGCGGCGGTAGTTGTCCGCGACCCACTTGCCGATGGTCCGGCGGACGAGCTGCTGCACCTGGCGGGGCTCCAGCACGCCGTCGCTCGCCGAGCGGTCCAGTGCCTCCTGGAGCTTGGCGACGACCGGCACGAAGGCGTTGTCGTCGATGCCGGAGCCGCGGGCCTGGATGGTCGGGCGCCCGACGATCTTGCCGTTGGTCGAGTCGACCGCGACGAAGACCGAGATGAAGCCCTCCTCGCCGAGGATCTTGCGGTCCTTGAGCGAGGCCTCGGTGATGTCGCCGACCGAGGCGCCGTCCACGTAGACGTAACCGGCCTGCACCTTGCCGACGATCCGGGCGACGCCCTTCTCCAGGTCGACGCAGACGCCGTCCTCGGCGATGACCACGCGGTTGCGCGGAATGCCGGTCGCGATGCCGAGCTCGGCGGCTGCCCGCAGGTGGCGCCACTCGCCGTGGACCGGCATCAGGTTGCGCGGCTTGCAGATGTTGAAGAAGTACAGCAGCTCACCGGCCGAGGCGTGGCCGGAGACGTGCACCTTGGCGTTGCCCTTGTGCACGACCTTGGCGCCCCAGCGGGTCAGGCCGTTGATGACGCGGTAGACGGCGTTCTCGTTGCCCGGGATGAGCGACGACGCCAGGACGACGGTGTCGCCCTCGACGATGCGGATCTGGTGGTCGCGGTTGGCCATCCGGGACAGTGCCGCCATCGGCTCGCCCTGGGAGCCGGTGCAGATCAGCACGACCTCCTTGTCCGGCAGGTCGTCGAGCTGCTTGACGTCGACGACCATGTTGCCGGGGACCTTCAGGTAGCCCAGGTCGCGGGCGATGCCCATGTTGCGGACCATCGAGCGGCCGACGAAGGCGACCTTGCGCTTGTACTCGTGCGCGGCGTCCAGCACCTGCTGGATGCGGTGCACGTGGCTGGCGAAGGAGGCGACGATGATGCGCTTGTCGGCGTTCGCGAAAACGTTTCGCAGCGCGGCCGAGATGTCCCGCTCGTGCGGGATGAAGCCGGGGACCTCGGCGTTGGTGGAGTCCACCAGCAGCAGGTCCATGCCCTCTTCGGCCAGCTTGGCGAAGGTGGGCAGGTCGGTGAGGCGGCCGTCCAGCGGCAGCTGGTCCATCTTGAAGTCACCGGTGGCCACGACCATGCCGGCGGGGGTGCGGACGGCCACGGCGAGGGCGTCCGGGATGGAGTGGTTGACCGCGATGAACTCGCAGTCGAAGGGGCCGATGCGCTCGCGCTCGCCCTCCTTCACCTCCAGCACGTACGGCCGGATGCGGTGCTCGGCGAGCTTCGCCTCGATCAGGGCGAGGGTCAGCTTCGAACCGATCAGTGGGATGTCCGGGTTCTCCCGCAGGAGGAAGGGGACGGCGCCGATGTGGTCCTCGTGCCCGTGGGTGAGGACGATGCCGTCGACCTTGTCGAGGCGGTCCCGGATGTAGCTGAAGTCCGGGAGGATCAGGTCGACGCCGGGCTGCTCGTCCTCGGGGAAGAGGACACCGCAGTCGATGATCAGGATGCGGCCGCCGTACTCCAGGACCGTCATGTTGCGGCCGATCTCACCGAGACCGCCGAGCGGAGTGATGCGGAGGGCGCCCTCCTTCAGGGCCGGGGGTGCGCCGAGTTCGGGATGCGGGTGGCTCAAAAGACTCTCCTCACGACGCACGCCATATGCCTGGGGTCCTCCCCCTGGAGACATATGGCGTGCGTACTCAGTGTCGTTTTCCTACTGGGTCTGTGCTCTCGCGCCTTCGGTCCGGTCCAGCGGCGGACCCGGGTGGGTCCGGCGAGCCGGGGCGCGCACGTCTGTGTCTGCCTACAGGTGTACCCCGCCGGCGGCGAGATCCTGCTTCAATCGGTCGATCTCCTCGGGCGTCGCACCGACCAGCGGCAGTCGCAGCGGCCCGGCCGGCAGGCCCCGGAGGTCCAGCGCGGCCTTGGTGAGGATCACGCCCTGGGTGCGGAACATACCGGTGAACACCGGCAGCAGGCCCTGGTGGATCGCGGTGGCCTTGGCCACATCGCCGCTCAGGTAGGCCTCGATCATCGACTTCAGCTCACCGGCCACCACGTGCCCGACGACGCTGACCACGCCGACGGCTCCGACGGACAGCAGCGGCAGGTTGAGGATGTCGTCGCCGGAGTACCAGGCGAGGTCGGAGCGGGCGATCGCCCAGGCCGCGGCGCCGAGGTCGCCCTTGGCGTCCTTGTTGGCCACGATCCGCGGGTGCTCTCCGAGCCGGACCAGGGTCTCGTGGCTCAGCGCGACCCCGCTGCGGCCCGGGATGTCGTACGCCATGACCGGCAGGCCGGTGGCGTCGGCGACCTGCGTGAAGTGCCGGTACAGGCCCTCCTGCGGGGGCTTGTTGTAGTACGGCGTCACGACCAGCAGGCCGTGCGCCCCGGCGGCCTCCGCCTGCCGGGCCAGCTCGACGCTGTGGTGGGTGTCGTTGGTGCCGACCCCGGCCACCACGTGGGCCCGGTCCCCGACCGCCTCCACCACGGCGCGGACGAGCTGGGCCTTCTCGGCGTCGCTGGTGGTCGGGGACTCACCGGTGGTGCCGTTGACGACGAGGCCGTCGTTCCCGGAGTCGACGAGGTGCGTGGCGAGGCGCTGGGCGCCGTCGATGTCGAGTGCGCCGTCGGCGGTGAACGGGGTGACCATCGCGGTCAGCACCCGGCCGAACGGCGTCTGAGGGGTGGAGGTCGGAGCCATGCGTCCAAAACTACTCGTAGGCGGTGGGGCGGTACCCATGCCGGTCCATGGTTCGGACAGGTGGAGCAGGTCGGGGCGGGGAGATGGGATTCCGGTGCTGCCCGCTCGGGGGTTCGGGCAGCACCGGAATCCGTGGTCACGAATGTAGGGAGCGGCTAGAAAAGCCGCAATCCAGACATGCCAGACACTCTGCCCATATGCCCGTCGTCCCAGGTCAGGGGGCGACTCGGCCGTGCTTCTCGAAAGCCGCATGGGTGAGCGGCATGAGCCTGGCCCACTGCTCCTCCATCTGCTCCGCGACCATCTCGATCTCGCGCTGCGGGAACGACGGAACCGCCGAGTTCTCCCGCCGGGTGCGCAGCGAGAGGAAGTGCATCAGCGAGCGCGCGTTGCAGGTCGCGTACATCGAGGAGAACAGGCCGACCGGCAGCACCGCGCGGGCGACCTCTCGGGCCACGCCGGCCGCCAGCATCTCCTGGTAGCGGGCGTAGGACTCGCGGTAAGCGGCCTCCATGGCCGCGGTGGTGGTCTCGTGCTGCTCCGGGGTGCCCTGGTGGAACTCGTACTTGCCGGGGCGGCCCTGCTGGACCAGCTTGCGGTCCTCGGCCGGGACGTAGAAGACCGGCTCCAGCTCGCGGTAGCGGCCGGACTCCTCGTTGTACGACCAGCCGCTGCGGTGCCGGTGGAACTCGCGGAACACGAAGATCGGCGCGCTGATGAAGAAGGTCATCGAGTTGTGCTCGAAAGGCGTGCCGTGCCGGTCGCGCATCAGGAAATTGATCAGGCCCTTGGACTTCTCCGGGTCCTGCTGGAGCGCCTCCAGGGACTGCTCGCCCGCAGTCGACACCCGGGCCGCCCAGATGACGTCCGAGTCCGCGGCGGCGCTGCGGACCAGCTCCACCGTCACGTCGCTGCGGAAGCTGGGGGCCGTCGGTTCGTCGCTCACGCGTTACTCCTTGCGGGTTCGGTGCTGTGCAGCTTGATGGCGTGCTGCATGGTCTTGCGGGCGCGCGGGGTGTCGCCGGCGTCGGCGTAGGCCACGGCGAGGCGGAACCACACCCGCCAGTCGCCCGGTTCGGCCTCCGCCTCGGCCTGGCGGCGGGCGAACACCGCGTCGGCCGAGTCCCGGTCGATCCGCCCGCCGACGGTGCGCTTCAGCTCGTCCACCGGCAGGCCCCCCTCGGCCTCCAGCTCTCGGGCGAGCTGCTCGCTGGCCCGGCCGAAGCGGACGGTCTGGCGCAGGAACCAGACGCCGATCACCGGGATCACGAAGGCGCACAGGCCGATGCCGATGCCGAGCGGCTTTCCGGTGGCGACCAGTTGGACGCCCTCCCCCACGCAGACGAGGGCGACCAGCAGCAGCACGCCGGACAGGACGAAGAAACCGGTACGGGAGGTCATTTCGCGCTCCTGGAGTTCAACGGAGTCACAGGTCCAGGAAGTGTTCGAGGCCGAAGGTCAGCCCCGGCGTCCCGACGACCTTGCGCACGCCCAGCAGGATGCCCGGCATGAAGCTGCTGTGGTGCAGCGAGTCGTGCCGGATGGTGAGCGTCTCGCCGGTGTCGCCGAACATCACCTGCTGGTGGGCCAGCAGGCCACGCAGCCGTACGGCGTGCACCGGCACCCCGTCCACGTCGGCGCCGCGCGCGCCGGGCAGGCTGTGGGTGGTCGGGTCCTGCTGCTTCGGGCGGCCGGCCTCGGCGCGGGCCGCGGCGATCAGCTGGGCGGTGCGGGTGGCGGTGCCGCTGGGGGCGTCGGCCTTGCGGTCGTGATGCAGTTCGACCACCTCGACCGACTCGAAGTACCGGGCGGCGATCTGGGAGAACTTCATGCCGAGGATCGCGCCGATGGAGAAGTTCGGGGCGATCAGCAGGCCGAGGTCCGGAGCGTCCGTGAGCCAGCCGCGGACGGTGGCCAGCCGCTCGTCCGTCCAGCCGGTCGTGCCGGTGACCACGTGGATGCCGTGGTGGACGCAGTAGTCGAGGTTGCCCATCACCGAGTCCGGGTGGGTGAGTTCGACGGCCACCTGGGCCCCGGCCTCGGTGAGCTCCGCCGGCTTCGAGCCGCGGCCGAGGGTGGCCACCAGCTCCAGGTCCGGCGCGGCCTCGACGGCCTTGACCGCCTCCGAGCCGATCCGTCCGTTGGCGCCGATCACGGCGACACGCAGCGTCATAGCGACATTCCTCTCCGGGAAGGCAATCTCAGGCCAGCAGATCGGCGAGCCGGGCGGCCCGCTTGTCGTTGACCGGACCGATCAGCGCCAGCGACGGCCGGTACGCGCCCAGCACATCACGGGCCACCGCGTGCACGTCCTCCAGGGTCACCGCCGCGATCCGCTCCAGCATGTCGTCCACCGACAGGTGGTGCCCGTAGCTGAGTTCGGCCTTGCCGATCCGGTTCATCAGCGAGCCGGTGTCCTCCATGCCGAGCACGGTGGAGCCGGAGATCTGCCCGATCGCGCGCTGCAGCTCCTCCTCGGTGATGCCCTCGGCGACCACCTTGGCCAGCTCGTCGCGGCAGATCCGCAGCACCTCCTCGACCCGCTTGGGCTGGCAGCCGGCGTAGATGCCGAACAGGCCGCTGTCCGCGTAGGAGGAGGAGTACGAGTAGACCGAGTACGCCAGGCCGCGCTTCTCCCGGACCTCCTGGAACAGCCGCGAGCTCATCCCGCCGCCCAGGGCCGCGTTGAGCACGCCCATCGCCCAGCGGCGCTCGTCGTGCCGGGGCACCCCGGGCACGCCCAGCACCAGGTGGGCCTGCTCGGTGGAGCGGTTGAGCACCTCGACCTTGCCGGTGGTGCGCAGCGCCTTGACGCCGCGGCGGGCCTCGGCGGGCGCTGCGGTGGAGCGGGCCAGCACCGGGGCGAAGGCCTCCTGCACCTGCTTGACGACCTTGCGGTGGTCCAGGTTGCCGGCCGCGGCGACGACCAGGTTCTCCGGGCGGTAGCGGCGGTGGTAGAAGCCCGCGATCTGCTCCCGGGTGAGCGCCTTGATGGTCTCCTGGGTGCCGAGGATCGGACGGCCGAGCGGGCCGCTGCCGAAGATCACCTTGGCGAACAGGTCGTGGACGACGTCACCCGGGTCGTCCTCGGCCATCGCCATCTCCTCGAGGATGACGCCGCGTTCGGCGTCGACGTCCTCGGAGCGGATCAGCGAGCCGGTCAGCATGTCGCAGACCACGTCGATGGCCAGCGGCAGGTCGGTGTCCAGGACCCGGGCGTAGTAGCAGGTGTTCTCCTTCGCAGTGAAGGCGTTCATCTCGCCGCCGACCGCGTCCAGGGCCGCCGAGATGTCCAGCGCGCTGCGCCGCTCGGTGCCCTTGAAGAGCAGGTGCTCCAGGTAGTGGGTGGCGCCGTTGAGTTGCGGGGTCTCGTCCCGCGAGCCGACGCCGACCCAGATGCCGAAGGTCGCGGAGCGCACCGTCGGCAGGGTCTCGGTGACGACCCGCAGGCCGCCGGGCAGGACGGAGCGGCGCACCGTGCCGGCGCCGTCGACGCCCTTGAGCAGGGTCCGGGTGGTGCCGGGACGCTGCTTTACCGCCGGGGCCTGGGCCACGGTGGGTACCTCCAGAGGAAACGCACGTGGAATGGCACGTACGGACGAACGCGTGGACAACAGGGTGCGGCCCGCACGCCGGGAGGCGTACGGGCCGCAAGGGGTCAGCTAGCGGCGCTTCACTCGGAAGCGGCCTCGCCGCCTTCCTCGCCCTCGATGACCGGGATCAGCGAGAGCTTGCCGCGCGGGTCGATCTCGGCGATCTCGACCTGCACCTTGGCGCCGACGCCGAGGACGTCCTCGACGTTCTCCACGCGCTTGCCGCCGGCCAGCTTGCGGATCTGCGAGATGTGCAGCAGGCCGTCCTTGCCCGGCATGAGCGAGACGAACGCGCCGAACGTCGTGGTCTTGACCACGGTGCCCAGGTAGCGCTCGCCGACCTCCGGCATGGTCGGGTTGGCGATCTGGTTGATCGTGGTGCGGGCGGCCTCGGCGGCCGGGCCGTCGGAGGCACCGATGTAGATGGTGCCGTCGTCCTCGATCGTGATCTCGGCGCCGGTGTCCTCCTGGATCTGGTTGATCATCTTGCCCTTGGGGCCGATGACCTCGCCGATCTTGTCCACCGGGATCTTGATGGTGATGATGCGCGGCGCGTTCGGGGACATCTCGTCGGGCGAGTCGATGGCCTCGTTCATCACGTCGAGGATGTGCAGGCGCGCGTCCTTGGCCTGCTTCAGCGCGGCGGCCAGCACGGAGGCCGGGATGCCGTTCAGCTTGGTGTCGAGCTGCAGCGCGGTGATGAAGTTGCGGGTACCGGCGACCTTGAAGTCCATGTCGCCGTACGCGTCCTCGGCGCCCAGGATGTCGGTCAGCGCGACGTAGTGGGTCTCACCGTCGATCTCCTGCGAGATCAGGCCCATGGCGATGCCGGCGACGGCGGCCTTCAGCGGCACACCGGCGTTCAGCAGCGACATGGTCGAGGCGCAGACCGAGCCCATCGAGGTGGAGCCGTTGGAGCCGAGCGCCTCGGAGACCTGGCGGATGGCGTACGGGAACTCCTCGCGGGTCGGCAGGACCGGGAGGATGGCGCGCTCGGCCAGGGCGCCGTGGCCGATCTCGCGGCGCTTGGGGGCGCCCACGCGGCCGGTCTCGCCGACCGAGTACGGCGGGAAGTTGTAGTTGTGCATGTAGCGGCGACGCGTCTCCGGGGAGAGCGTGTCGAGCTGCTGCTCCATCCGGAGCATGTTCAGCGTGGTGACGCCCAGGATCTGGGTCTCGCCGCGCTCGAACAGGGCCGAGCCGTGGACACGCGGGATGGCCTCGACCTCGGCGGCCAGGGTGCGGATGTCGGTGACACCGCGGCCGTCCATGCGGACCTTGTCCTTGATGACGCGCTCGCGGACGATCTTCTTGGTCAGCGCGTTGTAGGCGGCGCTGATCTCCTTCTCGCGACCCTCGAACTCGGGGAGCAGCTTCTCTGCCGCGACGGCCTTGACGCGGTCCAGCTCGGTGTTGCGCTCCTGCTTGCCCGGGATGGTGAGGGCCTGGGCCAGCTCGTCCTTGACGGCGCTGGTCAGCGCGGCGAGGACGTCGTCCTGGTAGTCCAGGAAGACCGGGAACTCGGCGGTCGGCTTGGCGGCCTGGGCGGCCAGCTGGGCCTGCGCGGCGCACAGCACCTTGATGAAGGGCTTGGAGGCGTCGAGACCGGCGGCCACGACCTCCTCGGTCGGCGCCTCGGCGCCGCCCTCGACCAGCTTGATGGTCTTGTCGGTGGCCTCGGCCTCGACCATCATGATCGCGACGTCGCCGTCCGGCAGGACGCGACCGGCGACGACCATGTCGAAGACGGCCGACTCCAGCTCGCTGTGAGTCGGGAAGGCGACCCACTGGCCGTTGATCAGCGCGACGCGGACGCCACCGATCGGGCCGGAGAACGGCAGGCCCGCCAGCTGGGTGGAGGCGGAGGCGGCGTTGATCGCGACCACGTCGTACAGGTGGTCGGGGTTGAGCGCCATGACGGTGCAGACGACCTGGACCTCGTTGCGCAGGCCCTTGACGAAGGACGGGCGCAGCGGGCGGTCGATCAGGCGGCAGGTGAGGATCGCGTCCTCGGAGGGCCGGCCCTCACGACGGAAGAACGAGCCGGGGATGCGGCCGGCGGCGTACATCCGCTCCTCGACGTCCACCGTCAGCGGGAAGAAGTCGAAGTGCTCCTTCGGCTGCTTGGAGGCGCTGGTGGCCGACAGCACCATGGTGTCGTCGTCCAGGTAGGCCACGGCGGAGCCGGCGGCCTGACGGGCCAGGCGGCCGGTCTCGAAGCGGATGGTACGGGTGCCGAAGGAACCGTTGTCGATCACGGCTTCGGCGTAGAACACGTTCTCTTCCACCTGGAAGATCTCCTCTTTCGTACGTCTCCGGGAAAGCGTCCCCGCGCAGTGCCTCGCGTTGGCTCCGGGGCCCTCTTGCCAGGGAGGGCGGCAGTCGGGCCGGTCTTCGATCGAAGCCTCCGGGGTGCCCCGCTCGGCTGCGGGGGTTCCGGGGGCCACTACCGAGGACCGGCGCCTCACGACTGCCGGGCCGGGACGGGCGGTCCGCGTCTGGACGCTCTCTCGGATGCGGGCGGCTTCCGTTTGAAGCCTTCGTCCCGCGGGGGGTTCGGGCTGTCTGCCCGGGTGGCGCGCTGCTGCGCCATCACCCGGCATGCCCACAACCCTACGGTGCAATCCTCGGCCACCTGGGGAGGTGCGCGCGAGTTGTTGTGTCAAGGTGCCGCGGTCGAACCGCCGCGGCATACGCGCGAGGGGCGGCTCCCCGGTGTGGGGAGCCGCCCCGAGCGGCGGTCTTAGCGGGCGCCACCGGCGGCACCGCGGCGGATGCCCAGACGGTCGACGAGCGTACGGAAGCGCTCGATGTCCTTCTTGGCCAGGTACTGCAGGAGGCGGCGGCGCTGGCCGACCAGGATCAGCAGGCCACGACGCGAGTGGTGGTCGTGCTTGTGGAACTTGAGGTGCTCGGTCAGGTCCGAGATACGGCGGGAGAGCATGGCCACCTGGACCTCGGGGGAACCGGTGTCGCCCTCCTTCTGGCCGAACTCGGCGAAGATCTGCTTCTTGACGTCAGAGGCGAGAGCCACTGCAACTCCTTCAAGGTCTACCGAGCGGTCCTGGTCGACTGCACAGGACTCTGCGAGAACTCGGTGTCGTGAGCGCGTCCTGCGGTCTGCTACCCGTGGGGGGCGGACACACTGCTGCACTCGGAGGCCAAGCGTACCAGTGCCGCCCCGCCCGGCCGGGCGACGGGTGGGGCGGCGCCGGTCGGCGACGGTCAGCCGGTGGCGCCGCGGACCAGCCGGTAGACGTTCAGGACGGCGAGCGCCAGCGGGACCAGTGAGATCAGGGTGAGGCTGTCCACCAGGTCCAGGATGCGGCCCCAGAACGGGGAGACGCCGAGTCGGGGCACCACCAGCGCGATCGCGGTGAGCAGCGCGGCGCCGAAGGCGATGGAGGTGGCCAGCCAGATCGTGCGCAGGTCCAGCTCGGTGCCGGAGCCGGCCGCCCGCAGGATGAACGCCGGGGTGTGCAGGGACAGCCCGACGATCAGCAGGCACAGGCCGAGCAGCCCGGCGACGGTGAGGCTGAGGACCTGGGCGGTGTAGCGGAACAGCCGGGCGCGCAGCATGGTCGCGATGCCCAGGGTGAGCGCCAGCAGCTCCGGGAAGGTCCGGTCGGTGAAGGAGAGGACGGCGCAGGCGCCGACCACGACCGCGGCGCAGCCGCCGACCAGGCCGACCAGCACCTCGTGGCCGCGGCGGGCCTGGTGGGCGATCCGCTCGTACTCGACGGCCTCGGCGCGCTCGGCCTCCTCGTCGTAGTCGCGGCTGCGGGTGCGGGTCTGGCCGGGGGCGCTGAAGCCGACCGGGAGCCGGGCGAAGCGGGCGGAGAGGCTGGGCAGGAAGCCGATCGCGGCGACCGCGGCGACGCCGGTGACGGCGGCGATGTTCCCGGCCGGGGTGTCGGGCATCAGTACGGCGGTGAAGGTGGCGAGCGAGCCGGCGGTGGCGACGAAGGCGGCGGCGACGAACACCGCGTCCTTCTCCGGCAGCAGTCCGGCCAGCAGCACGGCGATCACCAGGACGGTGACGCAGCCGGTCAGGAACTGCAGCCGACCGGGGCCGTCCCACGGATGGGCGGCGGCGATGATGCCGCTGCCGGCGATCATGGCGTGCGGCAGGGCGCCGAGGCCGAGCGCGACCGCGGCGTGGGGGTCCTGGTAGACGCGGGCGCGCACCCCGGCGAGCGCGGTGAGCACGACGGCGGCGACGCCGGCCAGCACGCCGGGCAGGCTGTGCATGTCGTGGCGCAGGTCGGAGAACCAGAGTGCGAAGCCGAGCAGGGTGAGCAGCACCCCGGCGCCGATCAGGCCGAAGCCGCGCATCAGGTCGACGGTCCAGAACCGGCGGTCGGCCTCGACGGCGCTGGCGATGGCGTCGGCGACGTCGTCGTAGACGGCCGGCGGCAGCGACTCGGCGAAGGGGCGCAGCGCCAGCAGGTCGCCGTCGCGGACCTGCTGGGCGGCCAGCGACAGGCTGCTGTCGAGTACGGTGCCGTCGCGGCGGACCAGGTGGAAGCCGGTGGGGGTGCCGTCGGGCTGGCTCTGCTTGGCCAGGCGCAGCACCTCGGGGTAGACGTCGGCGAGGGCGACGTCCTCGGGCAGGGCGACATCGATCCGGCGGTCCGGGGCGACGACGGTCACCCGGCAGTAGCCCGTGGCGGCAGTCGCGCTCATGCGCCCACCTCGCCGCGCTCGGCGGGGGCGCTCACCCACACGCGCCTTCCGATGGTGAGCTCGCTCCGCTCACTCACGACGACACCTCGATCCTTCGACGCACTGGGCGCTCCCCCTGTATTGACGGTGCCGCGGCACGGCGGCGCGCGGTGTGGCTGTGGAACCGGCCCGGCCGGGCCGCGAGTTGGCGCGGCGTTACCCTACCCGCTCGGTTCGTGCCCTCCGTCGCCGCGGGGCGGGGCCGGGCGGGCGGTGCGGGACGGGGCCGGGCGGGCGGTGCGGGGGCCGACCGTTAGTATCGGGCGCCTGCGCACGGTGGTACGGGGGTTGCGCTGGGTGGGGCGTCCTCAGCCACGGGAATCCGTACCGGACCGGCGCAGTCGCGTGAGGGCTGATGCCGAAGTGATCGATCGACGCCGCGGGGTGGATGGCACATGGGTGTGATCATGGTCAAGCGACCGGCCAGGGCCTACCCGCCGACCGTGCCGGACGAGCCGGTGGAGCTGATCAGCCCGCCCGAGCTGCCCCGGCACGGCGGCGAGGACTGGCTGATGAGCATCCTGCCGATGCTCGGCATGGGCGGCTCGGCGGTGTTCTTCTTCTCGCCCGGTGCGGCCGCCCCGATGAAGATCATGGGCGGCCTGATGATCGCCTCGACGATCGGCATGGTGCTGGCCCAGATCGTACGGGCCCGCAAGGGCGGCTCGACCGCGATGGCGGACGAGCGCCGCGACTACCTCAAGTACCTGCAGCAGACCCGCCGCCAGGTGCGCCGCACGGCGGAGAGCCAGCGCGGCGCGCTGCTGTTCCTGAACCCGGCGCCGGACCAGCTGTGGTCGATCGTCGAGGACGGCCGGCGGCTGTGGGAACGGCGTACGGCTGACGGCGACTTCGCGCAGATCCGGGTGGGCCTCGGGCCGGTGCAGCTGTCCACCCCGCTGGTGGCGCCGCAGACCGCGCCGATGGACGAGCTGGAGCCGCTGTCGGCGGCCGCGATGCACTCCTTCCTGAAGGCCCACGGCACCCTGCAGGACCTGCCGCTGGCGGTCTCGCTGCGGGCGTTCTACCACATCACGGTGTGCGGGGACCCGGACTCGGTGTACGGCAACGTGCGCGCGATGATCGCCCAACTGACCACCCTGCACTCGCCGGACGACCTGCTGGTCGCGGTCGCCGCGGCGCCCGGCGCGGCCGAGGAGTGGGACTGGACCAAGTGGCTCCCGCACAACCAGCACCGCAAGGAGAGCGACGGCGCGGGCTCGCGCCGGCTGAACGCCACCGACCTGGGCGACCTGGAGTTCCTGCTCCAGGACGAGCTGTCCGGCCGCCAGCGCTTCGTCCGGGACGCGGCGCCCGCCGCTGACCAGCCGCACCTCGTGGTGATCATGGACGGCGCCGGGGTGCCGCACGACTCGGTGCTGGCGAGCCCCGAGGGCGTGCAGGGGGTGACCGTGATCGAGGTCGTCCCGGGCGAGGTGGACGAGCCGAGCGGGCACCTGATGGTGACGGTCAACCCGCAGGAGCTGGTGCTGCGTTCGGCCTCCGGGGCGACCTACAGCGGCAAGCCGGACCTGCTCTCGCAGTGGCAGGCCGAGGCGCTGGCGCGGCAGTTGGCGCCGTACCGGGCCTCGGCCGGCGGTGACGACGAGCCGCTGCTGTCCAACCTGGACTTCACCGACATGATGAACTCCGGCGACCCGGGCTCCTTCGACGTGGCCCGCAGCTGGCGCCCGCGCGCCCAGCACGAGCGGATGCGGGTGCCGATCGGCGTCGGCGCCAACGGCGAGCACGTCTACCTGGACATCAAGGAGGCCGCGCTGGAGGGCATGGGCCCGCACGGCCTGTGCGTGGGCGCGACCGGCTCCGGCAAGTCGGAGCTGCTGCGCACACTGGTGCTCGCGCTGGCGATGACCCACTCCTCGGAGACGCTGAACTTCGTGCTCGCCGACTTCAAGGGCGGCGCGACCTTCCTGGGCATGGCGGACATGCCGCACACCTCCGCGGTGATCACCAACCTGGAGGGCGAGCTCACCCTGGTCGACCGCATGCGCGACGCGATCGAGGGCGAGCTGCACCGCCGCCAGGAGCTGCTGCACCGCTCCGGCAACTACGCCAACATCCACGAGTACGAGCGGGCCCGGGCGGCAGGCGCGGCGCTGGACCCGCTGCCCTCGCTGGTGCTGATCATCGACGAGTTCTCCGAACTCCTCACCGCCAAGCCCGACTTCATCGAGATGTTCATCCAGATCGGCCGGATCGGCCGCTCCCTGGGCGTGCACCTGCTGCTGGCCTCGCAGCGCCTGGAGGAGGGCAAGCTGCGCGGCCTGGACACCTACCTCTCCTACCGGATCGGTCTGCGCACCTTCTCGGCCGCCGAGTCGCGGGCCGCGATCGGCGTGCCGGACGCGTACCACCTGCCGCCGGTGCCGGGGGTGGGCTACCTGAAGTTCGGCGAGGACGTGATGGACCGGTTCAAGGCCGCGTACGTCTCGGGGCCGTACCGGGCACCCGGGCAGCAGCGCTCGACCGGCGGCCGGCGGGTGAACGCCCGGCCGGTGGAGTTCACCTCGGCCTTCGTGGACCTGCCGCCGGAGCCGGTGGAGGAGGAGGCGCCGCGGGCCCCGGAACAGGACGACGCGCTCGTGGACACCGTGCTGGACGTCTTCGTCCAGCGGATGACCGGCCAGGGCCCGGCCGCGCACCAGGTGTGGCTGCCGCCGCTGGACGATGCGCCGAGCATCGACCACCTGCTGCCGCCGCTGCAGGTCGTCCCGGAGCGCGGGCTGACCGCACCGGGCTACCCGGGCGGCCGGCTGCGGGCGCCGATCGGCATCGTGGACAAGCCGCGCGAGCAGAAGACCGACATCCTGGAGGTCGACTTCTCCGGCGCGGCCGGCCACGGCCTGGTGGTGGGCGGCCCGCGCTCGGGCAAGTCCACCGTGCTGCGCACCATGACGGCCGCCTTCGGCCTCACCCACACCCCGCGCGAGGTTCAGTTCTACCTGCTGGACTTCGGCGCGGGCAGCTTCCAGTCGCTGACCGGACTGCCGCACGTCGGCGGGGTGGCCGGGCGCCCGGACGTGGACAAGGTGCGCCGGATGGTCTCCGAGGTGCACTCGGTGATGAACCGGCGCGAGGAGCTGTTCCGGACGGCCGGGATCGACACCATCACCACCTACCGGGCCCGCCGGGCGGCCGGACAACTGCCCGACGAGGCCTTCGGCGACGTCTTCCTGATGATCGACGGCTGGAACACCTTCAAGCAGGAGTTCGAGGGCCTGGAGCCGGTGGTCGGCGACATCGCCCAGCGCGGCCTCGGCTACGGCGTCCACCTGGTGATCACCGCGGCCCGCTACGCGGAGGTGCGCCCCGCGCTGAAGGACCTGCTGCAGAACCGCATCGAGCTGAAGCTCGGTGACGCGATGGAGTCCGAGGTGGACCGCCGGGTGGCGCAGAACGTCCCGCCGCTGGCCGGGCGCGGCATCACCGCGGAGCGGCTGCACTTCCTGGGCGGACTGCCCCGACTGGACGGCTCCTCCTCGGTGGAGGACCTCCAGGACGGCGTCGCCGCGCTGGTCGGCGCGGTCGACGGGGCCTGGACCGGCCCGCGCGCCCCGCAGGTGCGGATGCTGCCGGCCGTCCTGGACGGCCACTCGCTGCCGAAGGGCTTCGAGCATCCGCAGCGCGGCGTGTCCTTCGGCGTGGACGAGGCCGAGCTGGCACCGGTTTTCGTCAACTTCGAGACCGACCCGCTGTTCATCGTCTTCGGTGACACCGAGTCCGGGAAGTCGGCGGTGCTGCGGATGCTGATCAAGCAGATCACCGAGCGCTACACCCCGGACCAGGCGGGCATCGTGGTCGGCGACTACCGGCGCGCCCTGCTGGGCACCGTCCCGCCGGAGTTCCTGGTGGAGTACGCGGCCGCGCAGCCGGCCATGACGGCGGTCGTGGACATGCTGCGCGGGGCCTGCGCCCGGCGCCTGCCCGGCCCGGACGTGACCGCCGAGCAGCTGCGCAACCGCAGCTGGTACAGCGGCAAGGACATGTTCGTGATCGTCGACGACTACGAGCTGGTCGCGACCAGCTCGGGCAACCCGCTGGCGCCGCTGGCCGAGTTCCTGCCGTTCGCCCGGGACATCGGCCTGCGGGTGATCGTGGCCCGCAGCGCCGGCGGCGCCGGGCGCTCGCTGTACGAGCCGGTGATGCAGCGGATGCGCGAGCTCGGCGGGCAGGGCGTCATCCTGTCCGGCAACCGGGACGAGGGCGCGCTGCTGGGGACGGTCAAGCCGCAGGCGCTGCCGCCGGGCCGCGGGGTCTACGTGTCACGCCGCGCGACCAACGGGCAGATGGTCCAGACGGGCTGGCTGCCGGCGCAGTGACCGGGCGCAGCGGGCGGGCCGCTCGCCATGGACGGGCCGCCCGCTACGGACAGTGATCGAAGGGGTCGGACTCAGCGGAGTCCGCCCCCTTCGTCGTCCCAGGTGCTGAAACGTTACCTAGATCTTTCCGACGTGGGGCTGCGGTTCCCGCACCCACCTCGGGAGTTGCCCTGCGATTCAGGGGCGCCTGGGCGTATCACCGTCCCATCGAGGCGTCACCTTGGAAAGATGGCATGCAATGCGCAGTTCACCTTTGATTCATGCTTGACGTGGCCAAAGTAGCAAGTCGGACAACCAGCGTGATGACCGTAAGTGATCATCGGATCGCATGTTTATGCCGTTCACCGCAACGGATTCCGAAGCAGTTCCGGCGTTGACGCAATCAATACGCCCAAGGTTCCATTGCGGCCTTGGGAGCGACCGACAGGACCCGAGCAACCAGCCAGCGGAGGCGATACCGCTCCCATCCCAGGACCGCACAGAGCCGATCGGAAGCCACATGACCGACACGCTTCGCCCGCCACAGAACGTCACCGCCACGGCGGACGGAACAGCAGCGCCCCAGCAGCTCAAGCGCTCGATCGGCGTCGTGGGCGGCACCCTGCTCACGCTGTCCTGCGTCACTCCCGCGTCCACACTCTTCGTGATCGTGCCGGAGCTGTTCTCCAGCATCGGCAGCGCCACCGCCCTGGCCATCGCCATCGGCTCGGTGCTCTGCGTCGCGGTCGCGTTCTGCTACTCCGAGCTCGGCACCCTGATCCCCAGCGCCGGCGGCGAGTACGCGATGGTCGGCACCCTGGCCGGGCGCCTCGCGGGCTGGCTGGTCTTCATCCAGTCGCTGATCGTGGTGATGATCGTCCCTTCGGTCATCGCCCTCGGCACCGCCGACTACCTGGCGCCCGTCCTGCACGTCGACAAGCCGATCGCCGGCGCCGCCGTGATGCTCGCCGCCACCCTGGCCGGTCTGCTCGACCTGCGCGCCAACGCCTGGATCACCGGCATCTTCCTGGTCCTGGAGGTCATCGCGGCCGGCGTGGTCTCCGTGCTCGGCTTCGCCCACGCCAACTCCGCGCACCCCAGCCTGCTGCACGGCCTGGTCTCCACGGACGGCGGCGCCGCCAGCCCGGTCGGCATCGGCGCCATCATCGGCGCCCTGGGCATCGCCCTGTTCGCCACCCAGGGCTTCTCCACCGCCGTCTACCTCTCCGAGGAGCTGGAGAACCCCCGCCGCACCGTCTCCCGCACCGTGCTGTGGACCCTCGGCCTGTCCAGCGCGATCATCCTGATCCCGGTCGCTGCCATCACCCTGGGCGCCCCCGACCTGCAGACCCTGACCTCCGGCGACATCTCCGGCATGGTCACCGCCTGGAGCAACTCCGCGGTCGGCACCTTCATCAGCCTCTGCATCGCGCTGGCCATCATCAACGCCGGCATCGTCATGGTCATCCAGAACTCCCGGGTGCTGTTCGCCTCCGCCCGCGACAAGGCCTGGCCCGAGCCCGTCAACAAGGCCTTCGGCACCCTCGGCCGCTTCGGCTCCCCGTGGATCGCCACCCTCGCGGTCGGCCTGCCCGGCGCCGCGCTCTGCTTCGTCAAGGGCGAGCTGCTCAGCAACATCACCGGCGTCGCGGTCACCGCGATGTACCTGCTGGTCGCCATCGCCTCGCTGCTCTCCCGCCGCGGCCACCACAAGCACGCCGCCGCCTGGCGGATGCCGCTGTGGCCGGCCGTCCCCGCGCTGCTGATCGTCGTCCTGGTCTACGTCATGACCCAGCTCGACGCCGAACCCCTGCTGTGGACCGGTGGCATCACCGCCGCCGCCACCCTCTACTGGCTGCTCTACCTGCGCCCCAGGCAGGACACCCGCTGGGTGATCAGCCTCCCCGAGGACCAGCGGGACTGACCCCCGATCCCCCACCCCACCCCCACACGGCGGTGCCCCGGGCCTTCCCCCCAGCCCGGGGCACCGCCGCATCCGTACGTCCGCCCGCTACTTCTTCAGCTTCCAGACCGGGGCGGCCGCGATCGCCTGCATCTGGTCGTTGGTCAGCACCGGCGTCTTGCGGGTCGCCGGGGCCTGCTGGGTGCCGCTGTTGAACGAGCTGATCACCACCCGCAAGCCGTCCGGGTGCAGGGTGTCGACGGTCCACATGCCCACGCCCGGCTTGTCGCTCCCGTCGCGGATCACCATCTTGGTGCCGTCAGGCAGCGTCCGGGCGCCGGCGAACAGCTCCGCCTTGGTCTGGTCGTCGCGGCTCCAGTCCTGGACGTTGAGCTGCACCAGGGACTTGCCCCGGCCGTCGTCGAGGACGAAGTTGGCGTAGCCGAAGCCGTCGGCCTGGGAGGCCGACTCGGTCAGCCCGCCCGGCAGCAGCTTGGCGGTGAGGTCCAGGATCTCCTGGGCGCTGTACTCCTTCGAGGTGTCCGGCACCTTGACCGGCTTCGGCTCCGGGATCGCCGCGACGACCGCGTCCCAGGACTTGTCGGTGACGATCGCCGTGAGCTGCTCCGGCGACAGCGGCGGGTTCGGGCGGCTGTCCGGCGAGTCCTTCTCGGCCGCGGAGTTCCACTCCGACAGCTCGATCTGGCGGCCGTCCTGGCCGATCAGCTTGGCGTTCCACCACTTGGTGGTGGCCCGCTTGTCCGGGTACTCGTAGCCCTGGAGAACGGTCAGCGAGCCGCCGCCCGGCAGGCTGGTGGAGGTGCAGGCGTCGTACGGGACGGTGTTCTTGCTCGGGCAGACGTTCTGCGCCCGGTTGGGATCGTTCAGGGCCAGGCGGCCGACCGAGACGCCCATCGCGGCCTTGCCCTGGCCGTCGTCGAAGACCAGCGAGGCGGTCGCGGCGATGCCGCCGCCCCACGGCTTGCCGGGCTGCTGAGCGGTGCCGGACCCCTTGCCGTCGGTGGTCCGGCCCTGGGGCAGCAGGGCTTGGAAGGTGGCCAGCATCTCGTCGTCGGTGATCGGCTTGGCGGACGGCTTGGCGTCGGCGGCCGGGGTCGTCGCGGCCCCGGAGCCCCCGGCCCCGGAGCCCGCGGCGGCGGAACCCGCGGGTGCGGCGGCCGGCCCGGCGGCGGTCACCGTGCCCGTGCCGTCACCGGCGCGGGAGGCCGAGCCGGTCAGGTAGACCGCCCCGGTGCCCACCAGCGCCAGCGCGGCGGCGCCGCCCACCACCGCGGCGGTGGACCGGCGGCGCCAGCGGCTGCGGCCGCGCTGGTAGCCGCCCGCGACCAGCCCGGCCTGGTCGGCCTGGTCGGGGCGGAAGCCCTCACCGGTGCGGGTGATGGCGAAGAGAAGATCGTCTTCGAACTTGTCCGGCTCGGACATGGCGGATCACCGTCTCCTTGCGTCGCGGAAGTGCCAGTAGTGGTCAGCGGTGGTGCCCGGGGCGTTCAGCGGGCGGCGAGCTCGGCCAGCGAATCGCCGAGCAGGGTGCGCAGCCGGGCCAGCGCCCGACTCGTCCTGGTCCGGACCGCGCCGGAGGACAGCCGCAGCACGTCCGCGGTCTCCTCGATGCTGCGGTCCTCCCAGTAGCGCAGCACCAGCACCGCCCGGTCCTTGGCCGGCATCCGCCCGAGCGCGTCGAGCAGGGTCAGCCGCAGACTGCTGTCCGCGTCGTGACCCTCCCGCTCCGGCAGGGCCTCGGTCGGGCGCTCGCCGCTGGAGCGGCGGCGCTGCTGGGCGAGGAAGGTGCGCACCATCACGGTGTGGGTGTAGGCCGCCGGGTTGTCGATCCTGTTCCGGCCGCCGGTGAAGGCGCTGCGCCGCCAGAGCACGTACATCCGGCTGAGGGCCTCCTGTACGAGGTCCTCGGCGTAGTGGGTGTCGCCGCTGGTGAGCAGACAGGCCGAGCGGTAGAGGTGGCCGGTACGACTGGAGACGAGTTCCAGGAACTCCGCGTCCTTGGCCTCGCGGCCACCACCGATCCATCCCATCGCCCGTCGCTCCCCCGCGTCCGTGTGCCCCCGACACCTGATGGATGCGGTGGACCGGCCGTGGTGTTACAAGCGGCTTACGGGTTCTTCCCGCGGCGCCGGTCGCGGAGCACCACGCCGCCGCCGATCAGCAAGGCCACCACCAGGGCGCCGACGCCGACCACGTAGGTGGCGGTGCGGCCGTCGCGGTCGGCCTGGGTCTCGCCGATGCCGACCGGCCGCGGCACGATCGGGGCGGCGGCCAGCTGCACCGGCGCGTCCGGGGCGGGGGCGGACGGCGGGTTCTCGGGCGCCTTGGTGACGGCCTTGACCGGATCCACCACGCCCCAGCCGATGAACTGGTTCGGGCCGGCCTCGGTGCGCTGGGCGGACTGCTCGATCCACGCCCGCACCTGGGCCGGCGTCCACAGGGGGTGCGCGCCGATCAGCAGCGCGGCGAGCCCGGAGACGTACGGGGCGGCGAAGCTGGTGCCGTTGTCGACGCACTGGCCGCCGCCGGGCACGGTGGAGAGCATGTCGACGCCGGGCGCGGCGACCTTCACGAAGGAGCCGTACTGGGAGAACGGGGCGCGCTCGTTGTTGCGGTCGGAGGCGCCGACGGAGAGCACGGTCGGGAAGGCGCCCGGGTAGGTGTCGCCCTCCTTGCCGTCGTTGCCGCTGGAGGCGACCACCACGACCTTGCTCTGCTCGGCCCGGTCGATGGCGGCCTTGAGGTCCGCGTAGCCGCCGAACTGGGCGTCCCCCGCTCCGCGCACGTCCTGCGAGATGTTGATGACCTTGACGTGGTGGTCGATCGCATCGTTGATGGCCTTGGTGAGGCTGGAGACGTCGCCGTTGCCCTCGCTGTCGTTCTGCCGGATCGCGTAGATCCTGGCGTCGGGGGCCAGCCCGACGAAGCCGGTCTTGTCGCTGCGGCTCGCGGCGATGATGCCGGCCACCTTGGTGCCGTGGCCGACCGTGTCGTTCTTGGAGGTGCCGTCGACCGGCTTGTTGTTCTGCTTGTCGAACAGCAGGCTGTTGCCCGCGTCGACCTTGCCGGCCAGCTGGGGGTTGGTGTCGTCCACCCCGGTGTCGATGACGGCGACCGTCACCCCGCTACCGGTGGTCTTCCCGCCCTGCCAGAGCTCGTCCAGCAGTATCCGCTGCAGCGACCACGGCACGGTCGGCACGTCGGGCGCGGGCTTGGGGCAGTCGCCGGCGGCGGCCAGTCCGGGCCCGCCGTCCGCGAACGCCGGGGCCCCGGCCGGGCCGCCCAGCACCACGAGCGCGGCCAGCGCCGCGGCCGTCCTACGGAACCCGCGTCCGGACACCCTGCCACCCCTCGTGTTCGCCACCCCGTGCCGCGGCGTACCGTGCCGCGCGCCGAAGGGCGGGTGCCCGGAATCCGGGTACCCGCCCCTGCCGTTCCCGTCCGGGAACCTGCGATCAGCCCTGCCAGAGACCGGCGTTCTTCTTCTCGGTCGCGTGGTAGCTCTGCGCGGCGCTCTCCAGCGAGCTGGAGATCTTGGCGCAGGTGTCCTTCAGGTCCTGGGCGGCGCCGTCCCACTTGGTCTGCTGGGCGTTGTAGCCCTGCTGGGCCTGGCCCTGCCAGCCGTGGGAGATCTTGGTGACCTCCTTGCGCAGGTCGGAGAGCATCTGCTCGATCTTGTTTGCCGAGGTCTGCACGTCCTGGGACGCCTGGTGCAGGGTCTGGAAGTTGACGAGAATGTGGTCGGTCACAATGTCTCCCTTGACGAGGATGCGGAGCGCCCCGCGTTCATCGGCGGTCGCCCCGGAGGGCGGAGGGTCGGAACGGAGCGGTGATCAGCGTGGAAGCGGTGGTCAGCTCTGGGGGCCGAACAGCGACTTCTGCTCCTCTTCGGCACTCGCGTAGTGCTTGGTGGTCAGCTCGATGGCGTTCTTGATCGCGTGCAGCGATTCCTTCAGCGCCTTGACGTCATCGTTGACCTTCGTCTGCAGGGCCTTGTAGGCGTCCGCAGCCTGGCCCTTCCAGCCGCTGGTGATGTTGTCGACCGTCGTCTGGAGCGCGCTGCGCTCCGCCTCGATCTGGCCGATCGCCGTCTCGATCTTCCCGGCGAAGTCCATCATCTCCTGCGCGGTCACCGTGAACTGGCCGTCACTCATGATCCACCGTCCCCCATGAGAAAAACATTGTGTGCACGGAGGGCCCCGAGGGCCCGCCGCCGCATCACCCGTGTGATGTCCAGCAGCACTGTAGTCGGCACACCCAACTCACCCAACATCGAGTGCCGAGTAGTTACCAGACCATGACACTGGGACCAATTCCGTTGCCGGGCTTGGCTGATCAGGCATTCTGCGGCTGCGCGGCGCTCTTCGCGGTCAGCGGCGGGCCGGCCGGCACCAGGTTCGACCACTCCTTCGGGACCGGCAGCGGCTGGACGTTCTGGTAGCCCAGTCGGGCCTGGTTGCCGCCGGGTTGCTCGTCCGGGTTCTGGGTCGGCTGGTTCGCGGCACCCGGGTTCGGGGTGCTCGGCGGCGCGGCCGTCGGCTTCGGGGAGCCGCTGGAGCCGGGCGACGGGGTGGGGCCGTGGCCGCCGTCGCCGTTGGCCGGGACGGAGTAGCGCAGGCCGGTCTCGGTGATCAGGAAGTCGGTGCCGGAGCCGCCCCCGGCCGCGGCGTTCGCGCCGTTGGTGTTGTTGCCGCCGTTGCCGCCGGCCGCGTTGTCCACCGCCCGGTAGAACAGGCCGTGACCGGGCGTCACATACGCCGCGCCCGCGCCGTTGTTGTACGCCGCCGGGTAGGACGTCCCGGCCCAGACGCTGCGCTTGGGCGTGCGGCCGTCCTCGGCCATGCCGTCGAAGGTGCTGCAGACGACCAGCCGGGCGTCCTGGCGGTCCTGCCAGTTGTTCACCGGCGCACCGGACTTCAGCGGCCAGTCGTCCGGGGTCTTCGGCAGCCGGACGTCGGTGTTGTTCTTGAACTGGTCGTCCGGGGTCATCTCGTCGTTGCGCGGCCGCTTGTCCTGGTCGTACTTGTAGAGCACCTGGTACGCCGGGTTCTGCCGGATCAGCTCCGCCTGGAACGGGGTGATCAGGAAGAGGCTGTCCTTGCCGACCACGTAGTTGCGGTCCTGGTAGTGCACCAGCCGGCCGATCCGGCGGTCCGCCGCGTTGCCCAGGTTCACGCTGGAGTTGGGGTTCGGGGTGTCGGTCATCCCCTGGACGTCGGGGAAGGTGATCGCGCTGGCGGTCACCAGGGTGTCCAGCCACTCCCGCTTCACCCGTTGCGGCACCGCGTTGGGCCCGAAGACCGCGGTGACCAGCGCCTTGCGCTCCTTGTCGTCCGACTGCGTCGAGCCGATCTCGTGCTTGCGGCCCTGGGCGTCGACCAGGTACACCTTCGCGGCGCCCGCGGCCGGCTGGCCCGGCCCCGAGGCCGAGACCTGCTGGTCGTCCGCCTGCTGCACCAGCATCAGCTGGTCCTGGCCGAGCATCCGGTCCTTGGCCGCCAGCGCCGCCGCGTCCGCGCCGGCCGCCACGAACACCGCCTGGTTGACGGTCTCCTGCTTCTCGTCCGACCCCGGACGGTCGCAGACCGCCCACTTCATCGGCTGGCCGGCGCTGTCCTTGCCGGGCAACTTGTCCGGGGCGTACGGGATACCGATGGTCGGGCCGTGGTTGGGGTAGCGGTCCAGCACCCCGTCGTCCACCACCACGACCTTGGCGTCGACCGGCAGCACCAGCCGTGCCGAGGACATGTTGAGCACCTGGTGCAGCCGCTTGGTCTTGCCATCCGGATCGACCAGCACCACGTAGCGGGTGGTCGACTGCTTGCCCTGGATGATGTTCTTCCCGCTGTCCCACTGCAGCGGCGCGGCAGGCTTGAACACCCCCCAGAGCCCGAACCCGGCCACCACCAGCGTCCCGACCAGCACGCTGGGCAGCACCGCCTTCACCGGGCGCGGCGCGTCCTCGTCACTGCCGCCGCCGGAGGGCAGCAGGAACGCCCCCACCGTGCGCTTGCGGGCGAAGGTGTACGCGTTCAGTTCGTCCCGACGCGATGCCATCCTCGTCGTCCCCCTCTGTCAGACCTGTGCCGGCCGCGGTCGGCCTCCCGTCGGCCCGACCTGCCCCGTGGTCCGCACCCGCCGGGCGGGACCCGGCCCGAACCCTCTACGATGCGGCAGCAGACGGTGAGTACGGTACGGGTACGGTCCGCGAACCAGCCAGCCGGGCCGCGCCGACGGATCAGAGAGGGCCACCGGGGGATGCCAAGCCAGACCGCTCCAGAACGCCGCGGCGACGCGGGCGCAGGGAGGTCGCGCCGGCCCGGGCGGGCCCGACGCGGCGGCCCGCCCGCCGGGACCGCGGCCGTCCGACCGGCGGCGCCCGCCGGCCCCGGCGGCCCCGTCCAGGTGCGCGTCAACCCCCGACCCGGGCTGCTCGGCGGCCGGTTGAAGCTCCAGCAGCTCGTCCTGGTCGAGGTCGCCGCCGCCCTGGTCGCGGTGGGCTGGACGATCAGCCGCCCGGTCGCGGCCGGCTTCGGCGCGGTCTCGCTGGTCCTGCTGGTGCTGGCGCTCGTGCCGCTGCGCGGCCGCACCATCCCGGAGCTGCTCCGGGTCCGCACCGCCCTCAAGTCCCGCCGCCGGCAGGCGAAGTCGCTGCTGCCGCCGCCCGGCACCGACCCGGCCCTGGCGCCCGCGCTGGAGCTCGAACCGGCACTGCGCACCTGCACCCACGCCACCGAGGCCGACTTCGGCGGCCGCCCGGTGCGGCGCGAGACCGGCATGGTCGGTGACGGCACCTTCCTCACTTCGGTGCTGCTCGTCCAGGCCAAGGACCAGCCGCTGCGCCCGGTGCGCACCGCGCTGCCGCTGCCGCTGGACGTGATCTGCTCGGCGCTCACCGTGGACGACGTCACCCTGGAGTCGGTGCAGCTGGTCCAGCACACCCAGCCCGCCCCGGCCCAGCACCTGCCCGAGCAGTCGCTGGCCGCCCGCGCCTACCGCGAGCTCCCGGACGGCACCTCCACCCCCGGGCTGCGGCTGACCTGGGTCGCCCTCAAGCTCGACCCGGAGCGCGCGGCCACCGCCGTCCGGGCCCGCGGCGGCGGCGAGGAGGGCGCCCGCAAGGCGCTCCAGCGGGTGACCGACCAGCTCGCCGGACGCCTCAACAGCGCCGGGTTCAACGCGACCGTGCTGGACGAACGCGAGCTGATCGCCGCCCTGGCCATCGCCACCTGCGCCAACCCGATCGCGGTCGCCGGACGCCAGGGCACCGGCAGCGGCGGCGGCACCACCCGCCGCACCCAGGAGGGCAACCGCTTCTGGCGGATCGACGACCGCTGGCACAGCACCTACGCGATCTCCCGCTGGCCGCAGCTGACCCGCCCCGGCGGCGGCGCCGGCCGGATCGGCGCACCGGACCTGGTCAACCTGATCACCGGCTCCCCCGCGCTGGCCAGCACTTTCAGCCTCACCGCCGGGCACGGCACCGGCGGCTCGGTGACCGTCAGCGGCCACCTGCGGGTGACCGGCCGCAGCGAGGGCGAGGTCGGTGACGTCGGCCGCCAGGTGGAGGCCCGGGCCCAGAGCGCCGGGCTCGGCCTCGTCCGGCTCGACCTCGAACAGGCCCCCGGCATGCTCGCCACCCTGCCGCTGGGAGGAACTTCCTGATGGCGTACCAGACCTATCCCGCCCCCGGTCCGACGCCCGGCGCCGAACAGCGGCGGCCGCGCCCGCGGATCCTGCCGGGCTTCGGGCTGCGCGG
Organism: Kitasatospora sp. NPDC036934; assembly: GCF_055608425.1. NCBI lineage: Bacteria > Bacillati > Actinomycetota > Actinomycetes > Kitasatosporales > Streptomycetaceae > Kitasatospora > Kitasatospora sp. NPDC036934. The sequence continues at coordinate 48,302 of NZ_JBVJQR010000033.1, read as the reverse complement.
ACCGCGCCGGGAGAAGCACGTACTGGAGGCCGCCGACCTCGCCGCGCTGGCCTTCCCGGTCGGCGACGACGGCGTGGTGATCGGCGTCGACCCGCAGGGGCTGCCCGCGGTGCTCGGCCTGTTCCGCCCCAGCGCCTACGACCTGGTGCTGGTCGGCGGCGTGTGGACGGCCCAGATCATCGCGCTGCGGGCGGCCGCGATCGGCGCCCGGGTCGCGGTGGAGACCGCCCGCGCCCAGCTCTGGGGCCCGATGGCGCAGGCCGCCGGCGGCGGCCAGCCCTGCGTGACGGTCCACCAGGTCGGACGGCTCGGCCCGCAGGGCGCCTCGGTGGCCTCCCCGGTGCTGGTGGTGCGCGACCTCGGCGCCCGCCCGCCGCGCACCCGGCTCTCCGCCGCGCCCTGGCAGACCACCCTGACGCTGCTCCCGTACCTGGGCCCGAACGCCTCCCGGGTGCTCAACGCGGCCGACCTGGTCGGCGTGCAGCGGATCATGCCCCAGGAGGCGGAGCTGGTCGGCCGAGTGCTGTCGCTGCCGCCGGAGGACGTGGCCGCGCTGCCCGCCCTCGGCGACGACCTCACCCTGTGGGCCACCCGGATGCGGCGTCAGTACGTCCGCGCGGTGGCCGGGCAGGCCGAGCAGCAGGTGCTCGGCGGGCCGCGCCGGATGGACTGAGGGGCGCTCCCGGGCCGGTCGATCCCGGTCCGGAACCGAAGCCGCCTTCAACAGGGGCAGCCGAACGGCCTAGTCTTTGTTGCGGCAACGGCACCGCTGAACAAGCGGCGGCGAACACGAGGGAGCCCTAGTGAGCAGCGATCGGGACGGCGTCTACGTCGGCGACAACGCGGCGGAGGACGACGACGACTGGTCCGACGCGCCCGATTACACTCCCCCGTCCTGGTACGTGCAGTCGGGCCCGGCGACGCCGGCCGACCCGGCCCCGGCGGCCGCGGGCCCCGGCGCCCCGGCCGAACCGGGCGTTCCCGGTCCTCCGGTGCCGCCACCGGTTCCTGCACCGGCCCCGACCCCGGCCCCGGCTCCGGCTCCGGCTCCGACGGTCGGCGAGGCGCCCGTGCCGACGCCTGCGCCCGCCCCGACTCCGGTCCCGGCCCCCACCCCGACCCCGCCTCCGGTGGCCGAGCCGGCGCCCGCGCCCGCCCCCGTACCGCCGACGCCGCCCGTACAGGCCGAGGCCCAGCACGTCCCGTTCCCGATGACGGCCCCGCCCGTGACGCCGGAGCAGCCGCAGGCACCCGCCGCCGCGCAGCCCTGGCCGCCGGCGGCGGAGGCACCGGCCCAGCCGAGCGCGCCGCAGCCGTACCCGGCCCCGCAGCCCGCGCAGCCGGTACCGCCGCAGCAGTTCGCGCAGCAGCCGACGGCCCAGCCGGTGCCGGGCCAGGCCCCGCTGGACCCGCAGGCCGCCTGGGATCCGCAGGCCGCCTGGGCCGCCCAGCACGCGGCCGCCGCGCAGGCCGTCCAGCCGCAGCCCGCACAGCCGCAACCCGTCCAGCCCGTCCAGCCCGTCCAGCCGCAGCCCGAACAGCCCCAGCCCGCGCCGCCCGCCCCGGTCGACCCGCGTCAGGGCGGCTGGCCGCAGCCCGGCGCCTACCAGCAGCCTGCCGCCCAGCCCCAGCCCGGGCAGCCCTACCCCGGCCAGCCCGCCCAGCAGCAGCCCGCCCCCGCCCAGCCCTGGCCGCCGCAGGGCGCCGCCGCGCCGCCGCCGGCCGCGTTCCAGCAGGCCGCCGCCCCGCAGCAGACCGCCCACGGCGCCCCGCTCGGCTACACCGCCGCCGTCGAGCTGTCCTCGGACCGGCTGCTGCGCAGCCAGCCCAAGCAGCAGCGCCAGCAGCCGCGGTTCCAGTTCGGCGGGAAGGCGGCGGCGGCCGAGAAGGCCCGCAAGCTGGAGATCATCCGCACCCCGGTGCTGAGCTGCTACCGGATCGCCGTGATCAGCCTCAAGGGCGGCGTCGGCAAGACCACGACCACCACCGCGCTCGGCGCGACCCTGGCCAGCGAGCGCCAGGACAAGGTGATCGCGATCGACGCCAACCCGGACGCCGGCACCCTGGGCCGCCGGGTCAAGCGCCAGACCGGCGCGACCATCCGCGACCTGGTGACGGCGATCCCGCACCTGCGCAGCTACATGGACATCCGTCAGTTCACCTCGCAGGACCTGAACTCGGGCCTGGAGATCCTGGCGAACGACGTCGACCCGGCCGTCTCGACCACCTTCAACGACTCGGACTACCGCCAGGTCATCGAGGTGCTGGGCCGCCAGTACCCGATCATCCTGACCGATTCCGGCACCGGCCTGCTGTACAGCGCGATGCGCGGGGTGCTGGACCTCGCCGACCAGCTGATCATCGTCTCCACCCCGAGCGTGGACGGCGCCTCCAGCGCCTCGACCACCCTGGACTGGCTCTCCGCGCACGGCTACGCCGATCTGGTGCAGCGCAGCATCACGGTGGTCTCCGGGGTGCGCGAGACCAGCAAGATGATCAAGGTCGAGGACATCGTCGCGCACTTCCAGACCCGCTGCCGCGGCGTCATCGTGGTGCCCTTCGACGAGAGCCTGGCCGCCGGTGCCGAGGTCAACCTCGACATGATGCGGCCCAAGGTCCGCGAGGCGTACTTCGAGCTGGCCACCCTGGTCGGCGAGGACATCGTCCGGGCCCAGCAGACAGCCGCCCAGCAGGCCGGCTGGCAGCAGCAGGCGCAGGCCGGCTACCAGCAGCCGGGCCAGCCCCAGCCGTACGCCGACCCCCAGCAGCAGGGCTACCCCGGCCAGGCCGCCCAGCCCGCCCCCGGGGCGCCGTGGGCCCCGCAGCCCGGCCAGGCCCCGCCGCCCCCGCCCGGGTACGGCTACCCCCAGCAGCCCGCCCCCGGAGCCCCCTGGCCGCAGCAGCCGGGCCCGGGCTACGGCTACCCGCCGCAGCCGCCCCAGCAGTGACGACGGAAGGGCCCGCCGAGTCGGCGGGCCCTTCCCCGTACGGCCGGGATCAGACCTCGGTCAGACCTCGGTCAGCTCCCGGGCCCGCTTGACGTCGTCGGCCATCCGGTCCAGCAGCGCCTCGATGGAGTCGAACTTCTCCATCCCGCGCAGGTAGGCCAGGAAGTCCACGGCAACGTGCAGCCCGTACAGGTCCAGGCCGACCCGGTCGATCGCGTACGCCTCGACGGTGCGGGCGGTGCCGTCGAAGGTCGGGTTGGTGCCGACCGAGATCGCCGCCGGCATCCTCTCGCCGTCGGCGGTCAGCCAGCCCGCGTACACCCCGTCGGCGGGGACGGCGCTGTGCGGCACGGTCTCCACGTTGGCGGTCGGGTAGCCGAGTTCGCGGCCGCGCTGCGCGCCGCGCACCACCACGCCCTCGACCCGGTGCGGGCGGCCGAGCACCTCGTTGGCGCCCGCCATGTCCCCGGTCTCGACCAGGCGGCGGGTCAGGCTGGAGGAGAACGGCTCACCGTCCCCGGCCGTGCCGGACACCTGGAGGTCCACCACCTCGACCTGGTAGTCGTCCGCCCGGCCCAGCTCGGTGAGCAGCGCGACGTCCCCGGCCGCCTTGTGCCCGAAGCGGAAGTTGGGGCCCTCGATGACGACCCGGGCGCGCAGCGCGTCCACCAACACCTGCTGGACGAAGGTCTCCGGGGACTCCTGGGAGAACTCGGTGGTGAACGGCAGCACCAGCACCGCGTCCACGCCGAGTTCGGCGATCAGCTCGGCCCGGCGCGGGTGCGGCGCGAGCAGCGGCGGGTGGCTGCCCGGGCGGATCACCTCGCGCGGGTGCGGGTCGAAGGTCACCACGACCGAGGGGAGGCCGAGTTCGCGGGCCCGCTCGACGGCCCGCCCGATGATCAGCTGATGTCCGCGGTGCACCCCGTCGAACGAGCCGATGGTGACGACGCTGCGTCCCCAGTCACCGGGGATCTCCTCCAGGCCACGCCAGCGCTGCACCCGACTGCTCCTTGTTCCGTACGGTGCGTACCCTCGGCACGCTCAAACGCTCACAACCGAACCCCTATAGCGTGCCATGCGTCTGGCCGGGCTCAGGCACCGGAATGGGGGTTGCGCGCACCGGTGCGCGCAGCGCCCCCGCGGGTACGGCCCGCTCGGCCTCGGCGGCGGCGTACTGAGGGTCCCGTCCGGCCGCCACCAGGGCCCGCATCCGGGCCAGCCGGGGGCCGTCCGGGGCGGTCGGGGCGGCGTCGCGCGGCCACCGGGCGAGCAGCCGGGCGAAGGCCGCCGAGCGCCCGGCGCAGTGCACCAGCAGCTCGTCCGCGCCCGCCAGGCCCGGGGTCGCCCGGGCCAGCACGGCGCGGACCCGGGCCGGGTTCTCGGCCGCACAGTGCTCGGCGAGGCGTTCCACGGCGGCGGTCAGCACCACCCGGTCGGTCTCGGTGGCGAGCAGGGTGTCCAGCAGCTCGCAGCGCAGCGCGTCCGCCGCCGGGTCGGCCACCGGGACGGACAGCACCTCGGCGAACGGCCGGCGCACGGCGGCCTCCCGGGCGGCCAGCGCCCCGCCGAGCAGCATCCGCAGCTCCAGCCGGGCGGCCGGGCCGTCGATCGCGGCGTGCCGCAGCCGGCGGCCGAGGTAGTCGACGGCGACCGGCCCGGCCAGCTCCGGGTGCCGGCGCAGCAGCCGGGCGGCCAGGTCGGCACTGCGCCGGGCGGCCACCGGCGACCCGGCGTCGGCGAGCACCCGCAGGGTCTCGGCGGGGGCCGCGCCGGGGAGCGCCAGGCCGTCGGCCAGCGCGGCCAGGACGGGCTCCGGGTCGCTCTCCAGGGCCGGGGCGAGGGCGCGCGCGGTGAGGAAGGGGTCGCCGCCCGCGCGGTGGCGGGCGAGCGCGGCCTCCAGGTGCCCGGCCCGGGTCGCCGGGTCGCCGACCAGCAGGGCCAGCGCGGCGCCGTGCAGGCCGGGTTCGTCCTGGCGGGCGAGCAGGGTCAGCGCGGTGTACCGCAACAGCTCGGCCCCGGGACCGCCGGCGTACGGGGCGGTCCGCAGCGCGTGCACGGCGGCGGCGACGTGCCGCTCGGGCCGCCGGTCGTGGCTCCAGCGGTCCACCGCGCGGCAGAGCGCGGACGGCTCCTCGGCGGCGAGCACGGCGAGCAGCGCGTCCGCCCTCGGATGGGCGGCGTCGGCCAGCGCGTCGGCCAACTCGTCCAGGGCTAGCCGGCGGTGGGCGTGCAGCAGGTCGTGGGCGAGGTCGGCGACCGTCCGACCGGGTCGGCCCGGCAGCCCGCCCGGGTCCTCGAACCAGGCGCAGAGCAGCGGGAACAACGCGACCGGGTCGGCGCGCAGCCGCCCGGCCACCGCGCCGAGGAACTGCTGTCCGGGGCCGTCGGCGGTTACCAGGCGGCGCAGCAGCGCGAGTTCGGCCTCGACGGGCAGGCCGAGGCCGGTCCAGAACGCCGGTCCGAAGCGGCTCAGCCCGTCCAGAACCTCCCAACTCCCGGCGGTCGCCGCCCGTTCGGCGATCCGGCTGGCCAACTGGTCGAGCAGCGCCCGGTGTTCGGCGGGGTCGGGGCTGGCGGCGAGCCCGGCGGTGAGCAACCGGGCCGCCCACCAGGCGGGTTCGCTGCCCGGCGGGCGCAGGTCCAGTGCGCGCCAGATCCGGTGCAGCCACGGGTCCAGGGCGGTCGCGCCCCAGGTCTCGGCGACCCGGCGCAGCGCGGCGGTGACCGGACCGATCCGGTGCCGGGGGACGGCCGGGCCGGGCCCCTCCGGCCCTGGCGGGGTGTCCTCGGCCTCGCCGAGCAGCATCCGCAGCGCCGCGTCCAGGTCCAGGTGCCGGCCCTGCAGCCAGTCGGCGAACTCCCCGTGGGCGAAGCGGTAGCCGGGCCCGGCGGGGACGAACAGCCCCTCGGCGAGCACCGCGCCGGCCCAGCCGCCGTCGACCGGGAACAGCCCCTCGAAGGCCTCCCGGCCCAGCCCGCCCGGCTCCTCGCCGAGCATCCGCCGGGCCGCCTCGTGCACCCGCCCGGCCACCGCCGCCGCGAGCCGGCGCACCCGGCGCTGGCGCGGTGCGGCGGGCCGGACGGCGCCCCGGCGGTGGGCGCCGGGGCGGCGCGGCCGGTCGTCCTCGGCCAGCCGCTGAGCCACCCTCAGGCAGCACAGGTCCAGGTGGGCCCCGAACAGCTCCCCGCGCCGCGCCGGCCCGTCGTGCAGGCCCTGTGCCCACAGCTCGCCGGCCAGCCGGACGGCCAGCGGGTGCCGGGCGTCCTCGGCGGCGGACGGCCGGCCCGGCGGCAGCCCGTAGCGGCGCCGCACCCGCTCGGCCGCCTCGACGGGCAGCGGGCCCAGCCGGTGCCCGGCCAGGGTCGGGGCGCCGGGGCCGGCTCCGTCCATCCGGACGGTGGGAGCGCTGGCCAGGTCGCCGTCCGGCCCCGGTTCGGCCGGGCGGGCGGCGTCCGGGGCGCCGCTCCCCCAGGGCTCGGCCGCCAGCCGCTCCCAGACCTCCTCGCCGCAGGCGGTCAGCAGCCGCGCCCCGCAGCCGGTCAGCCACTGCCCGGCGCCGCGCAGCCAGCGCGGGTCCAGCTCGGCCGGAGCCTCCTCGGGGCCGTCCAGCACCACCAGCAGCGGGCGTCCGGCGGCCGCGCACAGCGCCGCGACCGGTTCCGGGGCGGGCGCCGGGACGCCCAGTTCGGCCGCGACGGCGGCCAGCGCCCGCTCCACCGGTTCGGCGAGTGAGCGGTCCCCGGCGCGCAGGTCGGCGCCGCGCAGCCAGAGCGTGGGCAGCGGCCGGTCGCCGTCGGAGCGGCGGACGGCCAGCGCGGCCAGTTCGGTGGAGCGCCCGCTGCCGGGGGCACCGACCAGGGCGGTGACGGTCGCCTCCGGTTCGTCCCCGGCCGGGCCGTCCGGCCGGTCCACCCGGTCGGCGGCCAGCCCGGCCACCCGGCCCGGACCGGCCCCGGCGGCGGCCAGCTGGGCGGCGGCCAGCCGCAGCACCCCGGCCAGGTTCAGCGCCGGGCCGTACCCGGGCACCGCCGCCGCGTTGCGCGCCAGCAGCCCGGCCAGCGCCTCGGCCACCACCGCCCCGCCACCGGCCGGCACCGCCGACAGCGCCCCGCCGTACTGCTCGCCGTACTGCGACCGGTCGCACGTCGAACGGCCGTACGGCGCCCCGCCGGGCTGCGAGCCGCGCAGGCCGGGCACGGCCAGCGCCACCACGGCACCGCTGCGTGCGTCCAGCACCGGTGAGCCGGCCGGTACCAGGACCCCGCCGACCGCCGGCACGTCCAGCACCAGCACCCCGGCCAGCCGGTGCCCGCCGTAGGCCGCGCCACCGACGCCCAGCAGCCCGCAGCGCAGCACGACCGCCCGGCCGTCCTCGCCGGTGAGCGCGGGCAGCAGCACCTCGTGCCCGGCCCCCACCGCGGCCACCGGCAGCGGCGGCACCGGCAGCCCGCCGACGGCGTCGGTGCGCAGCAGGGCGAGCCCGTGCTCGGGCAGCGGCAGCACGGCCTCCGGGCCCAGCACCCGGGTCTGTCCGCCGGGGGTGTGCAGCACCACGCGGTCCAGGCCCGCCACGGCTTCGTGCGCGGTGAGCACCCCGCCCTGCGGGTCGGCGGCGAACCCAAAGCCGTGCAGCCTTCCGTCGAGGTCGCGGATCCGCAGCAGGTACCGCCCCGGATCACCCTCCGCGAACCCCGGCATGAACGCCCCTTCGACCGTCGAGCGGGCCCGTCGCCCGCTCGCCGCCGGGATCCTGCCCGCCGAGGGGGCGCTCCGACCGCGCCCGCGCCGTTCACCACGGCGGTTCACCTCGCGCGCTCCCCCGCACGGGTGACGCCCCCGGTTCGGGTGACCCCCCGGTTCGAGTGAAAGGCCCGGACAGGTGAACCCCCGTAGGCGAACCCGCGGGTGAACCCCGCACCGGCGACTCCCCGCACAGCAGGAACCCCCGCCGGGAGCACGTCCCGACGGGGGTTCCGACCACGCCCTGCTCAGCCGACGAACACCGCGACCGGCTTCGCCTGCCCGCCCTTCTCCTCGACCAGCGCGAGGAAGCGCCCGTCCGGCCCGAACACCGCGATCGGCCCGTCCGCGCCCAGCCCGGGCGCCTTCAGCCGGGCGCCGTGCGACAGCTTCTCCGCCGAGTCCTCGTCCAGGTCCCAGCGCGGGAAGGCGGCCGCCGCGGCCGCCGCGATCGGCAGCACCTCCAGCGGCGCGCCGTCCTCGCCCTTGACGGCGCTCTCCAGCTCCTCCAGGGTGTGCGCCGACTCCACCCCGTACGGCCCGACCTTGGTGCGCCGCAGCGCCGTCAGGTGCCCGCCGACGCCCAACCCGGCGCCAAGGTCGCGGGCCAGCGCCCGGATGTAGGTGCCGGAGGAGCACTCGACGGTCACGTCCAGGTCGATCACCGGCGTGCCGTCCTCGGCGACGGCCTCGCGCTGCGCCTGGACGGTGAAGGAGTGGATCGTGGTCGGCCGGGCCGCGAGCTCGAAGTCCTCGCCCTCGCGCACCCGGGCGTACGACCGCTTGCCGTCGATCTTGATCGCGCTGACCTTGGACGGCACCTGCATGATCTCGCCGGTGAGCGCCGCGATCCCGGCGTCGATCGCCTCCCGGGTGACACCGTCCGTCGGGGCCGAGGCGGTGATCTCGCCCTCGCGGTCGTCGGTGACGGTGGTCTGGCCGAGCCGGATGGTCGCCTCGTAGGTCTTGGCGGTCAGCATCAGGTGGCCGAGCAGCCGGGTGGCCCGCTCGACACCGATCACCAGCACCCCGGTGGCCATCGGGTCCAGCGTGCCGGCGTGCCCGACCTTCCTGGTCCCGGCCAGCCACCGCATCTTGGCGACGACCCCGTGCGAGGTGATGCCCTCGGGCTTGTCGACGATCACCAGGCCGTCGGGGCCGGTGCCTTTGCGCTTCATCGGGTTCTTTCTCTGAGACGTGCGGTCGTACGGACGTGCGGTCATACGAGCGGCGGGCGTACGGACGGGCAGGCGTACGGACGGGCGGAAGTCGCCCACCGCAGGACGGTCAGGTCAGGGACGGGGCCGCAGCGCGCCCCGGAACCGCTCGACCACGGCGGCGACTTCCTCCCGGGCGCTGAACCCGGCCGCGAAGACGTGCCCGCCGCCGCCCAGCTCGGCGCAGGCTGCGGCAACGTCCACCGCCCCCTTGGAGCGGGAGGAGCCGCGCAGCGTGCCGTCCGGGTCCTGCTTGAGCACCAGCGCCACCTCGGCCTCGGCCGGCCGGCGCAGGATGTCGATCAGCCCCTCGATCTCCTCGACGGTGACGCTGAACAGCGCCAGGTCCTGGTAGGGCACCCAGGTCCACACCAGGCCCAGCCCGTCGGCCGCGTCCGGCTCGTAGACGGCCCGGTCCAGCGCGGCGGCCAGCACCTTGAGGTAGCCGAAGGAGGAGGTGTCCCACAGCTGCCGGGAGATCAGGTCGTGCCGGATCCCGGTGGCGAGCAGCCGTCCGGCCAGTTCGTGGGTGGCGGGCGTGGTGGCCCGGTACTTGAAGGAGCCAGTGTCGGTGGCGACCCCGGTGTAGAGGCAGGTGGCCAGGGACTGGTCGAGCTCGACGCCGAGCCGGCGCAGCAGTTCGTCCACCAGGACGGCGGTGGCCGGCGCGGCCGGGTCGATCAACTGGTGGGTGCCGAAGCCCGGGTTGGAGGCGTGGTGGTCGAAGACCACCAGGACGGGCGCGGCGAAGGCCTTGTCGTGCAGCAGCCCCAGCCGGCTCTGCGCGGCGACGTCGAAGCAGAGCACCAGCTCGGGCACGTCCGGCACCTCGGCGGCCGGCACGATCAGCTCCTGGCCGGGCAGGAAGGCCAGCGACTCGGGCACGATCTGCGGGTCGTCGCCGAAGGAGACCCGCACCTCCTTGCCGAGCGCGCGCAGTGCCAGGGCCGCCGCCAGCGAGGAGCCGAGCGCGTCGCCGTCCGGGCAGATGTGGCAGATCAGGTCGATCGAACGGGCCCGCCCGATCTCCGCCACCACCTGCTGCCAGAGCAGCTCGAAGCCGCTCTCCTCGGCCCGCGGGCCGGGGAGCGCCGCGAGGGCACCCTCCACCGTGCTGGTGGAGGACGCCCCCGTGGTCGTTCCGGCTCGCGAGGCGGCCTGCGCCGGCTCACCCGCCATGACTACTCGTCCTCGTCGTCACGCTCGGCCGCGGGCACCCGGTACGGGTCCGCGTCACCGGCGTAGGTCGCGCCCGCGGCGGTGGTGCGCACCGCCGCGTCGATGGCCTTGGCCCGGTCGAGCAGGTCGTCGATGTTCCGGGCGTTCTCCGGCAGCGCGTCCGCGACGAAGGTCAGGGTGGGGGTGAAGCGCACCCCGATCTTGCCGACCTCGGAGCGGATCACGCCCTTGGCGCTCTCCAGCGCGGCCGCGGTGGCCTCGCGCTCGGTCTCGTCGCCGAAGACGGTGTAGAAGACGGTGGCCTCGCGCAGGTCTCCGGTCACCCGGGTGTCGGTGATGGTCACGAACCCCAGTCGCGGGTCCTTGATCCGCCGCTCCAGGGTCTGGGCGACGACCACCTGGATGCGGTCGGCGAGCTTGCGCGCCCTTGCGGTGTCGGTCACGTTGCCTCCTCGTGCAGTGGGCCCGGTACCCGGGCGAGCTGCGCACCCGTCGGGGCCCATGCCCCAAAGTACCGGCCCGCGCCCGGCCTTGCGGGCGCTCTCGGTCCTGATCTGTGTGAGAACGGCGACTTCCGCCGGCCGGCTCCACAGCCCTCATTCGTCGTCGTCGTTGTGGTACCTCCTCCTCGCGGAGAGGAGCTGCACCTCGGGGCGGCCGGCGACCAACCGCTCACAGCTGTCCAGGACCTCGGTGACGTACCCGGCTTCGCCGGCGACCACCGCGAGGCCGATCTCGGCCCGGCGGTGCAGGTCCTGGTTCCCGGTCTCGGCAGCGCACACGCTGTACTTGCGCTGCAGTTCGGCCACGATGGGCCGCACGATCGAACGCTTCTCCTTGAGCGAGTGGACGTCGCCCAGCAGCAGGTCGAAGGTGAGTGTTCCCACGAACATGTATGACAGGTCTCGCCGACCTGGAAGGCCTCGGGAAGCCGGTCCGGAACCGGGCCGGCTTCCCAGGACCCTACACAGCGAGACCGGGGCCGGTCGACGGAAATACCATCCGTCGACCGGCCCCGGCTGACACCGACTAGGCGCGCGGCTTCTCGCGCATCTCGTAGGTCTCGATGATGTCCTCGACCTTGATGTCGTTGAACGACCCCAGGGTGACACCGGCCTCGAAGCCCTCGCGGACCTCGGTCGCGTCGTCCTTGAAGCGGCGCAGACCCTCGATGGTGAGGCTCTCCGCCACGACCTTGCCGTCGCGCAGCAGGCGGGCCTTGGCGTTGCGGCGGATGACGCCGTCGCGGACCAGGACACCGGCGATGTTGCCGAACTTGGAGGAGCGGAAGACCTCGCGGATCTCCGCGGCGCCGAGGCGCACCTCCTCGTACTCCGGCTTGAGCATGCCCTTGAGGGCGTTCTCGATCTCCTCGATCGCCTGGTAGATGACCGAGTAGTACCGGACGTCCACGCCTTCCTTGTCGGCCGCGGCGCGCGCACGGCCTTCGGCGCGCACGTTGAAGCCGATGATGATGGCGTCCGAGCCCATCGCCAGGTCCACGTCGGACTCGGTGATGGCACCCACACCGCGGTGCAGGACCCGGAGCTCGACCTCCTCGCCCACGTCCAGCTTGACGAGGGCGTCCTCGAGGGCCTCGACCGAACCGGAGACGTCACCCTTGATGATGAGGTTGAGCTGCTCGATGGAGCCGGCGGCGATGGCCTTGTCCAGGTCCTCCAGGGACACCCGGACCCGACGCTGCGCGAAGGCGGCGTTGCGGTCGCGGGCCGAGCGCTTCTCGGCGATCTGGCGGGCGGTGCGGTCCTCGTCGACGACGATGAAGCTGTCGCCGGCGCGGGGCACCGAGGTCAGACCGAGCAGCAGCACCGGGCGGGACGGACCGGCCTCGGCGAGGCTGTTGCCGTTCTCGTCCAGCATGGCGCGGACGCGGCCGTAGGCGTCGCCCACGACGATCGAGTCGCCGACGCGGAGGGTACCGCGCTGGACCAGGACGGTCGCCATGGCGCCGCGGCCCTTGTCCAGGTGGGCTTCGATCGCAATACCCTGCGCGTCCTGCTCCGGGTTGGCCCGCAGGTCGAGCGAGGCGTCCGCGGTCAGGACCACGGCCTCCAGCAGCTGGTCGATGTTCAGACCCTGGCGCGCGGAGATGTCGACGAACATGGTGTCGCCGCCGTACTCCTCGGCCACCAGGCCGAACTCGGTCAGCTGACCGCGGACCTTGGTCGGGTCGGCGCCCTCGACGTCGATCTTGTTGACGGCGACCACGATCGGCACACCGGCGGCCTTGGCGTGGTTCAGCGCCTCGACCGTCTGCGGCATGACACCGTCGTTGGCCGCGACCACCAGGATCGCGATGTCGGTGGACTTGGCACCACGGGCACGCATGGCGGAGAACGCCTCGTGACCCGGGGTGTCGAGGAAGGTGATCGGGCGCTCTTCGCCGTTCACCATCGTCGCCACCTGGTAGGCACCGATGTGCTGGGTGATGCCACCGGCCTCGCCGGCCACCACGTTGGACTTGCGGATCGCGTCCAGCAGTCGGGTCTTACCGTGGTCGACGTGACCCATGACGGTGACGACCGGCGGGCGCGGGGCCAGCTGGTCCTCGTCGCCCTCGTTCGCACCGAAGTCGATGTCGAACGACTCCAGCAGCTCGCGGTCCTCGTCGTCCCGGCTGACGATCTCCAGGACGAAGCCCATCTCGTCCGCCAGCAGCTGCAGCGTGGCGTCGGAGACCGACTGGGTCGCGGTGACCATCTCACCGAGGTTGAACATGACGGAGACGAGCGCGGCCGGGTTGGCGTTGATCTTCTCCGCGAAGTCCATCAGCGAGGCGCCGCTCGACAGGCGAACGGTCTGGCCGTTGCCGCGAGGCAGCATCACACCGCCGACGGACGGGGCCTGCATGGCCTCGTACTCCTGGCGCTTCGCCCGCTTCGACTTGCGACCGCGCGCCGGGCGACCGCCCGGGCCACGACCGAAGGCACCCTGCGTGCCACCACGGGCACCCGGGCCGCCGGGACGACCGCCGAAGCCACCGGGACGCGGGCCGAAGCCACCGCCGCCACCGGGAGCGCCGCCACCGGGACGCGGGCCACCGAAGCCGCCGCCACCGGCCGGACGCGAGCCCGGACCGGCCGGACGGCCCTGGAAGCCCGGACGGGCGCCGCCGCCACCGGGACCGGCCGGACGGCCACCGGGGCCACCCGGACCACGGCCACCCGGACCCGGACGCGGGCCGGCCGGACGCTGCGGCATCATGCCCGGGTTCGGGCGCGGCATGCCGGACGGGGACGGCGCGCCGGGGCGCGGACCGGCCGGACGCGGCATGCCGTCGGGACGGGGGGCGCCACCCGGACGGGGAGCACCGGCACCCGGCCCACCGGCCGGACGCGGACGGTCACCACCGGGACGCGGGGCGCCACGGTCGGCACCCGGCGCACCACCCGGACGCGGACGGTCACCACCGGGACGCGGGGCGCCACGGTCGGCACCCGGCGCACCACCCGGACGCGGACGGTCACCACCGGGACGCGGACGGTCGCCGCCCTGCGCACCCGGAGCACCCGGACGGGCACCCGGCGCGCCCGGACGGCGGTCGCCGGGGCGAGCCATGCCGGTCGCACTACCCGAGGTGAACGGGTTGTTGCCCGGACGCGGGCCGGCCGGACGCGGGCCCGGACGGGCGCCGCCACCTGCGGGGGCCTGGCCGCTCGGACGCGGGGCCTGGGTGGCCGGACGCGGGGCGTCGGCACCGGCCGGAGCCGGCGAGGAGAACTCGGCCGCGGGAGCAGCCGGGGCCGCCGGGGCGGCGGGACGCGCGGCCGGGCGCGGGCCCGGAGTCGGCGCACCCGGGCGCGAGGCGGCGGGAGCGGCCGGAGCCGCGGGGGCGGCCGGGGCGGCGGGAGCCGCGGCGGCCGGGGTCGGACGGGGACCAGGGGTCGCGCTGGGGCGCGGACCCGGGGTCGGGGCACCCGGCTTGGGTGCACCCGCGGCGCCTGCCGCGGGCTGGGGCGCCGCGGGCTTCCGCGGGCCAGGCTTGGCAGCGCCACCACCGGTGGGGGCCACGCCAAGCGCGTCAGTCAGCTTGCGCACGACCGGCGCCTCGATCGTCGAGGACGCCGAACGGACGAACTCACCGAGCTCGGTCAGCTTGGCCATGACGGCCTTGCTCTCCAAGCCAAGCTCCTTGGCGAGTTCATAAACCCGGACCTTAGCCACTTCACTCCTGTCTATGAGTCCGGGGGTCTCGTCCGCCGGACTGTCGCTACTTCATGGGCGTACCCATCGCGTACTCATCGCGTACTCATCGAGTGCTCATCGCAATCTCGACCTACTTCCACATCGCGAGGTACCTGACTGGTGGCACGGCGCGCGGCTGCCCGAGCGCTGTGCTTGTTGCGGTGGTTCTCCGCCGCGATGAGCGGCGGTTGTCGCGGGAGGCGGCCCGCCTAGGAGGCTCCGCCCGCCCGCTCCTCGATGAACCCGCGGAGCCGCTCCGTGTCGAGCGTCCCCTGGAGCCGGAAGGCCCGGGGGAACGCCCGACGGCGGACCGCGAGGTCGAGGCAGGCCGGATCGAGGTGCAGGTGAGCGCCTCGGCCCGGCAGTGCACCACGGGGATCGGGGACGCAGACGCCCTCGACCGCCGTGACACGCAACAGCTGGTGCTTGGCCGCGCGCTTGCGGCAGCCCACGCAGGTGCGTTCCGGGCGTGCTCGGACGTGCGTCCGGCCAGACGAAGGCAAGTCTACCCCTCCGAAGCGACATGGCGCCGCCCCGCAGATCCCGGAGGACCGGCGGGGGCGCCAGGAACAACACTCACTACCGGGCCGCGGCCCCTGCATTTCTCCTACTGGGACTCGGCCTGACCCTCGGTGTCCGGCCGGATGTCGATCCGCCAACCGGTCAGACGCGCGGCCAGACGGGCGTTCTGCCCCTCCTTGCCGATCGCCAGGGACAGCTGGTAGTCCGGCACGATCACCCGGGCGGAACGCTGGGCGAGGTCCACGATCTCCACGCTGGTCACCCGCGCGGGGGACAGCGCGGCGGCGACCATCTCGCGCGGGTCCTCGGACCAGTCGACGATGTCGATCTTCTCGCCGTGCAGCTCGCCCATCACGGCGCGCACCCGGGAGCCCATCGGGCCGATGCAGGCACCCTTGGCGTTCAGCCCGGCCCGGCGCGACCAGACCGCGATCTTGGTACGGTGACCGGCCTCACGGGCGATCGCGGCGATCTCCACGCTGCCGTCCGCGATCTCCGGGACCTCCAGCGCGAACAGCTTCTTCACCAGGCTCGGGTGGGTGCGCGACAGCGTCACCGACGGCCCGCGGACACCACGGCGCACCGCCACCACGTAGCACTTCAGCCGGGTGCCGTGCCGGTAGTCCTCGCCCGGGACCTGCTCCTGCGGCGGCAGGATGGCCTCCAGCTTGCCGATGTCGACCAGCACGCTCTTCGGGTCGTTGCCCTGCTGGACGACACCGGTGACGATGTCGCCCTCCTTGCCCGCGTACTCGCCGAAGGTCTGGTCGTCGGCGGCGTCGCGCAGGCGCTGCATCATCACCTGGATGCCGATGCTGGACGCGATCCGACCGAAACCGTTCGGGGTGTCGTCGAACTCCTTCGGCTCGACGCCCTCGTCCAGCTCCGCCGGGTCCTCCATGGCCCACACGGTGACGTGGCCGCTCTTGCGGTCCAGGTTCACCCGGGCGCGGCGGCGCGAGCCCTCGGTGCGGTGGTACGCGGTGAGGAGGGCGGACTCGATGGACTCGACCAGCAGGTCGAAGGGGATGTTCTTCTCGTTGACCAGCGTGCGCAGGGCACTCATGTCGATGTCCACGGCTACGCCTCCTCGTCTTTCGTCACGTTCATGATGGTCGTACGGCGGCCGACTCACTCGGCGCCGTCGTCCCCCTCGTCGAAGTCGGCGGCCTCGTCCAGGAGCTGCTCGTCGTCCTTGCGGTTGAACTCGACCTGGACCCGCGCGCGATCGACCTCGACGTACTCCAGGCGGCGCTCCTTCGGACGGCCACGCCCCTTCACCGGCTGCACCTCGACCAGCGCGCCGGCCTCGTCCGCCTCCAGCACCCGGGCGACCAGCTCCCCGCCGTCGACCAGGTGGATCTTGGCGAGCCGGCCCTCGGCGCGCTGCCAGTGCCGCGGCAGGACCAGCGGACGCTCCGCACCCGGCGAGCCGACCTCCAACAGGTACGGCTCGTCCCCCATCACGTCCGAGGCGTCCAGGGCCTCGCCGACCACCCGGCTGAACTCGGCGATGGCGTCCATGTCCACGCCGCCGTCGGTGTCGACGTCGATCTGCACCTGCCGGCGGTTGCCCGCCTTGGTGACCTTGACGTCCTCCAGGTCCAGTCCGGCCTGGACGGCCAGCGGCTCCAGCAACGCGCGCAGCCGGTCGGTGTGGGTGGTGCTCATCCGGGTGGACTCCTCGGCCGCGTCTGCTGTTGTCAGAGGTCGCACCGCGCCCTCCGCGCCCGTCGGGCGCACACCGGGTCACGGCAGCTCGGCCCAAAGCCTAGCCGGTGAAGCCGCGAACCACCGATTCCGGACCTCCCCCGACCAGCCGCACGCCACCCACTGCGAGCAAGCTCACACCGGCCCGCCCGCAGCACCGAACCCTCGAACACCACCCGCAAAGGTGGGGATTCTGCGAAGATTCACGCCAACGAGGGCAGGCGGGGAGGCCGCCCTCCCGTACCCGCTCCGGAGTGACCCCGATGCAGCCGCCCAGCCGAAGGACCTTCCTGGCCCTCGGACTGATCACCCTCACCACCGCCTGCACCAGCTCCGGCACCGGCCCCGACGTGACACCCGGCGACAAGAGCCCCGACCCGGACACCCCGGTCCGCCTGCGCGCCGTCGCCGCCACCGACACCCTGCTGGCGGCCTACGACACCCTCCTGGCCACCCCCGGGGCCCAGACCACCCTGCTGAAGACCCTCCGCGCCGAGACCGCCCAGCACCGCGCCGCCCTCGCCGACGGCATCCCGGCCCCCACCACACCGACCCCCACCACACCGACCACCACCACACCCCCCGGCGCCACCCCCACCCCCGCCGCCCTGGCCACCCTGGAACGCCAGACCGCCCAGGCCCGGCTGGCCGACCTCGGCGCAGCCAGCCCATCCCTCGCCCGCCTGCTCGCCTCGGTGGCCGCCGCCAACACCCTGCACGCCGCCGCCCTCGGCGCCCCCGCCGACCAGCCCACCCCGACAGCAAGCGGCACCCCCACCCCCGGAGCAGCACTCCCCGCCCTCCAGAAGGCCCTGAGCGCCGAACACGCCGCCGTCTACGGCTACGGCGTCGTCGGCGCCCACCTCCCCGAGGACCAGCAGCGCACCGACGCCCGCACCGCCTACGCCGCCCACCAGGCCCAACGCGACGCCTGGCAACGCCTCATCACCACCCTCGGCGCCACCCCCACTCCCGCCGCCGGCGGCTACCAACTCCCCTTCCCGGTCACCGACCCCACCACCGCCACCAAACTCGCCGCCCACCTGGAAACCGGCCTCACCACCGTCTACGCCGACCTGGTCGCCGACCTCCCCACCCCCCACCGCCCCACCGCAGCCACCGCCCTCCGCGACTGCACCCTCCGCGCCCACCGCTGGGGCGCCCCCGACACCCCCTTCCCCGGCATCCCCGACCCCCTCCCCACCCCCACCCCGACCTGACCCCACCCCCACCCACGCCCACCCCCACCTCACCCTCCCCTCCCCCTCACCCGCCCCAGGCGAGAGGGACGCGCTGCGGAAGGGGGCGGTGGAGGGGGTGGGTGCGGAGAGGGGCGTGACGGGTGATTTTCAGACCGCCAACGACAAGCACCCCGCGCGATGAGGGTCGGCGGTCCGAAAATCACCCAGCCCCCGGAGCGCCCACCCCCGGAACCGCCCCCGGCACCACCCACCCTCCCGAAAGCCCACCCCCCGACAACACCCCCCCGACAACAGCCCCGCGCAGCGGCCCCCCGCACCACCGACAATGGACCCATGCCGGGAGCAAACATCACCATCCCCACCCACCTCACCACCGCCATCACCGCCACCCACGGCACCCAAGGCCACCAGTGGCTCACCGCTCTGCCGACCGCGGTCACCACCCACCTGGCCCGCTGGAACCTCACCCTCGAACGCACCCTGGACCCGGGCGGCAGCCTGAGCCTGATCGCGTACGTCCACCGCGACGACCTCTCCCCCGCCGTCCTCAAGGCCGGCCTGGTCACCTCCGAGACCGCCCACGAGCACACCGCCCTGACCCACTGGGCCGGCCGCGGCGCCGTGCTCCTGCTGGACGCCGACCCCGCCGAGGGCGTCCTCCTGCTGGAGCGCCTGCACGGATCGATCCCACTGCGCTCCCTCGCCGAGCCCAAGGCCATGCTGGAGGCCACCAGCCTGCTGCACCGCCTCTGGGTGGCGCCGCCCCCCGGAGCCGCCCTGCCCACCCCCGCCGACCGGATCGCGGACACCGCAGCCCGCCTCGAAGCCCACCGCACCCACCCCGTCGCGGCCGCCGCACTGCCCCTCGCCGACGAGGCCCTGACCACCGCCGGAGCCCTGGTCGACGACGCGGGCGAAACCTTCCTGCTGCACGGTGACTTCCACCACGGCAACGTCCTCGCCGCCGACCGAGCCCCCTGGCTGGTGATCGATCCCCGCCCGCTGACCGGCGAACGCGCCTACGACCTGGCCCGGCTCGCCCTGGACCGCGCGGACACCCTGATCGGCTCCCCCGGTGCCCCCGCCGCGGTCCGCCGCCGACTCCACCAACTCGCCGAGGCCCTCGACGTCGACCGGGACCGCCTGCGCGGCTGGACCCTCTTCCGCGCCGTCGACCTGGCCCTGCGCGCCCTGACCACCGGCCACCACGAAGACGCCGAACTCCACCTGGAGTTCGCCGGCCACCTCTCCGCCTAGGCCCTGCCCCCGCACCTCCGCCCAGGCCCTGCCCCCGAACCCCCGCCCGGAGCCTCACCCCGAACCCCCGCCCAGGCCCTCACCCCGTGCCCGGGTCCCCGAGCCGCCGTCTAGGTCCTGTCCCCGAGCCGCCGCAACGGCAGCCCCGCCCCCATCACCGCGTACAGCCGGTCCGTGGCCGGGAACCGCACCGCACGAGCCAGGTCCTGGTACCCCAGCGCCCGGTAGAGCCGCCGGGCCGGCGTCTCCGCGTCGATCGCCGACAGGATGCTGCGCTCCAGTCCCGACCCCTCGCACAGCAGCCGGATCAACCGCGACCCCACGCCCTGCCCCTGGTACTCCGGCAGCACGTGCAGCTCGGTGACCGCGAACACGCCGTCCAGCCAGTCCCCGTACCCCCGGGAGGTCAGGTACGGCTCGATGACGGTGCTCCACCAGTGCTCCCGCTGGTTCGGCATCCCGTACCCGAACCCGACCAGCCGCCCCCCGCTCATCGCCCCGAACGCGATCACCCCGGGCTGGAGGGCGTGCCGCCCCACGATGTGCAGCCGTACCGCGACCTCCTCGGGCGTGAGCCCGAACGCCACCGCCTGGACCTCCAGCGCCTGCGGCGCCCAGGCCGCGAGGTCGATGGCCTCGATCGTCACCCCGGTCAGCTGATCCATGCTCCGGACGTTACTACCAGCCGCCCCGTGGCGCGGCCGAAGATCGGAACCCAACAACCGGCGAAACAGCGGCGAACCGCACCACAACGCGGCCCCGCCCCCGGGCGGGCTCAGAAGAGCACGCTCATGAACGCCCCGACCTCCCGGAACCCCACCCGCCGGTAGGCCGCCCGGGCCCGCAGGTTGAAGTCGTTGACGTACAGCGAGACCACCGGCGCGACCTCCCGCAGCGCGACCTCCAGCACCGCCGCCATCCCGGTCTCGGACAGTCCCTGCCCCCGGTACTCCGGCGCCACCCAGACCCCCTGGATCTGGCAGGCCCCCTGGGTCACCGCCCCGACCTCGGCCTTGAAGACCACCTGTCCGTCCTCGGTGAAGCGCGCGAACGCCCGTCCGCTGGTGACGAGTTCGGCCACCCGTGCCTGGTAGAGCAGCCCGCCGTCCCCGGCCAGCGGCGAGACCCCGACCTCCTCGGTGAACATCGCCACGCAGGCGGGCATCAGCGCCTCCACCTCGCTGCGCCACACCCTCCGCACCAGCGGATCGGGCGCGATCTCCGCCGACGGCGAGGAGGTCGCCAACAGCGGCTGGTGGCCCCGGACTTCACGCGCCGGTCCCCAACTCCGCTCCAGCAGTGCCCAGAAGGCGGCGGTCGAGGCGGCCGGTCCGACGATAGAGGAGCAGCGCCGCCCCTGCCGCCGGGCCCGCTCCGCGAAGGCCGCGACGGCCTGCGGCCCGGCGTTGACCAGGACGAGGTTCGCCCCGGCGTAGCAGAGGGCGTCGAGCACGCCGTCCCCGTCGTACCAGCCCCACATCTCCCCGCCGAGCCGCCACGGGTCCAGCCCGACGGCCTCGACCCGGGTGGCCACGAAGGCGTTGGCGACCGGGTCGCGGTGCAGGATCTCCAGGGCGTCCGCGAGGTCGGGCGGCTCCAGCACACGGGTGGTGGCCAGTGCCCGGGCGGCCTGGAAGGAGCTGGGGAGCATCACACCTCGATCGATCATCGAGACAGCACCTCACTGAGACGACTCTGGCCGCACCCTACTCCGTGGCCCCACCCGGCTACGGCCGCGGGGCCGTCCGCGAACGGACGGCCCCGCCTCCGGAAGACTTCACTGCGGTCCTGTGCGGGCCGCCCGGCGGTCACGGTCACCCACGGTCGCCCCGCGCCGTGACCGCCCGCGGTCACTCCGCAGCGACGACGGTCGGCGAACCGGCCTCGACGCCCTCCTCCTGCATCTGCTCGGCGAGCTTGAGCGCCTCCTCGATCAGGGTCTCGACGATCTTCGACTCGGGAACGGTCTTGATCACCTGTCCCTTGACGAAGATCTGCCCCTTGCCGTTGCCGGAGGCGACCCCGAGGTCAGCCTCGCGGGCCTCGCCCGGCCCGTTCACCACGCAGCCCATGACGGCGACCCGCAGCGGCACCTCCATGCCCTCCAGCCCGGCGGTGACCTCCTCCGCGAGCTTGTAGACGTCGACCTGGGCGCGGCCGCAGGACGGGCAGGAGACGATCTCCAGCCCGCGCTGGCGCAGCCCGAGCGACTCCAGGATCTGGTTGCCGACCTTGATCTCCTCAGCCGGCGGGGCCGACAGCGAGACCCGGATGGTGTCGCCGATGCCCTCGGCGAGCAGCGCACCGAAGGCGACCGCGGACTTGATGGTGCCCTGGAAGGCCGGACCGGCCTCGGTGACGCCCAGGTGCAGCGGGTAGTCGCAGGCGGCGGCGAGCTGACGGTAGGCCTGGATCATCACGACCGGGTCGTTGTGCTTGACCGAGATCTTGATGTCGCGGAAGTCGTGCTCCTCGAACAGCGAGCACTCCCACAGCGCGGACTCGACCAGCGCCTCCGGGGTGGCCTTGCCGTACTTCTCCAGCAGCCGCTTGTCGAGCGAGCCGGCGTTGACGCCGATCCGGATCGGCACCCCGGCGTCCTTGGCGGCCTTGGCGATCTCGCCCACCTTGTCGTCGAAGGCCTTGATGTTGCCGGGGTTGACGCGCACGGCGGCACAGCCGGCGTCGATCGCGGCGAAGACGTACTTCGGCTGGAAGTGGATGTCGGCGATGACCGGGATCTGCGACTTCTTGGCGATGATCGGCAGCGCGTCGGCGTCGTCCTGGGAGGGGACGGCGACCCGGACGATCTGGCAGCCGGACGCGGTGAGCTGGGCGATCTGCTGCAGCGTGGCGTTGATGTCCGAGGTGACCGTGGTGGTCATGGACTGGACCGAGACGGGGGCGTCGCCGCCGACCGGCACGTTGCCGACCATGATCTGCCGGGAGTAGCGGCGCTTGGCGAGCGGCTTGAGCGGCAGGGACGGAATACCGAGCGAGATCGCGGTCATGTGCGCAGGGTTCCCCGGGGTAGAGGTGTGGTCGACCGCCCGGCCGTTGGGACGGCCGAGGCCGGGCGCGCGGACTATCGCGCACCCGGCCTCCACGGTACGGCACGGTCCGGGCGCCCAGCACACCCGCCGTACCCGAACGCGCTAGCCGATCTTCACCGGGTTCACCAGGTCGGCCACCATCACGAGCAGGGTGAATCCGATGAAGATACTGGCCACGACGTACGCGACCGGCATCAGCTTGGCGACGTCGAAGGGGCCCGGATCGGGCCGCCGGAACAGTTGTGCGAAGCGGCGCCGGACCGACTCCCAGACCGCGCCGGCGATGTGGCCGCCGTCCAGCGGCAGCAGCGGCAGCATGTTGAACAGGAAGAGCGACAGGTTGATGCCGGCCAGCAGGTTCACGAAGATCGCGATCCGCTGGGTGGCCGACTCGTGCAACGAGAACACCTCGCCGCTGACCCGGGCGGCGCCGACCATGCCGATCGGCGAGTCCGGGTCGCGCGGGGCGTCGCCCACGACGGCGTTCCACAGGCCGGGGATCTTGCCGGGCAGCGCGGCCAGCGACTTCACCCCGTTCTCGGCCATGTCGTACATCCGGTCGACCGACTGCCCGAAGCCGAGCTGGACGGTGTCGCTCTTCGGGGTGAAGCCGAGGAACCCGGCCTGGACGGTCTGACCCTTCACCGGCACGCCGTTCCCGTCGTACTTCTGCACGTCGTTGACGGCGATGGTGGGCGTGAAGGTGAGCTGCTGACCGCCGCGCTCCACCACGATCGCCACCTGCTTGCCGGCCGACTTCCGGATGTCCGCCTGGAGCTGGTCGTAGTCGCGGATCCGGTCGCCGTCGAAGGAGAGCACCTTGTCGCCCTGGCGCAGGCCCACCTCGTTGGCCGGGGTCTTGGGCGCGTCCGTGGGGCAGGTGTCGGTGGGCTGCCCGGCCTTGACCACGCACTGGGCGACCGAGCCGATGGTCGGCACCGCCATGGAGACGCCGAAGCCCATCATCACCGTCAGGAACAACCCGAACGCCAGGATCAGGTTCATGAACGGACCGGCGAACATGACGATGACCCGCTTCCAGGGCTTGCGGGTGTAGAACAGCCGGTTCTCGTCACCCTCCTGGAGCTCCTCGTAGGAGGCCTCACGGGCGTCCTCGATCATGGTCCGCCAGGGCGAGCTGCTCCGCTTGGTGATCCGGCCGTCCTCGCCCGGCGGAAACATCCCGATCATCCGGATGTACCCACCGAACGGGATCGCCTTGAAGCCGTACTCGGTCTCACCCTTCCGGCGCGACCAGATGGTCGGGCCGAAGCCGACCATGTACTGCGGCACCCGGATGCCGAACAGCTTGGCCGTGGAGAGGTGGCCGAGCTCGTGCCAGGCGATCGAGATGAGCAGCCCGACCACGAAGACCAGGATGCCTACCACCGTCAAAACCGTTGCCACCGCTGGCCCTCCGTCATGCCGCTCCGCTCATCGTCTCGTCGTACCGCGATCCGTGCCGTGCCACGACCGGTGTCCCGCCGGGCACCGCCGCCGGAGTCGGCGCCGTCAGCCCGCCGCCAGCTCGCGGGCCCGGGCGCGCGCCCAGTCCTCCGCGTGCAGGACGTCCTCGACGGTCAGGGAAGTTCCCGACGCGGCCACCCGGCCGTCGGACTGTCCGTGCTCGGCGACGACCTTGGCAACAGTGTCCACGATCCCGGTGAAGGCGAGGCGGCCCTTCAGGAAGGCCTCCACGCACTCCTCGTTCGCGGCATTGAACACCGCCGGCGCCGTTCCGCCCAGAGTGCCCACCTCACGGGCCAGCTCCACGGCCGGGAACGCCTCGTTGTCCAGCGGGAAGAACTCCCAGGTCGCGGCCTTGGTCCAGTCGCAGCCGGGGGCCGCCTCCGGCACCCGGTCCGGCCAGCCCAGACCGAGCGCGATCGGCATCCGCATGTCCGGCGGGCTGGCCTGCGCCAGCGTCGAACCGTCGGTGAACTCCACCATCGAGTGCACGACCGACTGCGGATGGACGACGACCTCGATCCGCTCGAAGGGCACGTCGTAGAGCAGGTGCGCCTCGATCACCTCCAGGCCCTTGTTGACCAGGGTCGCCGAGTTGATCGTCACCACCGGGCCCATCGCCCAGGTCGGGTGCGCCAGCGCGTCCTGCGGGGTCACCCCGGCCAGCTGCTCCCGGGTACGGGTCCGGAACGGGCCGCCGCTCGCCGTCACCACCAGCTTGCGGACCTCCGCCCGGGTGCCGCCGGCCAGCGCCTGGAACAGCGCCGCGTGCTCGGAGTCCACCGGCACGATCTGGCCCGGCTTCGCCACCGCCTTCACCAGCGGGCCGCCGACGATCAGCGACTCCTTGTTGGCCAGCACCAGCACCCGGCCCGCCCGCAGCGCGGCCAGCGTCGGCCGCAGGCCGATCGAACCGGTGATGCCGTTCAGTACCGAGTGGCACTCCATCGCGGCCAGCTCGGTCGCCGCGTCCGGCCCCACCAGCACGGCCGGCAGCGGACGCCCCGCCGCCCCCGCCGCCAGCGCCTCGCGCAGCGCCGGCTCGGCCGCCGGATCGGCCACCGCCACGGTGTGCACGCCCAGCCGCAGCGCCTGCTCGGCCAGCAGCTCCACCCGGCCGCCGGCCGCCGACAGGGCGACCACCCGGAACCGGTCCGGGTTGCGGAGCACCACGTCGATGGCCTGGGTGCCGATCGAACCGGTGGAACCGAGGATCACCAGCTCCCGGGGGCCGGAGGGGTCCGCCACGGTGGGCGTGAAACGCAGCTGCGGGTGGGCGAGCGAAGTCATGCGCCCATTGTGTCCTGTCCGAGACCTTGCCCAGGACGACCACCGCCCCCTCGGGCTACCGTCGGACCCATGCGTACCGTCATCGCCGGAGGCCACGGACAGATCGCGCTGAGGCTCGAACGGCTGCTCGCCTACCGCGGCGACCGACCCGCCGGGATCATCCGCCGCCCCGAACACGCCCAGGACCTGGTCGCCGTCGGTGCCGAGCCGCTGCTGCTCGACCTGGAGTCCGCCACCGCCCCGCAGCTCGCCGCCCTGCTCACCGACACCGACGCCGTGGTCTTCGCCGCCGGCGCCGGCCCGGGCAGCGGCGCCGCCCGGAAGAACACCGTCGACCGCGACGCGGCCGTCCTGCTCGCCGACGCCGCCGAACTGGCCGGGGTCCGGCGCTACCTGATGGTCTCCTCGATGGGCGCCGACGCCACCGCCCAGTACCCGGCCGACGAGGTCTTCGAGACCTACCTGCGGGCCAAGGGCGCCGCCGACGACGCCGTCCGCGCCCG
Source organism: Kitasatospora sp. NPDC036934 (assembly GCF_055608425.1). Taxonomy (NCBI): domain Bacteria; kingdom Bacillati; phylum Actinomycetota; class Actinomycetes; order Kitasatosporales; family Streptomycetaceae; genus Kitasatospora; species Kitasatospora sp. NPDC036934. The sequence goes on along the minus strand of NZ_JBVJQR010000033.1, from coordinate 23,004 downwards.
TACCTCACTCGACTGGACGGTGCTGCGCCCCGGGCGGCTCACCGACGGCCCCGGCACCGGCCTGGTCCGGCTCGCCCCCTCCACCGGCCCCGGCGCGGTCGACCGGGCCGACGTGGCCGTCGTCCTGGCCGCCATGCTGCGCGAGCCCGGCACCGCCGGGCAGACCCTGGAACTGGTCGCCGGCAACGCCACCGTCGCGGAGGCCGTCGCCGCCGTGGCCGGGCACGACGGCTGAACCCACGCCGGAGGATCCGGATCGCCAGGCTTCCCTTCGGGAACGCCGCCCGCACCACGCGCACCGTCCCCGTCGGCACCTCGCCCGGCCCACCCGCACGCATCGACACCACGCACCCCCCACAACGACGAACGCCGGTCTCCGGGACAAGTCCCGGAGACCGGCGTCACTCAGCGCAGCCGATCAGTCACACCCGCCCACAGCGTCCGTGGCGGACCGGGCCCTCCGGCGATCGGACACTCTGAGATCTCAGCGGTTTCAGAGGTCGAGACCGGTCAGGACCATGACCTTCTCGACGGTGTAGTCGTCCATCGCGTACTTGACGCCCTCACGGCCGACCCCCGAGTCCTTGACGCCGCCGTACGGCATCTGGTCGGCCCGGTAGGACGGCGCGTCGCCGATGATCACACCGCCGACCTCCAGCTCCCGGTGGGCCCGGAAGGCGGTCTGCAGGTCGTGGGTGAACACGCCCGCCTGCAGGCCGAACGGCGAGTCGTTGACGGCCGCGAAGGCCTCGTCCACGCCCTCCACCCGGTGCAGCGACAGCACCGGACCGAACACCTCGGCCTTGGCGAGGATCGCGTCGGCGGGCAGCTCGGCCAGCACGGTCGGCGCGTAGGTCGCGCCCTCGCGGGTCCCGCCGGCGAGCACCTTGGCGCCCTTGGCGACCGCGTCGTCCACCCAGGACTCCACCCGCTTCGCGGCGTTCTCGTCGACCAGCGGGCCGACGTCCGTCGCGTCGTCGTTCGGGTCACCGGTGACCTGCGCCCCGACCTTGGCCACGACCTTCTCCACCAGCGCGTCGTACACCGACGCGTCGGCGATCACCCGCTGCACCGAGATGCAGGACTGGCCGCCCTGGTAGTTGGCGAACATCGCGATCCGGGTCGCCGCCCAGTCCAGGTCGGCCTCCGAGGACCAGTCGGCGAGCACCACGGCCGCGGCGTTGCCGCCCAGCTCCAGGGTGGTGTGCTTGCGCGGCACCGAGTCCATGATCTGGTAGCCGACCTTGTCCGAACCGGTGAAGGAGATCACCGGCACCCGGGCGTCCTGCACCAGGGCCGGCATCCGGTCGTTCGGCACGGTCAGGATCGACCAGGAGCCGGCCGGCAGGTCCGTCTCGGCCAGGATCTCGCCCAGCACCATCGCCGACAGCGGGGTCGCCGGAGCCGGCTTGAGGATGATCGGGGCGCCGACCGCGATCGCCGGGGCGACCTTGTGGGCGACCAGGTTCAGCGGGAAGTTGAACGGGGCGATCCCCAGCACCACACCGCGCGGGAAGCGGCGCACCACCGCGAAACGGCCCACGCCACCCGGGTCGGTGTCCAGCCGCATCGTCTCGCCGTTGGTGCGGCGCGCCTCCTCGGCGGCCCAGCGGAAGACCGACACCGCGCGGCCGACCTCACCGCGGGCCCACTTGATCGGCTTGCCGTTCTCGGCGGTGATCAGCTGGGCGAGCTCCTCGGTGCGCTCCGCCAGCCGCCTGGCCACGTGGTCCAGGGCGGCGGCCCGCCGGTGCGCCGGGGTGGCGGCGAACACCGGCAGCGCGGCCACGGCGGCGTCCAGCGCCTCCTCGACCTGCGCCTCGGTCGGAACGCTGACCTTGCCGACCAGACGGCCGTCCCAGCTGTTGTGCACCTCGAAGGCGGCGTCGCCGCTCGCCCGGCGGCCGGCGAGCCAGAAATCGTACGTGGTGGTCACCGTGGTACCGGCCCTCTCCTCGTCGTCGTACGGCCCACGGGCGTGGGACCCGAACCCGAGGGTAGGTGCGACGGCGGGCCGACCGGATTGGCCGACCAGGAGTGTTCCGGCCCGGAGCCACTCCACCCCGTCCAGCCGGGCGCCTACTCCTCACCCGAGCGCAGCGCCAGCCACAGCTCCATCCGCACGTCCGTGTCGTCCAGCGACCGGCCCAGCAGCTCCTCGACCCGGCGCATCCGGTAGCGCAGCGTGTGCCGGTGCACCCCGAGGTCCGCCGCCGCCGCGTCCCACTGCCCGTGCCGGGACAACCACGCCCGCAACGAGGCCACCAGGTCACCGCGGGCCGTCCGGTCGTGCTCGCGCAACGGCCGCAGCAGCCCCTCCGCGAACGCCGTCACCGCTTCCTCCCCGAGCAGCGGCAGCAGCGACCCCGCGCCGACCTCCTCGTGGTCCACCGAGCGGCGGCCACCGCGCAGCGCCACCGCCAACGCCCGCTCCGCCTGGGCGTACGCCGTACCGGCCTCCTCCAGCGCGGCCGGCGCCGACACGCCCAGCGACAGGCCCTCGTGCTCCTCCACCACGCCCAGACAGGCCCGGTGCACCGCGCCGTTGTCCGGCGCCAGCACCATCAGCCGCGGCCCGTGCGTGCCCTCCTCCCGCGCCACCAGCAGCTTCTCGCCCACCCGGGCACCCGCCTGCTCGGCCCGGTCCCCCAGCTCCACCAGCGCCTCCGCGGCATCCGCGTTCGGCCCGGCCCCGGCCACCAGGACCCGTATCGTCCCCTCCGGCATCCCGCCGAACAGCCCCACCGCCACCTGCCGGGCCGTCGCCACCTCACCCGCCAGCACCATCCGCAGCAGCGCCGCGCCCATCCGCTCCTCGGCCTGCCGCAGCTCGCGCGAGCGCTCCAGGGTGAGGGTCAGCAGCGCCACCGCCGCGTTCAGCACGTACCGCTCGGTCGGCGTGATCCGGTCCTCGGTGCCGACCGCCAGGAAACCCCGGGCCCGCCGGTCCGCCCCCAGCGACTGGACCACCACGTAGTCCTCGTCCGCCGTGTCTATCCCCGGCGACCGCCCCTGCAGGGCGGCACTCGACGGCGCCGGCCGCCGTCGCAGCCGGTCCACCTCCGCCGCCAGCCGCCCCGCGCGCCGCGCCGCCCAGTCCGGCGCCACCACCGACAGCGCACCCGACCCGTCGTACAGCGCCGCCCAACCCCCCAGCCGGGCCGCCAGCCGACGCACCACGGCCGTCGTGCCGTCCTTGCCCAGCGCCGCCCGGGTCAGCTCCTCCTGCGCCTCGAAACTGGTCGTCACCGCCTCGTACTGCTCCGCGGCCAGCGCCGCCGACACCACCTTGCTGATCGCGATGAACGGCGTCGGCTCCGGCACCCGCAGCAACGGCAGCCCCCGCTGCTGCGCCGCGTCCACCAGCGGCTGCGGCACCTCGGTGTGCGACAGCCCCACCCCCAGCCCCAGCCCGACCACCCCGGCATCGGCCAGCCGGTGCACGTATGCCTGCAGCTGCGCCGCCGTACGGCCCAGCTTGATACCGGTGGTGAGCAGCAGCTCGCCACCCTCCAGGAACGGCGTGGGGTCGTCCAGCTCACTGGTGTGCACCCAGCGGACCGGCCGCTCCAGGTGGTCCGCACCGGCGAGCACCGTCAAGTGGAGCGAACTGTTGCGGACGACGGAGGCGAGTGTGGGGGGCATGGCACCTTCGAAGGGGGGGTCGACCTGACCGCGCCGTTGCGGCCGGGCGAGGAGAGGGCAGTGGGACTGGTGAGGGTCTCTCCCCTTCATTATGGACGCCCCGGACAACCGGCACGGCCGAATCCACCTCGAAGGCGACTTCCGGGCCCGCCCCGGCTCACCCCCGCAGGTCCACCAGCAACGGCGGCACCTGCTCCCCCGACACCGCCGTCAACGACACCACCGCGTGTCCGGCCGGCAGCGCGTGCGCCAGATCCGACGGCGACCACCGCAACCGCTCCACGTCCCGCGTCGTCACCGACTCCGTCTGCGCCGTCGTCCCCGACAAGGCCTTCCGCCCCAGCCGCCCGGCCCGCCGCATCACCCCGCCAGAGGTGTCGGGGGTGTGGGTCACCGCGGTCTCCTGCACCAGGTGAGTCCCCCAGGCCTCCGAGAACAGCCGGCCGTCCCAGGGCGCGATCCCGGGGAAGGCCACCCGGCAGCCCACCGCGCCGAACAGCGGCGCCCGCAGCGCCTCCGGCAGGTCCACCAGGGTGCGCAGCAGCAGCACCGCACCCGCGTTCGCCCCGCGCATCCGCTGCAGGCCCCGGACGGAGCCGGCGTCCAGCGCGGCCGAGGCGTCGTCCACCACAAGGCCCGCGAACAGCGAACGGTCCGCACGCGCCCCGGCCGCCTGCACGAACTGCCCCACCACCAGCCGGGACAGCATCCGGGCGGCCTCCGGGTGACTGCGCTCCGGCAGCTTCACCCGCACCCGCAGCGGATGGTCCAGCACCCGCATCGCGAACGGCGGACGGCCCGTCCCGTCCGTCGCGAACGCCCCCTCGAAGGCGGGCCGCTCCAGCAGCCCCAGCCGGTCCGCCAACAGCGACCCCGGATCGTCCGCCCGGCCGCGCTGCCGCTCCCGGTGGTCCAGGTCCCGCTCGTACGCGGCCAGCCGGCCCGCCACGCCCAACGCCTTCACCAGCGCCGCCAGCGCGTCCGGATCACCGCCCAGCAGCGCCCGCAGCTCGCGCACCCCCGGGTAGCGGCCGTACGCGGCGTGGAACGGACCGACCACCTGCTGCAGCGCGGTCCGCGCGTTCTCCGCCCGCGCGGTCAGCTCGTCCGGCAGCAGCGCGTCGGCCAGCCGGGCCGCGGCCTCGTCCGGGTCCTGCGCCGCACCGTAGAGGTCCAGCCCGTACACCGAGGCCGGGTCGCCGGGCGCGATCACCACGTCGTACCAGGCGTCCGGCCCGAGGTCGGCGTCCGAAGCCCCGACCACCACCGCGCACGCGGTCCCGGCCAGCGCCTGCAGGCACAGCGCCTCCGCCACCGGCCGGGCCAGCCGTGCCGTCTTCCCCGTCCCGGCCGGGCCGACCGCCAGCAGCGACGTGCCCAGCACCGCCGGGTCCAACGCGAAGTCCGCCGCCCGGTGGCTCAACGGGTTCTTCGGCACGTCCTGCGCCACACCAAGGCAGACCTGGCCGAGCAGGAGATCGTGCCGCCGCACCCGCCCCGGCAGCTCACGGGCCTCGGAGGGATGGGCGAAGGCCGCCGCGCCCCGGGCGGCCACCTGCTCGGTGAAGGCGGGCAGGAACACCGGATCCGCCTGCGCGGACTCCCAGGCCCGCTGGATCCGCACGTAGTCGACGTCGCCGACCGCCTCCCCGTCCAGCCGCGCCGCCGCCTCGACCGCCCCGCCCCGACGCAACCCGTCCCACGGACCCAGCCCGCGGGCCGCCTCCGCCGCCGGCCCGGCCTCCTCGGCCGGCTCCTCCTGGGTCACCGTCCGCGACAGCAGCGGGGCGACGTAGCGGCGCCAGACCTCGGGCCAGCGGCCCATGCGGCCGAAGACCTTGATAACCACGGCGAGAACCAGGACGTTGAGGGTCAGCACCACGGAGAGGGCGACGAAGGCCGACTGCGACGGGAGGACGCCGATGATCGTGGTCCCGTCCTTGGCCAGCTCGACCCCGTACACGAAGGCCAGCCACCCCACCACCACGTTGAGCCCCGCCCGCAGCAGCAGCGGCCAGGTCGGCACCCGGGCCGCCTCCGCGCGTTCCGGGTCGATGCGGCGGTAGCCGAGCCGGTAGACGCCCGGTTCGGCTTCGGGGCGCGGGGCAGTGGCCCAGGCGGCGAGGTCGAAGGCCCCGCCGGGTGCCGTTGCGGGCCGTTGGTGGGGCAGGGGGTTGGGGGGTCTGGTGGTGCTGTGTTCGACGTGGTGGTGTGACCCGTCCTGTGCCATGTACGGCCCCGCTCCCTCGCCCGCCCGGCCCGACCGCCGTCGGTGCCGCCATACCCATGCCGCCGTACCGGCGACACGCCCGCGCTCAGGGTAGTGGAGTGGGGTCTGCGGGTAGTCGTGGCGCCCGTGCTGGCCGTGCCGGACAAGTCGGACGGCGCAGTGCTACCGAGTGGCGCATGCCCGGTCGGGGAGGGCGGCCGTAGCCTGCGAAGCACCGAGCCGAGAAGTCTGGAGATACCCCATGAGCGCCGTAACGCCGCTCCCGCAGGAGCGCCGTCTGGTCACCGCGATCCCGGGTCCGAAGTCGCAGGAGCTGCAGGCCCGCAAGCTGGGTGCGGTGGCGGCCGGTGTCGGCACCACCCTGCCGGTGTACATCACCCGTGCCAACGGCGGCGTGCTGGAGGACGTGGACGGCAACTCGCTGATCGACTTCGGTTCCGGCATCGCCGTGACGAACGTCGGCAACAGCGCCGAGGCCGTGGTGGCCAAGGCGAGCGAGCAGCTGGCCGCCTTCACCCACACCTGTTTCATGGTGACCCCGTACGAGGGTTACGTGGCCGTCGCCGAGCAGCTGAACGAGCTGACCCCGGGTGACCACGAGAAGCGCACGGCGCTGTTCAACTCGGGCGCCGAGGCGGTCGAGAACGCGGTGAAGATCGCCCGCGCCTACACCAAGCGCACCGCCGTCGTGGTGTTCGACCACGGCTACCACGGCCGCACCAACCTGACCATGGGCCTGACGGCGAAGAACATGCCGTACAAGCAGGGCTTCGGTCCGTTCGCGCCGGAGATCCACCGAGTGCCGGTCGCCTACCCGTACCGCTGGCTGACGGGCGCGGAGAACTGCGCCGCCGAGGCCGCCGCGCAGGCGATCGACATCATCAACAAGCAGATCGGCGCGGAGAACGTCGCCGCGATCATCATCGAGCCGATCCAGGGCGAGGGCGGCTTCATCGAGCCGGCCAAGGGCTTCCTGCCGGCCATCGTGGAGTACGCGAAGGCGAACGGGATCGTGTTCGTCGCCGACGAGATCCAGACCGGTTTCTGCCGCACCGGCCAGTGGTTCGCGTGTGAGGACGAGGGCATCGTCCCTGACCTGATCACCACCGCCAAGGGAATCGCCGGCGGTCTGCCGCTGGCCGCGGTGACCGGTCGCGCCGAGATCATGGACGCCGCGCACGCGGGTGGCCTGGGCGGCACCTACGGCGGCAACCCGGTGGCGTGCGCCGCCGCGCTGGGCGCCATCGAGACCATGAAGGAGCAGGACCTCGTCGGCAAGGCGCAGCGGATCGGCGAGATCATGCTGGGCCGGCTGCGCTCGATGCAGGAGAAATTCGACATCATCGGTGAGGTCCGCGGCCGCGGCGCGATGGTCGCCGTCGAGCTGGTGAAGCCGGGCGGCAAGGAGGCGAACGCGGAGGTCACCGCGGCGATCGCCAAGGCGTGCCACGCCGAGGGCCTGGTCGTGCTGACCGCCGGCACCTACGGCAACGTGCTGCGCTTCCTGCCGCCGCTGGTCATGCCGGAGCACCTGCTGAACGAGGGCCTGGACATCCTGGAGGCCGCGTTCGCCGCCGTCTGAGCGGTGTCGTCCACCAGGTCGTGAACCCCCTCCGGAGGGATGTCCGGACAGCGCTGAACGGCCCGTGGGGACCTCTGGTCCGCACGGGCCGTTCGGTTTGGCCGGGGCCCGCCGGGGCCGGTTCGCACGGCCGTCCGGACGTCCGGAGGCGGCGTCGGAGGCGGCGTCCGCAGACGGTCCCGGGCGGGGTGAAGATGATGTGCGGAATCGCTGGAGGCGCTCGGTGCGGAAGGGTGGTTGACGTAGTGTCATCGCAGATGGACAGCGAGCCTCAGCCATTGGCGGAGCCGTCCGCGGAGCCTCCCCGAGGGGTGGGTCCGCGAGGGCGCCGCGAGGACAACCAGGCCATCCCGGAGGGGACGGCACACACCGAAGGCCGATCGACCGACCGTCCGACCCACACCCCCCGGGGCGCACGGAACGGCGATCATCAGAGCCGCCCCGGAGCTCTCCCCCCTGCTCCGGGGCGGCTGTCCGCCGTCCTGGGCCGGGTGGCCCGGTCGGTGGCGGTGCCGGTGGTGGCGGCCGTGGTGCTGCTGGCGGTGTCCTGGCAGGTGGCGGTGGACGGGCCGCTGCTCGGTCTGGACCGCTCGGTCCGCGCGGCCGTCCGGTCGTCCCACCGGGACCATCCGAGCGCCCTGCTGGACCAGCTGGGCCGGCTGCTGTCGGACCTGGGCGGCGGGGTCCCGGCCGTGCTGGTGCTGCTGGCGGCCGGCGGACTGGCCGCCTGGTGGTGGCGCCGGGCGGGGGCGGCGCGCTGGTGGCTGCCGTTGCCGGTGGCCGCGGCGACCGCGGCACTGATCCCGCTGCTGGTGGTCCCGGCGAAGGCGGCGTTCGCGCGGCCGGGCCCGCTCGGGGATCCGCTGGTACCGGGGCAGTGGGGCTGGTACCCGTCCGGGCACACCGCGACCGCGACGTTCTCGTACGGCGTGGCGGCGCTGCTGCTGGCGCGGGCGGCGGGGCGGTGGACGGCCCGGGGGCTGACCGCGGGCGCGGTGGCGCTGGCGCTCGGGGTGGGCGCGGGACTGGTGTGGAGCGATTACCACTGGGTGCTGGACGTGATGGCCAGCTGGTGCCTGGCCACCCTGGTGCTGTGGGCGCTGGACCGGTGGTTGCCCCAGCCCGGCGGCTGAGGGCCTCAGGCCCCGGTGGTGCCCTCGCCCGTGGCACCTTCCTCGGTGGCACCTTCCTCGGTGGCGCCCTCCTCCGGGGCGTCATCCTCGTTGCGGTGGACGAGGCCGGCCTCGCCGTTGTCGCGGTGCCACTCGACGACCAGCTCGTCGCGGGCGCCGAAGCGGACGAGGTGGCGGCCGACGACGTCCTCCAGGGTGGGCAGGTCCTCGCGCTCGCCCTCGACGGTGAGCAGCAGCGCGTCCGGCTGGGCCTCCAGGGTGGCGGTCCCGGCGCGGAAGACCAGGGTGCCGCGGCCGGTCTCCGGGGAGAAGGAGGTCTCGATCCGGCGGCTCATGTGGGCGGCGAGCTGCTTGGCGTAGCGGGCGGGGCGGTCGGTGGCGACGCGGGCGGTGGAAACGGGCATGGGTGCTCCAAGGGCGGGGAGGGGACTTAGGGTGCCCTCACTCGCCGGTACCGTAACGCAGATACTGAGTTAAGCTCAACATATTTCTCCGATCACTTCCCCCAGTCGGCCGCCCGCCCGGAACCGGCCGATACGCTGGGGCCGACGCCAGCCGAGGAGACCGCCGATGACCACCACGCCGACCGACGATCCGGCGGACTCCTCCCCCGGGCCCCGGCCCGATGCCCCCGGCACCACCGCCGAACTCGCGGACGCGATGACCAGGGCGATCAAGCGGATCCGTCGGCAGACCAGCTGGCGGCTGGAGCCGTACGGCATCACCCCCGGCCAGGCCCGGGCCCTGCGCACGCTCGCCCACGTGCCCGGCTGCGGGACGCCGGACCGCGCGATGCGGCTGAGCGACCTCGCCGACCAGCTGCACATCGCCCCGCGCTCGGCCACCACGGTGGTCGACGCGCTGGAGGACGCCGGGCTTGTCGAGCGCCGCCCCGACCCGGCGGACCGGCGGGCCGTCCGGATCCTGCTGACCGAGGCCGGGCGCGCGGCGGTGGAGCGGATCGGACAGGTCCGGGACGAGGTGGCGCAGGACTACTTCGGCGAGGTCAGCCCCGGGGACGAGGAGGTGCTGCTGCGAGTGCTGCGCGCGGCCGAGGCCCGTTTCCTGGCAGCCGGGCCGCCGGCACGGACGGCGCCCCCGGGCGCAGCGCGGTGATCCCGATCCCGGCGACCACCAGCAGGGCCGCCGCGGCCGCCGTCGGGGTGACCCGCTCGCCGAGCAGAAGCCAGGCCGAGGACATCCCGAAGACCGGCACCAGCAGCGAGTAGGGCGCCACGGCGGTGGCGTCGTAGCCGCGCAGCAGGTAGCTCCAGGCGACGAAGCCGAACAGGGTGGAGAGCAGCCCGACGTAGCCGATCACGCCGAGCCCGCCCAGGGTCATCCCGCGCAGCGCGCGCAGGTCCGCGTCCGGGCCCTCGACCAGCAGGGACAGGGCCAGCAGCGGCAGCGGCGGGACGGCGCTGACCCAGACCATCCAGCGCAGGGCGTCCGGCGGCGCGGCCCTGCGGGTGAGCACGTTGGACAGGCCCCAGGCGACGGCCGCCAGCACCACCAGGACGAAGGCCTCGAACGGCGCGCCCAGGCCCTGGTCCACGGCGCTCAGGGCGATGCCCGCGAATGCCAGCGCCAGACCGAGCAGCCGCCGCCGGCCCGGGCGCTCGCGCAGCAGGACGGCGGCGAACAGCGCGGTGAAGCCGGCCTGGCCCTGGAGCACCAGGGAGGAGAGGCCGGCCGGCATCCCGGCGTGCATGCCGAGGAACAGCAGCCCGAACTTGACCACCCCGAGGACCAGACCGACCGCCAGGACCCAGCGCCAGGCGACCTTGGGCGGGCCGACGAAGAAGACCGCCGGCACGGCGACCACGGCGAACCGCAGGGCGCAGAAGAGCAGCGGAGGGAAGCTGTCCAGGCCGATGTGGATCAGGACGAAGTTGAGGCCCCAGACGGCGGCCACCAGGACGGCCAGGGCGATGTGGCGCGGGCGCATGGTCGAGCCGGCCGGAGCGGCGGGTGTGGCGGTCATGGGTCGAGCATGGCGGCGCGGAAACGTGTAGCACCAGCGATGATTGCTGAATCGGACACTTTAGGGTTGCTACATGATGGATCTCGGGCGCCTGCGGGCGCTGCACGCGGTGGCGGTGCACGGCTCGGTCGGCGGGGCGGCGGCCGCGCTCGGGTTCACGCCCTCGGCGGTCTCCCAGCAGATCGCCAAGCTGGAACGGGAGACCCGCACGGTGTTGCTGGAGCGCCAGGGCCGGGGCGTGGTGCTGACCGACGCGGCGCGGGAACTGGCCGCCACCGCGCGGACCGTCCTGGGACTGGTGGAGCAGGCCGAGGTGCGGCTGGAGGAGCAGCGCGGCCGGGCGGTCGGACGGCTTCTGGTGGCCTCCTTCGCGACCGGGGCGCGCGGGCTGATGCCCGGAGTGCTGGCCGAACTGCGGCAGCGCTGCCCGGAGCTGGACGTACGGCTGCTGGAGAGCGACCCGTACCCGGCGGCGGAGCTGGTGGCGCGCGGCGAGGTGGACCTGGCGCTGGTGCAGGACTGGCCGACGGTGCCGCTGCCGGTGCAGGAGGGCGTCGCCCGGCTGGACCTCGGGACGGACCCGGTGGACCTGGTGCTGCCCGCCGGGGACGAACTGGCGGCGCTGGACGCGGTGCCGGTGGAACGGCTGTGCGGGCAGCGCTGGATCAGCGTGCCGCCGGGCAACATCTGCCACGACTGGCTGGTCACCACCCTTCGCGAGGCCGGTGAGGAGCCCGACGTTCGGTACCAGGTCGGCGACTTCGAGACCCAGATCGCCCTGGTGGCGGCCGGACTGGGGATGGCCGTTGTGCCCCGGCTCGGCCGGGGCCCGCTCCCGGCCGGGGTGGCGGCCCGTCCGGTCGCCTCGCAGCCGAGTCGGCGGGTGTTCGCGCTCTGGCGCTCCCAGGCCTCCCGCCGGCCGGCGATCACCGAGGCTCTGGCGGCGATGCGGAACTGCTGGCGCTCGCTCCCCGGGCACCCGCCGGACATGGCCCAGGTCCCTGTCCGGCCGATCCGGGCCCGGCGAGCTCGACCGGACGGGGCCTAGCTGGCGAAGCCGATGACCAGCCACATGAAGCCGACCCCGGCCACCGTGCACAGCAGGGTGCTGCGCGAGGGGTGCGGGCTGTGCGCCTCGGGCAGGATGTCCGAGGTCGCCAGGTAGAGCAGGAATCCGGAGAAGAAACCCAGGTAGAGGCCGAGCAGGTGCTCCGGGATGGTGAAGGCCAGGGTGATCGCGGCGCCGGAGACCGGGGCCAGCGCGTCGGCGGCGAGCAGGGTCAGCGCCCGGCGCCGGTTGTTCCCGTACAGCCGGGTGATCGTGTACGTGTTGAAGCCGTCGGCGAAGTCGTGGGCGACCACCGCGATGGCCACCACGGTGCCGACCGTGGTGCCGGCCTGGAAGGCGGCGCCGATCGCGAAGCCGTCCATCACGCTGTGCCCGACCAGGGCCAGCGCGGCGGTCATGCCGACGCCCTGGTGTCCGGAGCGGTGGGCGTGGCCGTGCTGGTGGCCGTGGGTGTGCGCGGCGTACTCGCCCTCGTGGCTGCGGTGGATGGCGACGGCGCGCTCGATCACGTGGATGGTGAGGAAGCCGCCCGCGAACATCAGCAGCGCCTGGGGCACGCCGTGCACCTCGCCGGGTGCCTGGTGGATGGCCTCGGGCAGCAGGTCGAAGGCGACCACGCCGAGCATCAGTCCGGCGGCGAAGCCCAGCACCAGGTGGCGACGGTCGCCGGTGCGCTGGGCGACGAAGCCGCCGATCAGCGTCATCAGGAACGCCCCGGCGGCGACCAGGACAGCGGTCATCGGGCCCCCTCCGCCGTCGGGTCGGCCGGGCCTGCCGGTCCGGTCGGGCCCGCCGGGTCCGCCGGGTGGCCGGGGACGACGTGTGGTCTGCCGAGCGCTCTGCCCATTCCTCTCCCCCTGGGGTCCGCCCGTGGCCGGGCCGACCGCCGACCGTACCGGACGTCCGTTCGACGGTGATCGCCCGGGGGTACCGCTGACCGGGCCGTTCCTCGGCTGCGGTCCCTTCGGCCCGGTCCCCTCAGCCTTGGTCCGGACTTGGAGGGGCGCCCGCCGGGTGGGCCGCCGGGGTGAACTCCCGTCGAGGCGGATCGAGGCAGGCCGGGGCGGATCGGCGCGGGCCGGGTGGGGCGGGCCGGGCCGATCAGTGACCGGCGGCGAGCGGCAGGCCGAGGTGGGTGCGGGCGAGTTCGCGGACGCCGTCGCCGTCGATCAGGTGGATGTGCCGGTGGCTCTCCTCGGCGGTGAGGTCCAGGGCCTCGTCGGCGAAGCCGCCGGTGGTCAGCCGCAGGCCGCGCTCGGCGGACTCCTCGCGGACCGCCTCGGCCAGGGTCTCGATCTGCTCCGCGGTGACCGACGCGGTGTCCCGGGAGGCCCAGACCACCCAGCGGCCGGGCAGCGCGCTGCCCGGGGCACCCTCACCGGTGGCCACCAGCCCGGCCGGACCGCGCAGCCGCACGCTCCACTCGGCGAGCCCGCCCCGGGTGAGCAGGTCGCGCACCAGCTGGGCGAACTCGTTGGCGGACAGGTCGGACGTGGCCGGGACGGCGGCACCGGCCCGGGCGGTCGGCTGGACGACGGCCCGGGCGTACGGGTCCGGGGTGACGGCGGCCCCGAGCTGGCGCAGCCGGACCAGGGCCTCGTCCCGCTCGGCGTCGGCGTAGACGCCCTCGTCGTCGCGGTCCTCGTACGGGGTCTCCGGCGGCAGCAGCCGGGTGCGGGCCAGCGCGTCGCGGTCGGCGTCCACGCTGAGCAGGCAGAGCGGCTCGGCCGCGCCGGGCTCGCGCAGCCAGCCGTTGAGGACGACGCCGGCGAGTATCTCGTCGGTGTCCACGGCGTCGGCGGCCTGCAGGGAGCGCAGGGCGAGCCGGGCGACCAGCCGCAGGTAGTCGGCGGCCCGGTCCGCAGGCGGCCGCGGCACCGGGACGATGTCGCCGTCGGGGGCGAGCCGGTAGCCGGTGAGCGAGGGCACCAGGTCGAGCGGGGGCAGGTCGAGGTCCAGCACGACGGTGCGGGTGAGCGGGCGGAAGACCGCCCGACAGGGGGCCGGCAGGTCCTGGGTCGCGGTCTCGGCGGCGGCCAGTGCCCGTTCCAGCAGCGACTCCACGGCGGCCGGCTCGGCCAGCCGGTAGGCGCGCCGGCATTCCTCCAGGCTCTCGTTGTACTCGCGCACGGCGCGGGCCCGGGCCTCCTCTGCCGCCTCGTGGGCGCGCCGTGACTCCCCGGCGGCCGGGCTGCCGGCTTCGGCCCGGCGGGTGCGCCACTCGCGCAGGGTGCGCTGGTGGGTGAGCCGGGCCCGGGCGAGTTCGCGCTGGTAGCCGGAGTCCAGCAACCGGCGGGACGGGCCGCTCTCCGGGTCGGCGGCGGCCGGCTCGGCGGGGGCGAAGTCCTCCCAGCGGGGCTCGGCACCGTCGGCGGCGTCCGGGCCGTCGGCCGGGTAGGGGCGGGGCTCGTAGTGGCGCAGCTGGCTCTCGAAGTCCATCGCCGAGACGGGCAGCGCGGCCCGCCGCAGCAGGTCGGCCAGCCGGTCGTGCTCGGCCTGGACGGTGAGCGTGCGGTGGTGGGTGAGGGCGGCGGCCCTGGCATGGGCCGCGAGGGCCTCGTCGGGGTCGGGACCGGCGGGGCCCGGGTCGGCGGAGCCGGAGGCCGGCGATCCGGCGGGGGCGGCCGGGCCGTCCCCGGTCGCCCCCGGGCCGGGGCGCTCGGGGGCGGCCCCGCCCGAGGCATCGTCCGACTCCGGGCCCTGGTCGGAGCCGAGGTCGCGGAAGACCGAGGCGAGGAAGCCCGGTTGGGGGAACTGGACGGTGGCGGTGCCGTCGGACTGGCCGTCTGCTGAGTACTGCATCGGTCGTCGTTCCCCCATGCTCGTCCGGCACCTGCCCGGGGCGAGAAACCGGACCGCGGCCCCGCCCCTGCCGGACATTGTCCACCGAACGGGCGCAGCGGTCAGCCAAGCCCGTCAGTTGGTCCGGGTGTTGGTGAGGTGCAGGCCGATGTAGCCGACGTAGATCCGGCCACTGCCGGAGCAGTCGTCCAGATAGTGCAGCCGGGGTGCGGTGCGGCCGCCGCCGATCCGCAGGTGCGCGCCCATGAACGCGCGCCGGGAGGCGTCGACGCATTCCGGCACCGGCAGCATCCGTTCGCGCTTCCACTTGGTGTGGCTGAACACCGTCCGGGACTCCCCGCGCACCGCCTTGCGCGGCGGGAAGCGGTGACAGCCGTCAGGGGTGTGCTCGCACCACTGCTTGAAGTCCCCGCCGGCCGTGCCGCGCACGGCTGCCTCCGCGTACTCCTGGAGCGCCGTCAGGCCGTCCCAGGCCAGCCGGGCCCAGCCGGCTCCGGCGCACTGGAGTCCGTCCAGGGCGAGCGCGTTCTTCTGGTCCCCGGTGAAGGAGAGCAGGGGGAACTCGCCGATCCTGGCGAGGAGTTCGGTGAAGGTCGCGGGCTTGCCGGGGCATCCGGAGGACTGGGCGGCGGGGCGGCCGGCTGCCGGGGCGCCGCCCGGTCCGCTGCAGTGACGGCCGGCCAGGGAGCCGCGGGTGCCGGTGCGGAGGCGGCCCTCGTGACCGTCCCTGGACTGGCCCCGGTCGCGGCGTTCGAGGCGGAGGATGCGTCGGACCCGCTCCAGTTCGTCGGCCCTGGCCTGCTGTTCGGCGCGGTCCTGCTGCTCCTCGCGGGCGAGCGCGGCCAGTTCGGCGGCGGGGTCGGTCCGGCCGGTGGGGGCCGGGACTGCGAGGGTCGGGCAGGTGGGGGTCGGGACGGTGCTCGCGGTGGTTTCCCCGCGGGTGTCCGTCTCCCCGACCAGGTCGGCGGCCGGGCGCAGTTGCGGGGGCGGGACGCGCAGCACCGGGACGGCGGCCAGCGGCGCCGGCAGCGGCTGGTCGGCGGCGAGGCGGCGCGGCTCGCGGGCGAGCAGCCCGGCGGCGCGGCGGAGGTCCTGTTCTATTCGGCCCCGGGCGAGCACCGGATGTCGGGCGCCGTCCTGCCGGGAGGCCGGGTCGACCTCGGGCAGGTAGGTGCGCACCGCGCCGCCGTACACGGCGTGGTACTCCAGCGCCACGTTGAACCCGGTGCGGGCGCCCGGGTCCAGCACGTACGCGGTGGCGAGGCCGGGGAGTTGGCGGCAGAGCGGGCGGACGACCTCCTCGACCCAGTGGTCGAGCGGGAGGTTCACCGGCACGCTGGCGACCACCGTGGGCAGCCGGCGCTCCGGGTCGCACAGCTCGTCGATCAGGGCGTCCACCTCGTCGGCCGTGATCACCCGGGGAGCGGGGTGGACGGCGGCCGGGCCGTCGGCGGCGTCGAGCAGCGGCAGCAGGGTGCGGGCGAGTTCAGGCACCGGCACCCGGCAGGGGGTGCGCACACCGCTGCCGGTGTGGTGGGTCTCGGCCTCCAGCCGGACCCAGGTGGGGCCGCCGGCCCCGGTGGCGACGGTGAGGGTCAGCTGTCGGGTGCCGTGCGGGGCCGGGGTGCGCAGGCGACGGCGGTCGTAGCGGCCGGCGCCCGGGCCGCCGCGCAGCGGTCCGTGGTCCCGGTCCAACAGGACGCGCTCGCCCAGGCGCAGGCGCTCGGCGACGGGGGACGTCCCCGCGGTGGCACCGGGGGCGGGCGGGGGCTCCTCGCAGCCCTCCTGCTTCAGCCAGGAGGCGAGGTGTTCGTCGGCCAGGGCGACGGCCTCGGCGTGCGGGAGGGCAGTGGTGACGGTCATCCGGTAGGGCGTCGCGGGGCCTCGGAGGCCGGGTAGGTCGGCACCGGCGAGCGACGGCGAGTGATCTGAGGTCATGCGCATACCTCCGTGGTGCGGGGTGGGGTCCGTTGTCCTCCATCGATGGTTTTCGTCCGGTTCCGCCGGATCCTTGCCCAGGAAACGCCACGGCCGGGAGCGGAAGTTCCAACTCCGGGCCACGACACTACGTTCGAGTGAATCTGTTCAAGCCGTCTTCCGCGTGGCGCGGCCGCTCGGTTACGGGGAGCGACCCAGGTTGCGCGGCAGCGCGGGTCGATCAGGCCCCACCGGAGGCCGGACCGGGCCGATCGCGATCCGGCCGGACGGGTGGCCGGAACCCGCCGCCCAGGCGGGGAGGGCACAGCCTGCGGAACAGGTGCGGCCCGCAGAGCACGCGGAGCCCACGGAGCCCACGGCTCAGACCGGTACCTCGACGTAGGTGCGGCCGGCCGGCACGGCGACCGCGGTTCCGCCGGTCGCCTCGGCCAGCCAGGTGTGGAACCCGGCCACCTCCGGCTCCGGCACGCCCACCTCGATCCGCACCCCGGCCGCCTCGTAGGCGAGGTCGTTCACCGCGTACCCGGCGGCCCGCAGGTCGTTCTCCACCCGCCCGGCGCGCACGTGGTCCGCCGTCACCGCGAGCAGCGCGACCGGCCGCCGCTCCAGCAGGCCGACCTCGTCGACCGCCTGCGACACGGCGTTCCCGTACGCCCGCACCAAACCGCCCGCGCCGAGCTTGATCCCGCCGAAGTACCTGGTCACCACCGCGACGGTATCGGTGAGGCCGCGCCGGCGCAGCACCTCCAGCATCGGCACCCCGGCCGTGCCGCCGGGCTCGCCGTCGTCGCTGGAGCGCTCGCGGCGCTGGTCGTCGCCGACCACGAAGGCAGTGCAGTTGTGCCGGGCGTCCCAGTACTGCTTGCGGACGCCGGCGATGAACGCCTGTGCCTCGTCCTCGTCGGAGACCCGGGCGAGGTGGCAGATGAAGCGGGACTTCTTGATCTCGGTCTCGTGGCTGCCGGCCCGCCGGATGGTGAGGTACGGCCTGGCGGTCGGTTCCGGCGTGGCGGACATGACGCGGTGGTTCTCCCGGGAACGGCGACGGCTGGCGGTGCGCGCCCCGTGGTCGGGGGCGGCACCCGCCAGCCTAGTTGGCGCGCGGCCGGGGACTCAGCGGCCGGCCAGGGCGTCCAGCTGGGCGCGGTCCAGACCGGTCAACGCGGTGACCTCGGCCGGGTCGACGGCGCCGCAGTCCAGGCCACGCAACAGGTAGCCGCTGAGCGCCCGGGCGGTGGCGGGCTCGTCCATCACGTCGCCGCCCGCCTTGGCGACGTAGGCGGCCAGCCGGGCGGCGGCGGCCGCCAGGCCCTCCCGGTAGAAGGAGTACACAGCGACGTAGCGGGTCGGCAGGTGCGCCGGGTGCATGTCCCAGCCCTGGTAGTAGGCGCGGGCCAGCGAGCGGCGGACCAGGTCGTGGTGGAGCTTCCAGGCGGCGTGCACCTGCTCGGTGGAGCCGGTGGGGATCACATTGGTGGAGCCGTCGGAGAGACGGACGCCGGTGCCGGCCGCGGCCACCTGCATGACCGCCTTGGCGTGGTCGGCGGCGGGGTGGTCCATGCTCTGGTGGGCCGCGCTGACGCCGCAGGAGGCGCTGTAGTCGAAGGTGCCGTAGTGCAGGCCGGTGGCGCGGCCCTCGGCGGCCTCGATCATCCGGGCGACGGTGGCCCGGCCGTCCGGGCCGAGGATCGCCTGGGTGGTCTCGATCTGGATCTCGAAGCCGATCCGGCCGGCGGGCAGCCCGGCCCGGTGCTCGAAGTCCTCCAACAGACGGACCAGCGCGGTGACCTGCTCGGCGTAGGTGACCTTGGGCAGGGTGAGGACCAGTCCCTCCGGCAGCCCGCCGTTCGCCAGCAGGGTGGCGAGGAACAGCTCCAGGGTGCGGATGCCGCGGGCGCGGACGGGCTCCTCCATGCACTTGATCCGGATGCCGAGGTACGGCGGTGCGGCGCCCTCGGCCACCGCGGCGGCGACCAGTTCGGCGGCCCGGACGGCGGCGGCGTCCTCCTCGGCGTCCGGGCGGGGGCCGTAGCCGTCCTCGAAGTCGATCCGCAGGTCCTCGACCGGCTCGCGCTCCAGCTTGGCGCGCACCCGGGCGTGCACGTCGGCGAGCAGTTCGTCGTCGGCCACGCCGAGGGCGCGGGCCAGCTCGGCGGGGGTGCCGGCATGGGTGTCGAAGGCCTCCAGGGCCCGGCGGCCCCACTCCCGTACGGTGTCCGCGCGGAAGGCGTCGGCCGGAACGTAGACGGTGTGGACCGGCTGCCGGGTACCGGAGTCGCCCGGGTAGCGGCGCGCCAGGTCGGCGTCCACCGGGGCGAGCAGCGCCTCCACGGCGGTGCGGGCGGCGGCGGAGAAGGAGGCCCCGCCCGTCGGTCCGGTTCCGTCGACCTCGACCTGCGACATCCGCGCTCCTCCATGCCGAACCAGCACTTCAACAAATTGTTGAGGTGACGGTAGCTCCGGCGGGGACGGCCGTCAATGGCCGACCGAGCGGTGGACGCGGGGTGTCAGCGCGGGCTCAGTCCCTCCCGGCGGCTTGGAAGCGCGCGTTCAGCTTCGGGTAGAGGTCGGCTACCTCCTTGGGGTGGACCGAGCCCTCCGGCCCCTTGCCGGTGACGCCGTACTCCGTGGTCAGCCACTCGGCGAGGCGCTGGGCGTCGGGCTGGTGGCCGTGGTTGTCGATGTACGAGAGCAGGCCCTCGTACGCCACGTCGACGTCGAGGTGCGCGGGCGCCGGAGCGGGTTCGGGCTGGCCGGCACGGGTCGGTTGCCGGCCCTGGTCCGGCCGGTCCTGCGGCTGGGGGTGCTGGGGCTGGGGCGCAGAAGCAAGCTCCGGGGTCGACTCGTCGACGGCCGGGGCCGCAGCGGCGAACCAGGGCGAGGACTGGCCGGGTGCGCGGCCGCCAGGCGTGGCGGGTGCCGCGGAGTTGACGGGGGCGGCATCGGGCCGCTGACCGCCGGAACGGACCTGGCGCGCGACCCAGACGTCCAGTTCCTCACCGCGCTGCTGCGGGGCCTCCTCCGGCTCGGCTTCCGGCTCGTTCTCGGCGCGTCGGCGCACTGCGGCCAGCTTCGCCAGCACCGGCCCGGCCACCTCGACGGGCACCGGCGGGACCGTGGCGGAGGCGGGAGCCTGCGGCTGTGGCTGATCCGCGACCTGGGACGGCTCCGGATGAGGCGCGAGGGCCTGGGCCTGGGGCTGGGGCTGGGGCTGCATCGGCGTGCGTGTCTGCGTCTGCTGCGGCGGCAGGGCCCGCTGCGTGTGCGGCTGCTGCGGCTCCTGGACCGGAGCCGCTTCCACCTCGGCGATGGCCGCGGCCGCGTGGTTCTGCTGGGGCTGGGGCTGGGCCTCGAGTTGCTGGGACTGCTGCTCCGTCAGCGCTTCCTTGGCCTCCCGCTCGCGGGCCTCCTCGTCCAGCCGGTCCAGCAGCGACGGGTCCAGCGGGACACCGAACTTGGCGAGCTTGAGCGGCAGCAGCGCCTGGATCGGGGCCGAGCGGCGCCAGCCCCGGCCGTAGCGGAAGCGCAGCTGCGCCCGGTAGACCAGCCGGTTCTGCTCCAGCCGGATGACCTCCTCGTAGGAGCGGAGCTCCCAGAGCTTCATCCGCCGCCAGAGCCGGAAGGTCGGCACCGGGGAGAGCAGCCAGCGCATCACCCGGACCGACTCCATGTGACGGTCCGCCGTGATCGCCGCGATCCGACCGACCGCGTGCCGGGAGGCCTCGACCACCACGACGAACAGCACCGGGATGACTGCGTGCATCCCCATGCCGAGCGGGTCGCCCCAGGAGGCGGCAGCGTTGAAAGCAATGGTGGCGACGGTCAGCAGCCAGGCCGTCTGGCGCAGCATCGGGAACGGGATCCGCAGCCAGGTCAGCACCAGGTCGAGGGCGAGGAGCACCACGATGCCCGCGTCGACGCCGATCGGGAAGGCGTAGGAGAAGGCACCGAAACCTTTCTCCAGGGCCAGCTCGCGCACCGCGTTGTACGAGCCTGCGAAACCGATGCCCGAGATGATGCAGGCGCCGGCCGCGACCAGGCCGAGCAGGCCGCGATGGGCCTTGGTGAGCGTTGGGCGTGCCATTACGTCTATCAACCCCTGGATGTCGGCGCTGCCGTACGCGCCTCGGCTGCCGGTTCCCGCCAGTCGGGCCGCCGGACGGCTGAGCGGCCTCCGGGCTCGGCCCACCGGAGTTTACTCGTACGCGTGTTTCAGCGTTTCCGCAGCCTGGAGTGTCACCGTACCGGCCGTACCGGTGCCTGCGCCCGGACCGGTCGGGCCGGTCGGGCCGTCAGTGGCTCTGCCCCGCCGTGCCGTTGAGGTAGGCCAGCACCGCCATCACCCGGCGGTTGGCGTCCTCGTCGGGGGCCAGCCCGAGCTTGCCGAAGATGTTGGCGATGTGCTTGGCCACGGCGCCGTCGCTCACCGCCAGGCGGGCGGCGATCGCCGAGTTGGAACAGCCCTCGGCCATCAGTTCCAGCACCTCACGCTCGCGCGGGGACAGTCCGAGCAGCGGACCGGGACGGCGCGAGGTGGTCTGCATCAGCTTGGCGATCACGTCCGGGTCCATCGCCGTACCACCGGCCGCCACCCGGCGGACCGCGTCGATGAACTGCCCGGCGTTGAACACCCGGTCCTTCAGCAGATAGCCGACCCCGCCGGTGCCGTCCGCCAGCAACTCCCGCGCGTACAACTGCTGGACGTGCTGGGAGAGCACCAGCACCGGCAGGCCGCGGATCTCCCGGCGTGCCTGGAGAGCGGCCTGGAGACCCTCGTCGGTGAGCGTCGGGGGCAGTCGGACGTCCACCACCGCCACGTCCGGGCGGTGGGTCAACAGCGCCTCCAGCAGCTCGGGGCCGGTCTCCACGGCGGCCGCGATGGTGAAGCCGTGTGCTTCCAGCAGCCGGGTCAGGCCTTCGCGAAGGAGGTAGAGGTCCTCGGCGAGGACAACTCGCACGGCAACTCCAGGGTGATGGTGGTGGGACCGCCCGACGTGCTGTCGATGGCGAGGACACCGTCGAAGGTACCCAATCGTCGCTCGATCCCGCGCAGGCCCGTGCCCCGCGAGGGATCCGCCACGCCCACACCGTCGTCCGTCACCGTCACCCGCAGGATCCCGGCCCGGTACAGGATGTCCACCCACACCTGGTCGGCCCCCGAGTGCTTGGCCGCGTTGGCCAGCAGCTCGCTGATGCTGAAGTAGACCGCCGCCTCGACCGGGGCCGGCAGGCGGTCCGGCAGGCTCACGAACACCTCGGTCGGCAGCGCGCCGTCCAGCGCCAACGCCCGGACCGCATCGCCGAGTCCGCGCTCGGCGAGCACCGGCGGGTGGATGCCGCGGACCAGGTCTCGCAACTCCTGCAGCGCCCGCGCCGAGGACTGCCGCGCCTCGGACAGCAGCTCCCGCGCGGCCGCCTGGTCGGTCTCCATCAGGTGCTCGATGGTGCCCAGCGTCATCCCGATCGCGACCAGCCGCGCCTGGGCGCCGTCGTGCAGGTCACGCTCGATCCGCCGCAGCTCGGCCGCCTGGCTGCCCACCGCATCCGCCCGGGTCTCGGTCAGCACGGCCACCCGCCTGGTCAGCTGGGCGTGCGTCGCCCGGCCGTCCTGATCCAGCACCCGGCGGGCGGCCTCCGCGTAACCGCGCACCGCGTACGGGGCGAGGAGTATCCCGACCAGGACCATGCCACCCCCGACCAGCAGGCTCAGCGTGACGCGTGTCATCCGCGCGCTGATCGGGCCGAACCCGACGGTCGGCACCGCCCCGCCCAGCGCGAAGGCCGCGCCCAGCACCAGCAACAGGCCCACCGCGCCGGCCAGGGCGGCGACGAGGACGGGGTTCACGATCAGCCAGAGGATCTCGGCCCGGGTGGTCCGGTCCCGCAGGCCCCAGTGGATCAGCTGCGCGTACTTCGCGACCGCCCGCGAGCGGTGGTACGAGTAGCCCGTCCACCAGTGCCCGCGGTCGTCCAGCTCCAGCTCAGGCATCGACTGGTAGACCGCCGGCAGCCGGATGTCGTACCAGCGCTCCAGGAACCGGCGGGTGCGGTCCGCCGTCCGGCGGACGCACGCGGCCGCCACCGCGGAGCCCGCGACCGCGGCGGCCGCGAGGGCCACCAGGGAGACCGGGTAGTAGTACTGCAGGAACCGGGCCGTCACCACCCCCGCGATGACGGCCGCCCCCACCGGGAGCACGAAGCCCGGCACAGCCGCCAGCACCACCTGGGCCAGCCGGCCCAGGCCCTGGCCACCGGCCCGGAAGGCCTCCTGGGTCTGCGCACGCACGGACGTGCCGCTCGTACGGGTCTCTGTCGTCACGCAAGCTCCTGATGCCGGTACCGATCGTCCTCTTCAGTGTTCACGAACGACCCGCTCGGGACACTGGCCGTGGCACCCCAATTCCGGGGTAGACCTAGGACCACCTGACGGTGGTAGGAGCAACACCCACCCTTTCGGGATGATCCGACTGATTCGGTTGATCTGACTGGCCCGGAAATGCGAAAAGCCCCTGATCCAAAAGGATCAGGGGCTTTTCTGAAGAATTGTTCGGCGGCGTCCTACTCTCCCACAGGGTCCCCCCTGCAGTACCATCGGCGCTGTGAGGCTTAGCTTCCGGGTTC